>NZ_CP010515.1:307809-615619 GCF_003431325.1 Acidilobus sp. 7A | reverse complement strand
CTCCTCAGGCAGATTAACTATTGATATGGCGTCGAAGGGACACGCCTTCACGCATATGCCGCAGCCTATGCAGACGTCCTCATGTATGACGGGCTTCGCCCTGGCCTTAGTGTCGGCCTCTATGGCCACGCCCTTGTGACTCTTGTTTACTGGGCAGACCGATATGCACTGGTAGCTACATCGCTTTGGCTTGCAGGCATCGTCATCTATTACGGCTACCCTTACCATCTTGACCCTTGGCTAAGGGCCCTCGGGGACCTTAAAACTTAAACTCGAACCTCTCCCCTGGCCTCAGTATTACTACCTTGGTCGGCAGCCCCCTGGAGGTCACTATCCTGCTGAACTCCTCAGGGCTGCCGTAGAGCATGGGGAAGGTGCCGTAGTGCATGGGCACTGCGACCTTGGGCTTCAGGAGTTCCACAGCCTTGGCTGCCTCGTTGTGGTCCATGGTGAAGTGGCCACCTATCGGCAGCATCGCAATGTCAGGCTTGTACACCTCTCCAATGAGCCCCATCTCAGCCATTATGCCAGTGTCGCCGGCGTGGTAGAGAGTGCCATCCTCTGTAATTATTACAACGCCCACGGGGCTCCCATGAGTGCTTGTGTGGTTGGCTGGGACCAAGGCGACCTTTATTTTGTCGTCAACTACCATGGGGCCGCCCATGTTGCCCCCTATAGCCCTTGACTCGTCATTAACCTTCTCAGCGACGAAGTTGGCTATCTCGAAGGTACTAACAACCTTAGCCTTAGGGTTTTTCTTAAGCAGCTCGAACGTGTCGCCCAGGTGATCATCATGATCGTGAGTTATAAGTATATAGTCTACGCCAGTCACGCTCTCAGGCTTCACAGGGGACAGTGGGTTTGAGAGCCACGGGTCTATCAATATCTTCTTCCCTGAGACGTTAACCTCAAAGGCCGAGTGACCGTAGTAAATTAGGTACCCCATTTCCCATCCCTCCGCTTTGGGGGGCTCGTAGGATAAAAGGACACCTATGTGCTTTGATTTATAGCCCTCCAAGGCAGCTCGTAGGCCGGAGGAAAGTTGATAGGCCAGGATGAGATAAATAAGATCCTTGAGGCTGGTAAGATAGGCGCTGAGGCCAGGGAGCTGGGGGCCTCCCTAGTTAAGCCGGGCGCCAGCGCAAGGGAGATATGCGATGAGATCGAGTCGCTTATAGCCAAGAGAGGCGCAAGGCCCGCCTTCCCGTGCAACTTCTCAATTAATGAGGTCGCAGCACACTACTCCCCCGGCATTGACGATGACGTGAAGGTGCCCGAGAAGGCTGTAGTTAAGGTGGACGTCGGCGCCTCCCTTGACGGTTACTTGTCTGACACGGCGGCGACCGTGGCGATAGGCAGTGAGGCCTTCCAGCAGCTGGCCCAGGCCGCCAGGAGCGCCCTCGAGAGGGTCATAAACACCATAAGGCCTGACGTCAGGGTGTATGACATAGGCAAGACTATAGAGATCACCATAAAGTCCGCGGGCTTCAGGCCCGTGAGGAACTTGACCGGCCACACGCTTGGGAGGTACGTCCTTCATGCAGGGCTCTCTATACCTAACTATGCCGAGAGAACAACGTTTTACCAGAGGTTGAGGCCGGGCACTCAGGTTGCAATAGAGCCCTTCGCAACGCCTGGGAGGGGGCTGGTCGTTGACGGCCCTAAGGCCTACATATACTCCGCCACGGGCAACATGCCCCAGAGGGTCTCAGAGGACGCCAAGAACTTGTTGGAGTACGTTTTGTCACGCTTCAACACACTGCCCTTTGCAAAGAGGTGGCTCTACCCTGAGTGGAAGCCCTCGGAGATAGAGAGGACGCTTACAGAGCTGACCAGGGCTAGGGCCCTCATAGAATACCCGATACTCGTAGAGGCCTCAAAGGCACCCGTCTCTCAGTTTGAGCACACGTTCCTCATAACGCAGGACAAGGTGATAGTTACAACCAGCAGCCCTTAGCTACTACAACTTAAAAGCCTCTACGCTTTTCCGCTAATTGGAGAGAAGAAAAGTGGCTGCTGAGAGCGCGCTAGCCACGTGGGTAACCGTTGTTGTAAACATATTGTGGATAGCGCTCTTCATACTGTTCTTCACAGGCTTAGGCAACTGGCTTCAGGTGTATTGGTACAGGGCTGACATAAGGTCTAAGCTGTCCGTACTAGGAAGCCTTGCTGACGACGCCAGAAAGACAACGCTTGACTTCTTAAATAAAAACGGTGCCCAGGACTCAGCTAAGTTGCTTGACAGGCTGACTGATTTCTTCACAATAGATCCTGTCAACATAGAGCCCACGGATATAATCAACAGGATGAGGCACCTTCTAAACATAAGGGACATGAGGTTCAAGGACGTCTTCGTTCAGGCTATGCCTAACGCTGACGACACCACGAGGAGCGTGGCGTCCACCGCAGCTGAGATAACGTCGGCCCTGAACTTAATATACAAGGTTGTCAGACACTACCTGCTCTTCGGCGAGAAGACAAAGAACATATACCTCATAATCCAGCTGGCCATAATGATGCCTCAGATAATGCAGATAGCCCAGGCCTACAGGAAGGCGCTAGATGACTTCCTCATAAAGGTCCCGGTAGGCGACGCCGCAGGTCCGATGGTCGCCGTGAGGCTGGCAGGACCCGAGGCCAAGTGGAGGGAAGTGACAGAGGACACCGTAGTGGCTGAGACCACCTTTGAGGGTCGCAACCTCATAATAGTTAAGGCCAAAGGACCAGGATCAACAGTTGGAAGGCCGGGGGAGGCCACGGAAAAGGTCATCAGGGAGGCACTGGCGCAGGGCAGAAAGGTCTCGCTTATGGTAACAGTTGATGCCGCCCTGAAGTTTGAGGGCGAGACGTCCGGCGAGGTGGCTGAGGGCGTCGGCGCCGCCATAGGCGACCCAGGTCCGGAGAAGATAAGGTTTGAGAGGGTAGCGACTGAGTACAACATACCGCTGAGGGCAGTCATAATCAAGATGGGCATGGATGAGGCTATACTTGCCATGAAAAAGGACGTCTACGATGGCGTTGAGAAGGCCGTTGAGAGGGTGAAGCAGATAATAAGGGAGGAGAGCAAGGAGGGCGACACAGTAGTAGTTATAGGTGTTGGCAACACGTCGGGGGTGGGCCAGGGTTGAGCTACTTTAACCTTTACCTCCTCATGTTCCTCATAGCACTGCTTGCCGCCACCACAGCAATGACTATGAAACAAATGAATGACCTGAAGAAACTCCAGGAGATGAAAAGGAGACCTAAGATTATTACCGTTGAGCAGTGCGGCAGCTCCATAACCACAAGGGACTTCAGGGAGGGTGATTACGTCGGGCTTGCTACAGGCTCCTGCACCGACGGCACTCCGAAGAGGATAATAGGGATATACGCGCTAAAGGAGGAAGGCAAGAAGAGAAGGACGCCCATGTAAAATGTAGCAACACGATTGTGAGCCTTGTCATTGGCCTCCCTATGTCTGTAACATTATTATGTAACTATTCGTTATTTTTAATTACTTCTAATCCTTTACGCTGTTAAGTAGGCTGAGCCCAGCGCCTATCAAAGTTTATTAAGTATTAATGCCGACGTTCCATCGGAGGGCGTCACCGTGAAGTCGATGAGCAGTCGCGAGGCGGAGGAGGGCGCCAGTGAACTCCCATGTCGTGGCAGGAGCCACGCTCCTAACTAGGGCGGGGGGGGGGAGGAGTGATGAGGCTAGCGGCTGGCAGTCATAAGGCGACTGCCAGCGCTATGAGGGCGAACTCTATGTAAAGCCACCCCTGCTCTACGTTTGCGCACTCAGGGCTGGGCTGACTTTAAGCGGTCCAGAAGGGGCGCCAGCTCGCTGGAATCCACTATAAAAGTCCTCAGCCGCAAGCTCTAGCTGGTGGAGCGGTTGCGTGACACGCTGGCCTGGGAGGTCTGCGACATCTGTCACAGGAGGTTGCCAACCACTCTGTGCAGGTTAAACGGGAGGGTGATAAGGGTCTGCCAGGAGTGCCTGCTCACGCTGCAGGAAGAGCTTTCATGTAGCCAGCAGGGCGGCCAGATCCCAAGGAGGCCAAAGGAGCTTGAGGTCAACGAGAGGCTCCTGAGCTCACTTGAGGAGGGCTCTAAGGAGAGAAAACATACTACTAGAAGGACCTCACGTTCTAGGTCAAGGGCTCAGGAGCCTGAGTAAAGCTTTTATAGAAGTAATTCCACATAAGCTTATTGAGAGCCGAAGGTGGTGACTAATGGCCCAAGGGATACCTGTGCTGATACTCAAGGAGGGAACCCAGAGGTCCTACGGCAGGGAGGCCATGAGAAATAACATATTGGCTGCCCAGGTACTGGCTGAAATGCTGAAGACAAGCCTAGGGCCGCGCGGCCTTGACAAGATGCTTATAGACTCGTTTGGGGACGTCACGGTCACCAATGATGGCGCCACAATAGTTAAAGAGATGGAGGTTCAGCACCCAGCTGCCAAGCTGCTAGTCGAGATAGCCAAGGCCCAGGACGCGGAGGTCGGCGACGGCACGACCAGCGTGGTCGTGCTGGCAGGCGCGCTGCTGGAGAAGGCTGAGGCCCTGCTGGAGCAGAACATACACCCCTCGATAATAATTGAGGGCTACACTAAGGCTATGAACAAGGCGCTCGAGATCCTTGACAAGATAGCCGTCCCCGTTGACGTCAAAAATGATGAGACCTTAAAGAGGATAGCGGAGACCACGATAGGGAGCAAGTACGCTGGCCAGGGACCTGAGAGGATGAAGCTTGTCGACCTTGCAGTCAACGCAATAAAGATAGTGGCCGAGTCCACGCCGAGCGGCGGCTTTAACGTAGACCTTGATAACATTAAGATAGAGAAGAAGAAGGGCGAGAGCCTCACGGACTCAATGCTTGTGAAGGGCATAGTGCTTGACAAGGAGGTAGTCCACCCAGGCATGCCAAGGAGGGTTGAGAACGCCAAGATAGCTGTGCTCGACGCTCCACTTGAGATACAGAAGCCCGACATAACCACTAAGATAAGGGTCAGCGATGTTGACCAGCTTGACTCGTTCCTCGACGAGGAGACCAAGATACTTAGGGACATGGTCGACCAGATAGCCGCCACTGGCGCAAATGTTGTGGTTACGCAGAAGGGAATTGACGATGTTGCCCAGCACTTCCTGGCCAAGAAGGGCATACTGGCCGTCAGGAGGGCCAAGAGGAGTGACATAGAGAAGCTCGCCAAGGCCACTGGAGCTAGGATAGTCACCAGTGTGAGGGACCTGAAGCCCGAGAGCCTCGGCGAGGCCGCCCTCGTCGAGGAGAGGAAGGTTGGAAACGACAAGATGGTGTTCATAGAGGGGGCCAAGAACCCGAGGAGCGTCACAATACTGCTCCGTGGAGCCAACGACATGCTACTTGACGAGGCCGAGAGGAACCTGAACGACGTGCTCCACAGCCTCAGGAACATAATGAGGGAGCCCAAGATACTCGGCGGAGGGGGGGCGCCTGAGGTCGAGATTGCAATGCAGCTAAGGGACTACGCCGCCACCATAGGCGGCAAGGAGCAGCTGGCCATAGAGGCCTTCGCAGACGCCCTTGAGACTATACCGAGCGTGCTAGCTGAGAGCGCCGGCGCAGACCCGCTTGACACAGTGATGCAGCTCAGGTCGATGCACAGCAAGGGGCTAAAGTTCGCTGGCGTTGACGTGCTGAATAGCAAGACAGCAGAAGACATGTTAAAGCTTAACGTCTATGAGCCGCTGCTAGTCAAGAAGCAGGTCATAAAGGGAGCATCAGAGGCCGCCATAGCCCTGCTTAAGATAGATGACCTGATAGCCGCGGCGCCGCCAAAGGAGGAGAAGAAGAAGGAAGGGGAGGAGGGCAAGGAAAGCGGCGCTTCGCCAGGCGGCAGCCCTTAGAATAACCGGCTTGGTTTCCCTGGATAGAGCTAAGAAGCACCTTTCATTTTCTTTTAATGATGTTTATTAATTTAATAGCAGTTTAGGTTAATGCAAGCAACGATCAGAATAACTATAGCTGGCTGAATGCCTTCTTAAGCCTCCTGAGGCAGGGGAGCCAGTTAATATCTCCCTAGCACCCTCAGACTCTATGGTAGCACTGTTGAGCTCCCTAGAGCTACTGGCGCCAAGGCTGAGGGAGGCTATAAGGGCGCTCGGCTATGAGAGACTGCTACCTATACAGGAGAAGGCGGTGCCGGTCATACTTTCAGGCTACAACACCCTAGTGGTTTCTCCGACAGGCAGCGGTAAGACAGAGGCCGCCGTGTTCCCTGTGGTTTCACTCATGCTTGAACGCTTTCAACCTGGCGACGGCACTGTTAAGGCTATTTACATCACCCCCCTTCGTGCCCTTAACAGGGACATAACGCTTAGAATATCAAAGGTCGTGGAGTCCGTTGGCTTTACGTTCTCCCTAAGGCACGGGGACTCGGCCTCCTCTATAAGAAAGAAGTTCCTTCAGAGCCCGCCTGACTTCGTTGTAACTACTCCTGAGACCCTCAACCTACTCTTGACCATAAACTCAAGGAGGGGCATGTGGTCATCGGTCTCCTTTGTCATAGTTGACGAGCTACAGGAGCTGCTGGACAACGAGAGGGGCACTGAGCTAGCGGCCGTCCTAGAGCGCCTGGAGAACGCCTCAAGGAACCACGTCCAGAGGATAGGTCTCTCAGCCACCCTCTCGGAGAGGTCAAAGAAGGAGGCTGCGTCGCTTCTAGCTTACGGCAGGCCGGTATCAGTAGTTGAGGACAACAGTATAAGGAGGTACGTAATAGATGTTAACGTAGTCAAGGAGTCAGGTGACGGCTTTGAGGGCGCCGCAAAGAGGATAGCTGAAATTGCAAGGAGCGAGGAGGGCTCCGTTCTAGTCTTCACGAACACAAGGTCCGTGGCAGAGAAGCTGTCCTCGCTGCTCAGCAGCATGCTCGAGGACGGCAAGGTGGTTGTGCACCACGGCAGCCTCTCAAGGGCCGTGAGGGAAGAGTCTGAGAGGAGGTTCAGAGAGGGGAAGGCGAAGCTCATGGTGGCTACCTCAAGCATGGAGCTGGGCATAGACATAGGGGCCATAGACAGGGTCCTGCAGTTCATGTCGCCGAGGGAGGTCATTGCAATGACCCAGAGGGCCGGCAGGTCGGGGCACAGGTTCGGAGGGACCAGCAGGGCTACCATAGTCACATTCGACAACGTCTTTGAGGTCCTAGAGTCAGCCTCCATAGCGAGGAGGTCTGAGAGGGGGGAGCTTGAGGACCTCTCCTACCCGCGCGGGCCGCTCGATGCCCTGGCCCACCAGCTGACCGCAATGGTGGTGGAGGGGTCAGCGGGCGACCTGAGGCAGGCCCTCAGCCTGCTCTCCCGTTCTGCGCCCTTCTCCAATATAACTAGCGACGAGTTGTCTAAGGTTGCCGAGCACCTGGACTCTGTGAGAGTCCTGAGGTACGACCCGGAGACCGGGGAGCTCAGGAGGTCAAGGAGGACCTTCAAGTACCTCTACGGCGTGTCAATGATACCTGATGAGATGAACTTCAAGGTCTACGATATATCCTCGACCAACCTGGTGGGAGAGGTAAGCGAGCGCTTCGTTGAGGTTGCCATGCTGACCAGTGGCAGCACCAAGTTCAGGTTCACGCTGGCAGGCAAGGTCTGGGAGACTGTTAACATAGACTACGACGGGGAGCGCATAGATGCGAAGCCCGTCGGCGAGGCCGAGGGCGCCATACCGGTCTGGGAGGGCGAGCTCATACCAGTGAGCTCAAAGGTAGCCAGAGAGGTCTGCAGTCTCCTCAGCTTCTCCATGATGGAGCCCGAGAGGGCTCTCCAGCTTCTCAAGTCTAAGGGCATTAGCGAAGAGACAGCGAAGAAGATAGTGGACACCGCTGAAAGGACCAGGGACCAGTGGGGAACTCTCCTGAGCTACAGCGAGCCGGTCGTGGAGGAGTCCAAGGGACTTGGCGTCCTCTACGCGTGCCTTGGTAGCAAGGGCAACCTCATGTTGGCGCTGCTTATATCAAAGGCGCTGGAGGGTAGGATGAAGGTATGGTTTGACTATATACCATATGCCATAGTGTTCTCGTCGCCCTCCGGCGTGCAGGGACAGGCCATAAAGGAGGCCCTTGAGAGGCTGAGGCACCTTGACAAGGCCGAGCTACTTGCCATGAGCTACGACGCCGTCAGATCAACGCCACTCTACGTGGCCAGATTTCTGCAGGTAGCTAAGAAGATGGGGGTCCTCGACCCCGACGCCAGAGTCTCCATAGAGCAAGGCAGGAGGATAATGGACGCCTACAGGGGCTCCATAGTTGACACCGAGACCCTCAGGGAGATAGCGTTTGACAAGCTTGACCCACAGGCTGTTGAGGAGTTCCTGGGCTCGCTGAAGGAGGTACATGCCGTCAGCAGCTCGGAGCCGTCGCCCCTGCTCAGGGAGGTCCTTAACAACCCATACCTCAGGAGGGAGGTGGCCTCCAACATAAAGGAGGTGGCCATCGACTACATAGCAGAGGGCCTCAGGAAGGCGGCCCTGGCCAAGGAGGCACTCTTCGTCTGCACAGCGTGTGGTAACACCTGGAGTGCCAGAGTCTCCGAGGCCACGGGCATCGTCAAGTGCCCCAAGTGTGGAGCCATGATGGTAGCTCCGTTACCCGTGAGCGACTGGGGGGAGGAGGCAGCCGCCAAGTTCTCAGCGTGGAGGAGGGGGTCTCTTAAGAGGCCTACGGCTGATGAAAAGAGAATCTTAAAGGAGGTCCAGGAGAGGGCCATGCTTTACATAAACTACGCCTCACAGGGCCTCGGCAGGTATGTGATAGAGGCACTCATGACGTCAGGCGTGGGCCCGAGGGCCGCCAAGAGAGTCATGGAGGAGTACTTCAAGGGAGGCGAGCAGGCCTTCTACAAGGCCCTGCTCAAGGCCAAGGAGGATTACCTGGTCTACAAGAGGTTCATAGACGACAGGAAGCAGAGGGAGACCAAAGCCCAGCCTAAGCCTAACAACGGTTAACCCTGAACAAAAGCCTCTACCGGAAGTTATAGGCCATTCCTTAGCAGGTCCTGCTCTTAGGTCACGCTAAGGTCAGCCATGCTAAGGGCTAATTTTAAATAGCCCAGGCCTCAGGAGGTACAAAGGTGCCGCGGTAGTATAGCCCGGCCCAGTATGCGGGCCTCTCGAGCCCGTGACCCGGGTTCAAATCCCGGCCGCGGCACTCTGCGCGGGCTCATTGTATGTCTTAGCTATCGTCACTTCCCTTCTTAGATGCCAATTGCGGCCTGAAGGCGTAGATTTCGACAAGCCTATTCATCCCTAGAGTAATATTATGAATCATTTGTCGACCTAGGAGTTATGCGCATTAGCCTGAAGCTGACATGCATTAAAGAACCTTGAAGTGCTAATGTTTTAATCCAAAAAAGCAAACCTAGTAGATGATGCCAAGTGACGGAGAGCTCGGCCGAAAGAAGGCTTCTGATAGCTCTTCTGGCGTTTAACCTCATAATACTCTCAGTGATGGTCTATGGAACTGACGGCACTGATGTAAACGCAGGACGTTTTGATGGCCTACCATTCCCCTACTATGTGCCCTACGGCACTGCCGTGATCCTCTCGCTTGTGATCTTCGCCATAGGGGCCTCCCTTTTCATAGCGAGCCCGATAATAGCGAGCAGAAAGCGCGCTGAGAGGCTTCCAGTGACCTTAGCTTTTGTAGCCCTCTGGGCTGCGCTGGCCTCAACCTTCCTCGTGCTCTACCATGGGAGAATAGTGGTGAGCGGCGGGAAGGAGGACTCCTACGTGATTCAGGAGGCCGCGGCCATGGAGCTCCTAAGAGGCGTTAACCCTTACACTGCAAACTATACCAGCTACCTGCTCTCAATGACTTACATCAATAAGCTGACGCTTATATACAGCGGTGGGCCGCCCTTCAACGCCTCTAAGGCCGTTGGCTTCGTGACCATGCTTGACTACCCCGCGTTCTCATTCCTCTACTACGTGCCAGCCATAGTTCTCCACGTGCCAGGCAATGTGTGGGACGCCGTTGTCCTTGGCGCAGCTCTTGCAACCGTTTACCTGAAGCTAAAAGGGGGCGCCAGGGACCTCTTTCCGCTGGTAGCCGCCTCTGGCGCCTTCTATATAATAACCGACCCAGCTTTCTTCGACCCAATAGCCGGGTGGCTCGCCCCTTCAGTGCTGGCTGTGACGCTCATTGATAACCCGATTGTGGGTGGAGCCCTCATGGGCCTCGCCGTGTCCTACAGACAGTACGTTGCTGCCCTAGCTTTGATATACTTTGCAGTTATGCTTAGAAGGCTTAAGAGGAGGGGCTTAGCCAAGGGGCTCGCCTCCTTTACCATCACAGCGGTGCTCATCAATGCACCGTTCCTACTCGTGTCGCCTCACGCATTCATAAGCCATGTTCTCTTCCCTGCTGAAGCTCGCTTTGACCTTGAGGGCTTCGGCGTTGCCAGCCTCTACTTTGTAATACATAAGCTCATCAATAGGCTAGCCCTATACATAGCGCTCGCCACAACGCTCATAATCGGCATAGTGTTTACGCTCAAGGTCAGCAATGTCATGGTTCCAACAGCCTTTATATTCCCAGCACTGGCGCTCTTCGCATATCCAAGGCCTCTTTACTCGTACTGGCTCTGGTTCCCGCTCCTGGGACTCATGTACATGCTATTTGACCTGGACGGCGAGGGCTCAGCTAAGGCGAGGCTTCTCTCAACAGAGGCCGTAGGGTTGGTGTCCCTGACGCTGTTGGCGTCCATCTACGCTGAAGGGTTTGTCGGCAACCTAGGCCCCCTTATGAGCATAGTACTCGTTATCTGCTCTGCGCTGCTGCCCCCGTTAGCGAGGCTGCTCGCAGCCAGTAAGGCAACTGACGACATTGCTACGACCGTAACCTTAATTCTTGGCCTCGGCGCTGTGGCGTACTTCGTTGGTAGGATGTTGGCGAGGCCCACAATCTCCATGCTTGAGGCCTCATCCGCTCTAGCCTCAAGTTACTTATTATCGCTTAGGCTACCCATCACGATTAGCTCGATGCCATATGGCACTGAGTGGCCTAAGGACCTCGAGGGCCTCCCACTCATGATCTCGCTGGCCTCAGGACTGACGTCCAGCGCGGCCCTAGTAGCGCCCCTGTTCAAAGCCCTTCTGTCAAGGGATGACCTTTTACTAAAGGCCGCTGCCTTCGCCGATGGGGTCGTAACCTTACCCCTCCTGGCATCTGGCCCCCTGGTCTCCCTTGGGGCAATAGCAATAGTGGCCTCGGTCATTATTTACGATAGAAGCGGTCCCTCAAAGGCCACGTCAGCGCTGCTTGGCGTCTTGACCCCGCTGGCGCCGTCAGCGGTCCCCCTGTGGATAATGGAGCTTCTAGACGACAGGCCTAGCAGGAAGCACGTTGTGATGTACTCTGTTATCTTTATTACATCAGCAGCGGCCTCGGTAGCTGCAGCAGCCTTAACGCGCATAGGGCTCGCGGCTGAGCTAAAGTGGTGGGAACTGACAGCTCTAGCCTTGACCCCCTTTGCTTACGTTGTCACTAGGCGCATATATGGGAGGGCATCGATGGCCCTGCTGGCGGCCATCCCGGCGGCGCTGCTCGGCGAGTACGCTGTCACCATTTCGTTGGCTTGGGCCTCACTGCTAGTCTGCTCTGAGGGCTGCTTCAAGGGTGACGAGGCCTTCCACATAGCTTAAGATCGTTCCAAGAAGGTCAACGCGCAACTGCTTTAATGTTTTACGACCAGGGTAACGCCGCTGCGAATAAGCGCCTCTGTCGCCGACAAACATTGTTAAGCCTCCTTGAGAGGTAATATATTACATAACGTTGCGCAGTGATGTCTAAGGGGCAGGAAGCCCGCCTTCTAGGGCGGGGAGTAGTTTAGAATGCCCTGCAGAATTGCCGCTCAGGAGCCTTGCTTAGACTTAAGCGTGGCGACAAGGGGTCCCTGCGCCTAAGTTTAGGCGCAATAGTTCTGGAAGCCCATGAGTCCTTTTAATACTCTGAAAGACGAGAGTTCTGGGGCCTTCATTTGGTGAAACCAACGTGAGCATAAGTGGAAACCCTGAAAAGCTTGCAAATGAGGCTATAAAGAGAGCTCTTGAAAGCTATGATTCCCTGCTTAAGGATGCTGAGGGCGCCGCTGAAAAGCTGATAACGAGCTCCTACTCAGAGGCCGAGAGGAGGCTCAGGTCAACCATAGAGTCCAAGGCCGCAGAGCTTGAGGAGAAGCTGAGAAGTGACCAGGCAGCCGCGGACCTACAGGTGAGATTCAAGGAGGAGGAAGTGAAAAGCAAGGCAATAGATGATGTCATAGATGAGGTCATGTCAAGGCTTCGCCGCGACAGGGGAGAGTGGTACATAAAGTACGTCCAGTCAGCGCTCAGGGACCTTGAGGCTGAGGCTAAGGATCATGGGGGCTTCGTGGTTATGGCTAACAGGGATGACAGGGAGCTGGTGGCAGGCTTACTGAAAGACCTCAAGGACTTAGAGCTCTCCGACGAGAGCGTCAATATAGTTGGTGGCATTATAGCCGTCTCAAAGGACGGCAGCATGAGGGTTGACTACTCTATTGACCAGTTTATAAGCGAGAACCTGCCGTCGCTCAGGGGAGTGGCTTCAAGGGCCCTGTTTGGGAAGTGAGTCGCCATGGCTGTGAGGGGAAGAATATACAGGGTCGCCGGCCCTCTTGTCGTAGCTGAGGGTATGACTGGCGTTCAGATGTATGAGGTCGTTAGGGTAGGCGAGGAGGGCCTAATAGGCGAGGTTACTAGGATAAGGGGCGACACTGCCTACATACAGGTCTACGAGTCGACGAGCGGTCTAAGGCCCGGGGAGCCTGTCGAGGGCACCGGGGCGCCGCTCAGCGTTGACCTTGGCCCGGGCCTGATTGGAAGCATATATGACGGCGTTCAGAGACCTCTGCCCCTCATAGCATCCCTCATAGCGAAGACGAACCCGGCCAGGAGCGTATTCGTGGAGAGGGGCGTCAGCGTGCCGTCAATACCGAGGGACAAGAAGTGGCACTTCATACCATCAGACAACGTGAAGCCAGGCGACAAGGTTGGCCCGGGTGACATCATAGGAGTCGTTGAGGAGACGCCGATAATAAAGCACAAGGTAATGATACCGCCAGGCATGAGCGGCACTGTTAAGTGGATGACGAGCGAGGGCGACTACACCATAGTTGATCCCGTGGCTGAGGTTGACGTAGGAGGCGGCGACGTGAGGCAGGTGTTCCTCTACCACAGGTGGCCCGTGAGGCAGCCAAGACCGTACACGCAGAAGCTTGAGCCGACGGAGCCCCTGATAACTGGCGTGAGGATTGTAGACCTGCTCTTCCCCATGGCAAAGGGAGGCACAGGCATGATACCTGGTGCCTTCGGGACGGGCAAGACCGTGACGCTTCATAACCTAGCCCAGTGGTCCTCGGCCAACGTTATCATCTACATAGGCTGCGGGGAGAGGGGCAACGAGATGACAGAGGTCCTAGACAAGTTCCCAACATACAAGGACCCGTGGACTGGCAGGCCGCTTATGGAGAGGAGCATACTGGTCGCGAATACAAGTAACATGCCCGTGGCCGCGAGGGAGGCAAGCATATACGTTGGTATTACCATGGGCGAGTACTACCGTGACATGGGCTATGATGTGCTCCTGGTGGCAGACTCCACTAGCAGGTGGGCTGAGGCCCTGAGGGAGATGGCTGGAAGACTCGAGGAGATGCCGGCCGAGGAGGGCTACCCAAGCTACCTGGCGTCAAGGCTGGCTGAGTTCTATGAGAGGGCAGGGAGGGTTGTAACCTATGGCTCCCCGCAGAGGATGGGGAGCGTCACAGTAGTGGGCGCTGTCAGCCCGCCTGGAGGTGACTTTACCGAGCCTGTGACAACCCACACGAGGAGGTTCACCAAGGTCTTCTGGGCCCTTGACGCGGCCCTGGCCTACAGCAGGCACTACCCTGCGATCAATTGGATATCCAGCTACAGCGCCTACGCAGAGACCGTGGCCGCCTGGTGGCACAAGAATGTCAACCCGCACTGGTTTGAGTACAGGCAGGATATAATTAACATACTCACTAGAGAAAACGAGCTCAGGGAGATAGTAAGGCTCGTGGGCACGGAGGGCCTGAGCGAGGAGGATAAGCTAACTCTGGAGACCGCGAGGCTAATCAAGGAGGGCCTGCTCAAGCAGAATGCCTTCGACCCAATAGACACGTTCACTGTCGTGCAGAAGCAGTTCGCGCTTATGAAGATGTTCGTCGAGTTCCATAGGAGCGCCAGCGCCGCCGTGAAGAGGAACGTGCCGGTAAGCAAGATAAAGGACTCCCTGGGCAGACTCTACAGCTACATGATGAGAGCAAGGTTCACTGTACCAAATGATAAGTACGAGGAGATAGAGAAGACCACGCAGGAGATAGTTAACATTATAAACAACATAGGAGGTGGCCAGGCGTGAGCCTCCTAGGAGCTAGGGAGTACAGCAAGATAACTGAGATAAGGGGCCCCCTGCTCATAGTTGACGGCGTGAGCAGGGTAGCCTACGACGAGATAGTTGAGGTTGAGCTCAGCGACGGCGAGAGGCGCAGGGGCAGGGTCCTCGAGGTTGCCGGCAACACGGCCGTAGTTCAGGTGTTCGAGGGCACCACAGGCATATCGACGACCAGCGCCAGGGTCAGGTTCCTTGGTAGGACACTCGAGATGCCGGTGTCGGCTGACATGTTGGGCAGGACCTTCGACGCCCTGGGCAAGCCAATAGACGGAGGGCCTGACATAATAGCTGACGAGAAGTACGACATAAACGGGGCGCCCATAAACCCCGCCGTGAGGGCGTACCCTGAGGACTTCATACAGACCGGGGTCAGCGCTATAGACGGTATGAACACCCTCGTGAGAGGGCAGAAGCTGCCAATATTCAGCGGCACCGGTCTCCCCCACAACGAGCTGGCGGCCCAGATAGCGAGGCAGGCGACCGTTAGGGGCGAGGAAGAGGAGTTCAGCGTTGTCTTCGCGGCTATAGGCGTGAAGTATGACGACTACATATTCTTCAGGAAGTTCTTTGAGGAGACAGGCGCATTGAAGAGGGTAGCTATGTTCGTCAACCTAGCTGATGAGCCAGCTATGCTGAGGCTCGTTGCCCCTAGGTCGGCCCTCACACTGGCAGAGTACCTAGCCTATGAGAATGACATGCATGTTCTGGTTATACTGACTGACATGACGAACTACGCCGAGGCCCTGAGGGAGATAAGCGCCGCCAGGGAGGAGGTGCCGGGGAGGCAGGGCTACCCAGGCTATATGTACAGCGACCTGGCCAGCATCTATGAGAGGGCAGGGAGGGTGCACGGGAGGAAGGGAAGCATAACTCAGATGCCCATACTGACTATGCCAAACGACGACATAACTCACCCAATACCTGACCTGACGGGCTACATAACTGAGGGCCAGATAGTTCTGAGCAGGGAGCTCTACAACAGGAACATATACCCACCCATTAACGTACTAATGAGCCTGTCAAGGCTTATGAAGGAGGGCATAGGCGCTGGGAAGACTAGGGAGGACCACGCCCAGGTGAGCGACCAGCTCTATGCGGCCTACAGCAGAGGCGTTGAGCTCAGGGGCCTGGCGGCTGTCATAGGTGAGGAGAGCCTGAGTGAAACGGAGAGGAAGTTCCTTAGGTTCGCTGACCTCTTCGAGACGAGGTTCCTGTCACAGGGCATAAGGGAGAACCGCACCATAGAGCAGACCCTTGACTTGGCCTGGGACATACTTGCAGAGCTGCCAGAGGACGAGCTGACAAACATAAGGGAGGAGATGATAAAGAAGTACCACCCCAAGTACAGGTCCCAGCAGTCTCAGGCGCAGGGCCTGAGCACCAAGGCTTAGGCCTCAAGTTTTTAATGCCTAGCAGTATCGTTAACTCTTTACTAGAGACTAATCGACGGTTTTAGTGGAGCGTCAATAGGCTGGCGTACCTAGTTTATCTTAATAATGTAGTGAGCTTTTCTTCACGCCTGCTTGACCAGGAGCTGCTTTAGGTCCGACCTCTTCACGATAACCTCAAAGCCAAGTGACTTAAGTGACTCCTCTAACACGTCCTCACGAACTCTCCTGTCAAAAGTAATTACGACGTCCTTTTTGTTACCCTCCTTTATAAGCTTCATGCTGTCAACGACCACTGCACCTCTTATCATGTCACTTATGTCCTTATCTGGCACCACATAGTCCTTGAATTTCTTCTGCTGGAACTCGTAGAACTCGTCGAAGTTCCTCACTATTCTCAAGGCCTCCATGACATCCTTGGACTCCACGTTGAGCCTCTTACTGACATCGACTATGAGCCTCTCAGCGACGTCTAGGGGTACTCTGACGCTCTTGTACTTCCCCATGTCAACCTCCAGCGTCACGCTTGCCAACCTTTACACCGAGCTCCCAGTGAAGCAAGAGGCTTTTAGCCTTGACGTCTCACTCTTCGAGTTGCCGATGATGTAGGTTAAAAGCGGTGAAAGGTGATCGAGGCTAGGCGGCTGAGGCTAATGAGTCCGCGCGGAGGTGTAGCCTCGCTGGCGGGACCGCAAATATTCATGAAGCACTGTTGGGTACAGTTAGCGAGGGAACGCGTATGACTGCATGCGGGGTTAGCGTTGTCAAGCTAAGTGGCTCCCTTGTCAGTCCCCCCTCAGCTACCTACCTCAGGGGCCTCAGGGAGGCCGTGGAAAAGGTCGTAGCTGCGGGGTGCAGGCTCGGCATAGTTGTAGGCGGAGGCGGGACCGCAAGGTCGTACATAGGCGCCCTGAGGGAAATAGGAGTACCTGAGTCCATACTTGACGAGATAGGCATAGAGTCAGCGGTCCTGAACGCCATGACGGTGGCCTCCGCACTATATCCAAGGTCGCCCCTAGAGGTGCCGAGGAGTATTAGGGAGGCCGTCACAGACTTTGAGGAGGGCCTCGTCCCTGTAATGGGAGGGCTACAGCCTGGACAAAGCACCAACGCTGTGGCTGCCGTATTGGCTGAGGCCATAGGCGCTCGCATCATCTTGAACCTGCTCAAGGGGGTGTCTGGCGTCTATGTCGGGGGTCCGCCCGGGGACCCTTCGGCTAAGCTTAGCAAGAGCCTCTCGTATGACGAGCTTGAGGCGGTCATTAGGGATAAGAGGAGCCTCGCAGGGACCTACGAGCTGTTCGACTCAGTGGCCCTTAACGTTGTGAGGAGGAGTGACATAACGGTCAGGTTCGCCAACGGGGAGGACCCAGGAGTTATATATAGAGTCCTCGTGGGAGGAGAAGACTTAGGAACATTAGTTAAGCAATAGGCAAGCCGATCTTGCTAACCAAAAGCTAAGGGCTCAAAGCTTTGCGAAAAGTCACGGCGCCCCTTAGAGATTATTGATATACACGCCTTAGCGTGAACTATGATATAACAAGGCTCATGCTGCGCTACCGCCCTCCACCTCCTCGGAGCCGGAGGCCCTTGAGGACCCTCTAGCACTCTTTGGCCTCTTGCGTCTTGAGGAAGCCTTCTTTGCCTTCTTTGTGCCCCTGGAGGCCCTCCTTCTCTTCTTTCTTACGCTCTCGCCGGCCTTCTTAAGAGCGTCCTCTACCTTCTCAAGATACATAGCCTTAGCTTCGTCTATCGATATCTTGCCCTCCTCGGCCTGCTCAAGTATGTCAAACGCGTCGAGCATTATCTGGAGCAGCTCCGGGCTGCTGACCTTATACTCTAGGCTCTCTACCCCCTCAGAGGGTTCCCTGCTCTCCTCAGCGGCGCTAGTGGCCTCTGTAGCCTCGTTGGCCTCCTCGTTCGTCTTCTCCTCGTCCTCGCTCACGGAGGACCCCTCAGCAGTATGCCTATGTCTCTGAGCGTGAGTTAAAAATTTAAGGTGAGGCTCCTGGAAGGCAGTCCCTTGCGCCTTTATGATAATAGATTCACCTGCTATGGCCTTATTGCATACATGCACTTGCGCTGAAAAGGCCTTAGAGTCGCTCATCATGTGACAAGATGAACGACAAGCCTCGCCCTTCAGGGCGGGGAGGGGGTCATACGTGGTTCGCCTAGGGCTCTAGAGGTAGCTTAGCTTTTAAAACCCGGCTGGACCTTAAATATAGGCCTCCATCAGCCTTGGCGAGGCGAACGCTGGTGTCCGGGCAGGTGAAGCTGTACCCCACCACCAAGGAGGAGATAGTCATAGGTCCCCCTTACCTGACCAAGTACGAGAGAGCCAAGATAATAGGGCTCCGCGCGCTGCAACTTGACAGCGGTGCCCTCCCGCTAGTTGACCTTGAGAAGGTCAATGTAAAGAGGGACCCTATAGAGATAGCAACTTACGAGCTGGACCATGGCCTCCTTCCGCTCTCGGTGGTCAGGTACACGCCGTCAGGGCTTGTCCAGGTGATACCTATAAAGCTCCTCACGCAGTAGGGCTCATCAACACTTTTAAATAGCCTAAAGCCGATAGAGCCAGGCTTGGTGGGATCGCATGGTTAAGGCACCAAAGGGCTACAGACACAGGACGAGGAAGCTCTTAACAAAGGGCGTGAGGGAGAGAGGCGCAGTGCCGAAGGCCAGTGTCCTGTTCTATCCATATAAGGTCGGCGACAAGGTCACAGTACGCATAGACCCCTCGTTCCACAAGGGCATGCCGCATAGGCGCTACCACGGCCTTACGGGAACCATAGTCGGCGTGAGGGGACGCGCGTACGTCGTCTCAGTGCCCATTGGCAAGAGCACTGTTAAGACTATAATAACCTATGCGGCACACCTCAGGCCCCTAAAGGCCTGACGGTGAGGTGCCTTCGACCTATGCTAAGGAGAATAGAGAGCAGAAGGTACCTAACGTACGCCGAGGCCAGGAAAATACTAGAGGACAGGGTAGCCGAGAGCGGTGGCGCTCTTAACCCTACCCAGGACAGGACCTGGCAGTACCTGAGGCTGTTCGGCAATATTGACCCAGGTACTGCCAGGGAGGCTGTTGACGAGCTCGTGAAGGGCGGCATACCTGAGTACCTAGCGGTGGAACTCGTCAACATGTGCCCAAACGAGGACGGCTACATAAATACCATATTAAGTTCTGAGGAGGGCCTGAAGATTAACGAGGAACTTTTGGGTAAAGTGAGGGAGGTTCTAAGTAAGGCCTGCGCCCAGCAGGGGCAGTAACGCCCTACGTAGCTGTTTTAACATTCATATAGGTTTACAAGTTGTCACCGCAATCAGCATATACAACAGGAGGTACGTAACCGAGCACTCAAGATGTGGGGCCCTGGGGTAACCTGAACGCCCCAAGCCCGATGAAAGCCGAGCGGGGTGCGGGGGAACAGGGGTGAGGCGATGACCGTAAGGTATCATGAACCTGTATGAGAGCTGAACCCGGTTTAGGATACGAAGCTTTGATCTAAGGACGGACCTAGGCCTCGATTACAAAAGGAACTCTATAAACTAGCGCAGTACCTAAATCATGCCCTAGAGGGCCGATTAACTTGGAACGCCGAGCCCATAAGAATGAACGGCTTAAGTAACCTGCGCGCTCTCACGCGATTTGACCCTTTAGGCTAACAGCTGGGCCTTGCTGACGGCTCCCCGCCCTGAGGGGCGAGGGCTCTGCGCCCACTGGGGCTTTTCCCCTCACCTGTCGGGCGCCCCCACGGGCGCTGCATCACCTCTCAGGCCCCGCCGTCAGCCTCGGGGAGGCGCGGGCTCACTGCCTGCTAAGCTCGTCAGCGCCCAACCCCATCCGTTGTCAAAGGCCGAGCCTACAAGCCTATTGCCATAGAACCCCGCCGCGTGGGGAGACCCCGCCCTAAAAGGGCGAGGCTTCACAAAATGTGTGAGGGTGCCCGATTGAGGGGCTGCAACATACCACAGCAGTACGATGTCATAGTGGCTGAGAAGCCCAGGGCAGCCGACAAGATAGCCCACGCGCTGGGGAGGCCTGCTAAGTGCTTCATAAACAGGGTGCCCGTTTACTTGCTCAGTGTTGACGGTCACAACTTAGTCGTAGTTTCTAGCGCGGGCCACATGTTTGGGCCCTCAACTTCCATTAAGGGGCTTCCCGTTACAACGCTTAGGTGGGACCCCATATGGCGCTTCGACAGGAGGTCTTCATACCTTAAGCCGTACTATGAGGTCCTCTCCAAGGTACTGCCGAGGGCCAGGTACTTCGTAAACGCCTGCGACTATGATATAGAGGGAAGCACTATAGGCTACAAGATCATAGAGGCCTTCGGAAGCCTGAGCAGGGCCCAGAGGATGAAGTTCTCGAGCCTAACGCCAGCTGAGCTGAGGAGCGCCTACAGCAGGCTCCAGCCACTTGACGTTAATAATGCCATGGCTGGCATAGCAAGGGCCGAGATGGACTGGCTTTGGGGCATTAACGTCTCAAGGCTCCTGATGAGGTCCTACAGGGAGGCGACGGGCGAGAGGATCTCCCTCAGCGCCGGCAGGGTGCAGACTCCCACGTTAGCTGAAGCTGTGAGGAGGTGGATCCAGGTAAACTCTCACGTCCCTGCGCCTGAGCCCTCAATAACCGCGACCCTCTCCCATGGAGGGGTTGAGTTCAGCGCGTCACCATCAGGCTGGGGCGCCGAGACCGTCAAGGATGCTAGGGCCATAGCGCTGGAGGTCAAGGAGGGGGGCTACATGAAGGTAGCCTCTGTAAAGGCTTACTCTGAGCCTATCAGGCCGCCACCCCCCTTCAACTTGACTGACCTGCAGAGGGAGGCCGCGAGGATCTACGGCCTCTCGCCCTACAGGACGCAGGAGGTCGCCGAGGACCTTTACTTAGCGGCGCTGATAAGTTACCCGAGGACTAACAGCGAGAGGCTGCCTCCTACACTTAACTACAGGGAAGTCATGGATGGCCTGACGAGACAGGCCAAGTACAGGGGGCTCGTGGAGCTGCTCCTGAGGCAGACCAAGGGCGCTCTGAGGCCCAGGGAAGGGCCTGCTGATGATCCTGCCCACCCAGCCATATACCCAACAGGGGAGATGCCCAGTAGGCTTGACAAGGTTCATGATGCTATCTACGACCTCATAGTTAGGCGGTTCCTGGCGGCCTTCGCGCCGCCAGCTGAGGTTGCCAGGACTGAGGCGCAGCTGCTTGACGTTAAGTTGAGGAGGTGGGAGGCCCGGGGGCTCTCCATTATAAGCGAGGGCTGGCTCAAGTACTACCATTTCCACAGGCCCAGCGAGGCGCAGTTACCCCCGCTGAGGGAGGGCGACAGGCCGAGGGTAGAGAGGGTCACAGTCAAGGTCTCCTGGGGAGGCCCAGGGGTCAGGCTGAGCAGGCTCTCGCTGCTTGAATGGATGGAGGCTAACGGCCTGGGCACGAAGGGCACGAGGGCTAGGACAATAGAGACCCTCTACAGGAGGGGCTTCATAGTGCAGAGGGGGAGGCAGACGGAGATAACAGACCTAGGCTATGCCGTCTATAAAGTACTCAGCAACGTCGCCCCAGAGCTGCTTAGCGTCTCGCTCACAAGGCAGTTTGAGGACATGCTCGAGGGCATTGCTGAGGGGAGGCTCAGCAGGGACGAGGTGGTCGGTAAGGCAAAGAAGTACATCTCAGAGCTTATAGCTAGCCAGCTGAACGGCAACGTGAAGGTCATAGGGGCCACGATGGCAAAGTTCGTAGGTAAGGTGAGGCCCGAGGGGCGCTGCATCATATGCGGGAGGCCGGCTGAGGGGGAAGAGCTCTGCGAGCTCCACCTGGAGGCCAAGAGGAGGCTTGAGAGGTCCCTGGAGGACGTGGCGAGGAGGCTGGGGGTCAGCGCCGACGAGGCCCTGAGGAGGCTTGCTAAGAACAGGCTGACGGGCAGGTGGGTTAGGGAGGTGGCGGAGCTGGCGCTGGCCGGCACGCTAAGGCTGGACGCTGGAAGGGTTGAACATGAGTGAGAGGCCGCCCACGTACGGTATAACCAGGGGCTGGCTGCCCCCCACGACAACTCCATACACATAATAGTATGGGATCCCGCTGACCTCCGTGCCGTTGGCGTCAACCGTGCCGCACAGCGACGGGTAGCCTGGGTCCGGGAGGGGGTTGTTGTCGCCCTTGGTTACAAAGCAGAGGACTCCGTTATAATAGTACTTATAGATCACCCTGTGTATTATAAGGGCGTTGCGCAAGTAAATTCCATAGAAGTTGCCAGTGAACCTGTAAACTATAACGTCACCCACGTTTATATCAGTTGGGTTAACATGAACTATAAACACCACGTCGCCACTCTGCAGGGTTGGAAGCATGCTTATGCCGTCAACTACGACGGCCTGGAGCCCATAGGCTACATGAAGATACAAGAAAAACGCAACGATAACAACTATCGCAACAACTGCCAGGCCGCTAGGTGAAATTGACCTGCTCCCGCTCTTGCCGGACATCACTGATGCCAGTGAAGGACCCACACACAATCCTAAAAAGTTTTACCGCAATTAAACGAGAGCCCCTTGAACTGGAGCTCCTCAGAGGTTGCAGGTCTTACATGTACTGTTCTCGTCAGCCTCTACCTCGACAACGTTGCTGTCCTTTTTAACCTTGAAGAGGTCGCCAAGCCTTGAATCGGCGGAGGCCTCCCCAGCAGCCATATACCTTTTGACTAGTGCCATCCTCATCGTCGGCTTCTTGACGAGCCTCAGTGGCACCTTGCTCAGCTCCCTCCGCTGCCCCCCGAAGTATATGACCTGTACCCCCTTGCTCTCGTCCCTGTACACCGTGACCCCCTTGAGGCCCGTCAGCCACGCTGCCACGTAGGCCGTGGCCACTGCGCTGACGTCCGCATCCTTTGGCAGGTTGACAGTCTTACTTATAGCCTGGTCGGTGTAGACCTGGGCGGCCGCCTGGTGGGCTATGTGGTACCACACGTCAAAGTCCATGCTCGTAGCGAAGAGTTTTGCAAGCTCCCTTAGCTCAGCTATGAGCTTCTCAGCGTCCCACTTAGCCCTGACCAGCACCCCATTAACCTCCTGCATCTGTGCCTCCCTCACGACCTTCTCAACGTCCTCCATGGCCCACCTGATGCTGCCCTTGTGCCTTGATATGGCCTCAAGTATTCTCTCGCCCAGCTCAACTGGGGCCCCGACGCTCTCCAGGGCCCCATAGAGCCTGTCCCTGAACTCCTTCACAACCTCCCATAGCTCCCCTATGGTGACCTTCCTTAGATATACCAGCGCGAAGTAAGGCTCTACGCCGCTGCTAGTGCCAGCTATAATTGAGATAGTGCCGGTTGGCGCAGTCGTGTTAATAGCTGTGTGCCTCGGGGCCCTCGCGCCTATTGACCTACCGTAGGCCTTCAATGACTCCCAAAGACCTGCGGGGTCGTAGATAGCCATGGCCAGGAGGTGCCTAGGGCTCCTGGCCAGCTCCTCAGGCCTCATCCTTTCAGCCTCGGCAAGTGTCTCCCTAGCGACGCCGAAGACCTCCATGAGCACCTTCTCTAGGCTCTCAAGCCTCAGAAGCTTAACGGAGCCGTCACGCTCAACCCTCCTTGCGGTCTCGCCCTCAAGCTGCCCCATAATGTAGTCGCTGAGGTTGATATCATGATACTTTATCGTCACCCAACTGTCCTTGATGCTCAGCACCTCAGAGGCCTTCAGCAGCGCTGGCGTCAGTAGCTCCACGGTGTCCTCAGGCCTCGCCTGCCTCACGCACTTAAGGCTTGACCAGTCGAACTCCGCGCACTCATATGCTGGAGCATGGCCGAGCTTGGCGCCAAGCTCCCAGCTCCTCTTCCAGGCCTCGGCCTCAAGCAGTGCCATGGAGGCCATCGTAAAGGCTACAGCCTCCTCGCTGTCATAAGGCATGTCAAGCTTGACAAGCGCGTTGGCTAGCCCCATTATGCCGAGCCCAACTTTCCTGGTGAACCTGTTGACCAAGTCCTGCCTCTGGTCGGGCTGCCTGTTGAAGTCTATGACGGCGTCAAGTCCATCAATGGCAAGGTCAACGTCCCTTGCGAAGGCCTCAATGTCAAACCTGCTGCCCCTCACGTACTTATCAAGGCTAAGGGAGCCGAGGTTGCAGCTCTCATATGGGTACAGGGGCTCCTCGCCGCAGGGGTTGGTCGCTGAGACCGCGCCAAGCCATGGCGTTGGGATCCACTTGTTGTGGTTGTCGATTAAGAAGAGGCCTGGGTCGCCCCCCTCCCAGGCCCCTCTAACTATCTCCTCCCACAGCCTCCTGGCTGGGTAGTGCCAGGCGTGCGGGTTCTTCCTTGAGGTGTCGACGTCCTCCGGGACCTTTGAGAGCGCCTCTTTAACGACCTCCTCGAGTACGTTGAGGTATGGGGTGCTAACCTTACCCTCCTTAAGGAGCTTGAGAGTTCTCCCCTCGCCCGTTGCAGCGGAGACTGCGTAGTGCAGCCTGTAGAGGCCGTCGCCCCTGTCGCTGTACCTTGGGTTGACCATCCACCACTCCTCATCATTTATTATCGCCTTCATGAACGCGTCATGGACCCCTACACTTATGTTGAAGTTAGTCAGGAAGACATCCTGCATCGGGGCCCTCTTGGCCTGAATGAAGCCGGCGTCTTCAGGGCTTCCACCGCCCTGAGTTAGCCTTGAGAGGGCCTCCAGCGTCGCCCTCTCAACCTCGTAGTAACCGTCGTCCTCGAGCTGCTCCAGGGTCCTCCTGTACTGCTCTAATATCGCAACGACCTGCGGCGGCAGAGTTGAGGCCAAGGCCCTCCAGGGGTCGTAGTCAGGGTTGTAGAGGTCGGGGTGCCAGTCGTGGAGGATGCCCATGTTAGCGCCCCTCCTCTTGCCGCCCTGCTTAACGACGTCTGTAGCTATGTCATAGAGCCTCATGAAGCTCAGCGGGCCGCTGGCCACGCCGCTAGTTCCAGCAACTACATCCCCTCTTGGCCTCAGCTCGCTGAAGCTGAAGCCCTGTCCTCCGCCGTACTTAAATGTCATCGCCTGAACTGTTAGGCCGTCCATTATGCCCCTCATGTCATCATGCACTGGCGTGACGTAGCACGCGCTTAAAGCACCCCTGGCGCCGTCGGAGTACATGTTGAAGAGCGTTGGGCTGTTGAACATGAAGCGGCCATCAATCATGGCCCTATAAATCTCCTCGGGGTCGACCCTCTCCCTGAACCCCAGGGCCACCCTCTTCATTACCATTGATGGTGTCTCTACGAACCTTCCTCTCAGGTCCTTTGTCATGTACCTGCTCATGAGGACCCTTATGGCATTATACGTGAACTTCATGTCATCCTCGCACAGGCTCTTCACACAGCCTGGCAGCTCAGCCAAGGCACCCCCATTCGGGGCGCGCCCACTGTAGGCATGAGAAACCTCGGCGTAAATATCTGAGAGAAGGAGTTTCTTAGCCTCCTCCTCAGCCTCAGGTCTCGTCAGCGAGGCCTTGATGAGCTCAAGCTGCCTAGCGCTGCTGCTCATTATTAGCGTCACCCTCCTGCTAGCACAAAAGACTACGGAAGCTGGCAGCTTTGACACGTAACGCTTTTGGGCCTGTGAGCGCTCTGTCGCTAGCACCAGAACTTGCAAGAGCGGACCAGAGACGCCCCATAACTTCACCAAAGCGCTCTCTAAGTGCCCTATTGTGATGTAATGGATAGTACCGGCAACACCTAGCAGTATTACCTGCTGGCCCGCAG
The DNA here is from genome assembly GCF_003431325.1 of Acidilobus sp. 7A. Taxonomy (NCBI): domain Archaea; kingdom Thermoproteati; phylum Thermoproteota; class Thermoprotei; order Acidilobales; family Acidilobaceae; genus Acidilobus; species Acidilobus sp. 7A. The sequence goes on along the minus strand of NZ_CP010515.1, from coordinate 590,054 downwards.
CTGGGCGCCATAATCATGTCATCCGCCCCTTGGCAGAAGGCCTCTACGCTTGCTTTTAGTCTCGCAATAGCAGAGCTACTCAGGGGCTCCGCCGAACAGCTATTATTTGAGGCGGAACCCTGCCTGTGAGCAGCCGTGAGCGGCGGCGTAGCTGCCTGCAGCGTCTGCGGCATCAGGCCAGCCAAATACTACAGAGCCTCCAGCGGCGAAAGGCTTTGCGAGAGGTGCCTCTTCGGGCTACTTGAGAGGGCCGTGGCCAGGGTTCTTGGGAAGGCTGAAGCTAAAGAAAACAGCTCGTTTGTAGTTCCCATAACATCCTACTCCCCCTCCAGGTCGCTTCTGGCCGCCAGGGTCCTGGCCCAGGTCGAGAGGAGGTTCAAGTCAAGGATCTACGTGCTTGTGCCGACGTTTTATAAGGGACTTGGGGAGGACATCCTTAAGGGGGCACCCAGGCCGCAAAGGCCCTCTGGGCCGAGGTCACGCCCCCTCCGCCGCCTGAGGCGAAGTTGATCGCCTGCATAAGGTATGACAGGGCGTGGGCAGCCGCCGCGGCGAGACTTCTTGGCGCGGATTTTATAGTGATGCCAACCGCGAGGACCTCGTCAACGATCATTGCGCTGGACTCGTTGATGAGCGACGGTGGCCTTGGCCTCACCGAGGCCGCAGAGCTACTTGACCTGGGAGGCCTGAGATCCGTTAACGCCTTCTTTTACGTAGAGGATGAGGCCGTCGCTGCCATGGAGTTCCTGGAGGGCGTCGCAGAAATAAGCCCAGCGTGCCGCGCCTATGTAAGCGTCAAGGGCGTCTATGAGTCGGTGGCTGGAAGGCCTGAGATAGACCACAGCTCAGCTGACGTAATAGAGGGTCTCCTCAGCGCCACCCCTACAAGAGGTGCCGCGTGTGTGGCGGGGCCTCGGATGGGGAGGTGTGCAGCTACTGCAAGCTCATGAGGCTTGAGGGGCTCCAGGTTCGCCTCCTTTAGTCTGGCTCTGCTGGGCGGACAGAAGGCCTGAGAGCGCCTCCCTCTCAGCCCTGCTCAGGTGTATCACTATTGCGAAGCCCTGCCTGGGGCCATGCTTGGCGGCCTAACGTCGTCGTCAAGTACGACGTAGCCAGCGGATATTATCTCCTCAACCAATCTGGGGTGAAGCCTAGAGGCCAGGCCCTGCAGGAGGCTGGCAAAGTTAAGGTGCCTCTTCAGCTCGCCCTCGCTCAGCTGGGCGCCGCACACAATGCATGTCAGGTCCGGCGTCACGGCCCTGAAGCCGCAGCGGGGGCACTCAACGGGCGTTGGCCTGCCGTACTGGGACCAGAGGGCCCTCAGAGAGCCAATAATATCATCAGCCCTAAGCCTCACAGCCTCCCTGTAGAGGTAGGGCGCTGCCCTCCCGGCTATCTCAGGGGCGTATGCCACTATGAACTCGAGCTGTTCCCTCGTCAGGGGCCTGCCGCTCGAGAGCAGGGAGGCCGCTATTGTCTTGAACAGGTTATCCTTCATAGCAACTATCCTCTTCATTGCAGCCTCCTCCGTCAGCTTTGAGGACCTGGACTCGGCCAGGGAGCCGACTATGGAGTAAACTATGTCCTTTATATCTACGGCCTTAAGTCCTATCAGATCAAGGCCAAGGGCTTGTATCAGCCTCTCTGAGAGCGACTCTGATATGGACTTAATCTCTTCCTCGCTGGTTGAGCGCTTTGGCTGAGCCCTGCGCCTCCTCTGCTGGGCCTGTTGGGCGTCCTGCTGCTCTGGCTTTCTCTTACCCCTAGGCAAAGCTCGCATCCAAGCTGGTGAGGGAGTGAGAGAAGGTAAAAGCTGATGACCCTCGGAACGCGTTTACGCCCTCGCCACCAAGGATATTATTGACCAAGCTTGGAGAGCCAGGGCTACGACCCGCTCGAGAGGGCCGAGGCCGTGAGGAGACTCGTGACAATGGAGGTTAACGGCGTTGAATATAGGGCCTACTACAGGTTCAGGGCTGACAGGTGGTACGGCGGCATAGCAACTGGCGACGTCATCGGCTGCGACCTCTCCTGCGCCTTCTGCTGGAGCTGGAGGTTCAGGGACAACGCCTCGCTCGGAAAAATGCTGTCGCCGCAGCAGGCCTTTAACAGCATCTATTCAATAGCCAGGTCAAATGGCTTCGGCCAGGTCAGGCTGAGCGGCGCTGAGCCCACCATAAGCAGAAGGCACCTGCTCGACCTCATCAGCCTCTTCGAGGAGAAGGGGTTAGCTTTCGTGCTTGAGACCAACGGCCTCATCATAGGCGGTGACCAAAACTTTGCAAGGGAGCTGGCCAAGCATGACAATGTAGTTGTCAGAGTCTCCTTCAAAGGAGTGACCAAGGAGGAGTTCCACAGGCTGACGGGAGCAAGAGCCAGTTTCTTTGAGCTCCAGTTCAAGGCCCTTGAGAACCTGGTAGCTGCAGGCCTTGAGCCCGGCAGGGAGGTCTATGCGGCCGCCATGATAGGCTTCAGCGACGATGAGTCCATAAGGGAGTTCGTCTCAAGGCTGGCCGAGATAGACAGGAGGCTCACCGACGTCGACTGGGAGTACGTCATACTTTACAGGCACGTTGAAGAGCAGCTCAGGAGGCTGGGCCTGCGACCTAAGAGGGCCGTGACGCCTAACGGCGTGCCGCCCTCCATGATATAGATGCCCTGGCTAACCTTGATTAGGGCCTGGTCTCACTGATCTGCGGAGAGGCGTTTGGCTGAGGAGCTCCTCAGGGAGGCACAAAAGTGCGTCTACTGCGGCTTCTGCGAGAGCGTCTGTCCAACTATGCCGTTTGGACCACACAGAGGCTATGGGCCGAGGGGCAGGGTAACTGTGCTAAGGGAGCTCCTAGAGGGGACCGTAAAGCTAAGCGATGAGGTCATCTCAAGCTTTTATAGCTGCCTCCTCTGCAACGCGTGCTCAACGGTCTGCCCGGCCAGGATAAGGGTTGGGGACCTTATGAGGTCCGCGAGACTTCTCCTATGGGGTGATATGCTAACGTCTGAGGCGGCGGTGAGGACAAGGTGAGAGGCGTAAGAATATCCTCCGTACTGAGGTTCATGAGGACCTACACCAGGCTCACGGGCTACCCAGTGCCCGCCCCTCCAGGGTTCGCCTCAGCCTGGTCAAGAGGCTTAACATCGATGACAAAGGCTCATCAACGCTCCTATTTACAGGCGCCCTGTACCAGCTGGTTCCCTATATAAATGCAACGGTTAGGCTGCTCAGCATAGCTGAGGAGAGGGGGCTCTCAAACATCCTTAGCGTGCTGGAGAGGCTGGCAGCGCTGAGGCCAGGGGCCCTTCAGGGCCTTGTGAGGCCGGAGAGGCGGGATCTGGAGGAGTCGGAGAAGATACTGAGATCCATAGTCAACGCCCTCAGGAGCTCAGGGGTCAGGTTCTCCTACGACCCCCGCGTCTCAGACATGTACAGCGGGGCGCTTATCCTAGACTACGGCGTGGCGGATGAGCTTAAGGAGCACGCAAAAAGGGTCTCAGAGGCTATAGAGGCGGGCGGCTACGAGACAGTAATAACCGTGGACCCTCACACGACCCTGACCCTCATGAGTTATAGACAGCTGGTAGGCCTCAAGGTGAATGTCGTCAACTACCTTGAGCTAGTGAGGCCTCTTAAGAGGGTTAGGCTTACGGCGACGGTCCATGACTCGTGCATCTACGCCAGGGACCTGAACCTGTGGGGCAAGGCAAGGGAGCTGCTCAAGGGGTCTGGGGTGAGCGTAGTTGAGCCGAGGAACTATGGTCCAAAGACTTTCTGCTGCGGCGGGCCCGTTGAGTCGCTTTCGCCAGGCCTAGCCAATGCCATAGCTAAGAGGAGGGTCGCCGAGCTCAGGGAGGCAGCAGACGTTGCAATAACCATGTGCCCGATCTGCCTGAGCAACCTGAGGAGGGCTGGAGGAAACGTAATTGACTTATCAGTTGTAATAGGCGGTGACGCTGAAGGTCAGTAACTAGACCCTAAGAGCACTGCACCTGACCAGCGCCCTTGTGCTGGCATATCATAGCGCTAAAGGCGTTAGCCAAGGCCTAAGGCCTCGGCGAGCAGCTTTTCCACGTTGAACGGGGTAGGCTTTGACCACTTGGTTGGAAGCACCAGGAGCGTTATATTGAGCCGGGCCGCCACCTTCCTTATAGAGTCCTCGTCTGATACTATGTGTTTTAGGACTATGGCTATCCTATAGCCGTCGCTAGCGGCTTGTCGCAGAGCCTCCTCAGCGCTCCTCTGGTCGCTGGCCTCTATTGTCTTCATGCCAGTCATCCTGAAGAGTGGCAGCGTCAGCCTATCGCCTATGACGACTACTCCCGTCTCGCCGCTCTCCACTTCCGGCATAAGCCCTTTGCCCTGTTGCATTTACTTGTAAGAGTTTTAAGCCTTAAGCTTCTACTGTCTTACGCATGCAAGGTCAGATCTAATCGACCATTCTAAGGACTTAAAAACCCTTTAGTGCAATGCCTCCTTGAGGAACCTATGCTAATTGCAAACAGACTAGAGGAGGTACTGATAGCTCTGCCCAACGAGCAGTACGACAAGGCTGTGGCGAGCCTCGCGACTATGGGCATATTTCACGTGGATAAGCCGCCCAAGCAACTTGCGGCTTACGCTAACAGGGGTTACATGCACCTCATGATGGAGTCGTCAGAGCTTAAGGCTAAGCTTGAGGGCTTCTTCAAGGTCATGGGCATGACACCATCCATGGTAGATAACGTCAAGATTGAGGTGAGCAACTGGGAGGGCACCTTCAGGGGCATTGTGAAGGCGCACAGTGACCTTGAAAAAGACCTTGAGAAGCTGTCCGCTAGGGCCACAGAGCTAACGACAAAGATAGCCGAGCTACAGGAGATCATAAAGTTCCTGGAGCCATTTAAGGGCATGGTCTCTGACGTCACGGCTGCGTGGAGCGGGGGCACGTTGAGGGCTGCGGTGGGTCTTATAAGCGCGAAGGCCCTCGTCAGCGCCATTAATGTGGCTAGGAGGAGGGGGCTGCTTTACGCCTCTGAGGCCGTTGATAAGGAGACTGCAATACTTGCTGTGGCTGGCGAGACTAATAGCGTCAGGGAAGCAGTCTCTGAGCTCACGAGAAGCACTGGCTGGAAGCAGCTCATAATACCGCCCGAACTGAGCGGCAGCCCCTCGACAGCGTTTAATGAAGTCAACGGCAAGCTCTCAAGCTTAAACGCTGAGCTCCAAGAGGTAAGGGAAAGCATAGCGAAGAGGCTGCCGGAGCTCCAGGAGTACTACACATCTGTCTCAGCTCTTTCAGAGGTCTTTAAAATAATAAATTACTCGGCGAGAACCGACACGATGACCTTTATTCGTGGTTTCGTTGACTCCAGGGACTCAAGGAAACTGAGGAGCGGCCTCGACGCCTGCTGCGGCGGCTCATACATAGTTATGAGCCTAGGCCACAAGAGGGGTGAAACATATGTCCCCTCAAAAATAGACCTGCCCGGCTACTTCAAGTGGTTTGAGGACATAGTCGACATGTACAGCACTCCCTCTAACAATGAGATAGTGCCCACGCTGTTCCTGGCCATAACAATGCCCATAATATTTGGCCTCATGTTCCCCGACATAGGTCATGGGCTTATGGTCCTGCTATTTGCACTTCTCTACATAGTGCCGAGGAGCAGGAACCTAGGTAAGGTGATTGCAATCCTTGGGGCGGCCGGCATGATAACGGGTTTCCTGGCTGGTGAGTTCTTCGGCCCAATACCAGCTCACTTCGTCGGCCTTGACGCCTTCTGGCGCTCGCTTGGCTTTAAGGTGCCGCCCCTTGAGTCCCCAGTGGCAACAGCGTATGAGATGCCAGGCAGCAATTACACCACTATACTCTTCAACGAGATCCTCGACCTCTCATTCTGGATAGGTGCATTCATGTTGATCTTCGGCAACCTGCTTGGAATTGCCGACGACCTTATAAGCCATGACTATGAGGACCTAGTCGCGAGGAGGGCCCCGCTGACGCTGCTGTTCCTCGTTGCAGGCTTACCATTCTTAGTGTACTTCAACGCATATAAGGCTGGCTATATTATAGAGCTTGGGCTCCTCGGCCTCGGCCGCGGCGGCCCGATGGGTGCATTCGTACTTTATGGCGGCTTAGCGTCACTGGCATGGCTTGTGCTGGGCGACGGCCTCTACAAGGTATCTGTGGGCGAGGGCTTCAAGCTTGACCCATATGAGAGCTTCCTTGGGGTCTTTGAAGGTATGATAATGGCCCTCGGCAACACCGTAAGCTTCCTCAGGATAATGGGCCTTAGCCTCGCGCACGCAGGTCTAATGATAGGGTTCACTGTGCTGACCTATGCTATCCTGACCTCCCACCCGACGCCGCTAACCATAGCGTCTGCGGCGGTAGTTTACATTATAGGAAACCTGCTCACGGCTGGGCTTGAGGGCATAGTGGCATTCGCGCATGACCTGAGGCTTCACTTCTACGAGTGGTTCAACAAGTTCTACAGGGGTGGCGGTGTGCCGTTTAACCCAATAAGGCTTCCAAACGTCACCTTTGTAATCCTCACCTGACCGCTGAGAGAGGGCGCTGTGAGGAGAGCTGGTATTACTGACACCCTTGATTGTGAAGAGTGACACCAGGACCGAGCGCCCAAGCTTAGGTAATCGTTAGATAGAAAAGAATATATAAGCCTGTAATACTTACCTTTTAAAGCGAGACGGAGCTAAAGGGTTGATTCTAATGACCGAAGCTAGCGAGGAGGTCAAGGGGGCAGTAAAGTATAGAGACACGTTAGTCTGGTTTATGCTGTTTATACTCTCAGAAAGGCCCATGCATGGCTACGAGATAATAAAGAGAATAAGGGAGCTCACTATGAACCAGTGGAAGCCAGCCGCGGGCTCCATTTACCCGCTCCTTAGTTACATGAAGGACGTAGGCCTCATAGACGTAGCGAACGTTGAGGAGAACAAAATTAAGGGCGGCAAGAGGATAATATACACGCTCACCGAGAAGGGGTGGCAGGAGTTCAGGGACCTCATCATGAGGAAGAGCGCTTTGTACATGAACTTCATTGACTTCATCGTCAAGAGTTCCATAAAGCAGCTCAGAGAACATGGATATGCGCAGGATGCCGATGCCCTGTGTAGCCAGCTCAGCCAGTGGTCAAAAGACCTCTCCAATGTTCTTGAGAGCGAGCTTGAGTGCGCCGCTAAGACCAAGGCTCCTTCTAAGTAACCATTGAATAGCATTAGCTAGATCAAACACCACTCGATGACTTTACTTAGCCAGACCTATGGGTCTACCTCAAGAGCATACTTAAGGCATTACGTGGGTAAGAAGTTGTTGCGTCTTTAAACTTACCGTTAAGGCCTTAGAAAGCGGGTGCACCTTGTTAGTCCTAGTAGGCGCCGGCCTCAGGAGGTCGCAACTGACTAAGGAAGCCGAGGAGGTAATTAGTGGCGCCGATGTAGTACTAGTGGACACCTACACTATGCCAGCAGCACGCTGGCTTCTGGAAGCTGCCAGAGAGCTGAACCCAGCAGCTAAGGAGGCAACAAGGACGGACCTGGAGGACAATTCCGCCAATATAATAGACCTGGCCAAAACACTTGATGTTGTCATTATAGTTCCCGGTGACCCACTCATAGCCACCACGCACTCCTCGCTCGTAGTTGAGGGCAAAAGGAAGGGCGTTGAGGTAAAGGTCGTTAGTGGCGTCTCAGGCATATGCTCCATGGAGTCGTTACTTGGTCTTCACTTTTACAAGTTCGGCCGCACCGTGACCCTGCCAGGCCCCTGGAGGGGGGTGAGCGCTGACGAGGCCGCCATAGAACTGCTGGGCAACCTCTGCCGTGGGCTTCACACGATACTGCTCCTCGACGTCTCGCCTGAGGGCAACAGCCTTAAGCCCTCCGAGGGCCTCAGGGAGCTCAGGGAGTCCTTGGTGAAGCTTCTTCAGGAGGGTCAGCTGTCGCTCATTTCAAAGCTCCTGGTGCTCCTAGTTTCCATAGACGACCAAGTCCACGTGAAGCGCCTCAGGCTTGACGCCCCATTGCGTGACTATGAGGTCCCTGTCGGGAGCCTGGTGGTGCCTGGGAGGCTTCACGTGAGCGAGAGAGAGTTCCTCCAGTACGTATACTCCATACCTGACAACGAGCTTAGGGCGCATAACGAGACCCTAGCCATGATGGACACATGCGGCCTATACTTTAAGGCCCTCTCCCAGCTGCGCTCTTCGTAAGGCCCTATTGTTAAGGGCTAGGCACTTAACAATAAGCTGATATCGATTATGTCTGTGGTCAGCTTAATTAGAGTCGGGCCTCAGCCAATAATGGGAGGTTAGGTGGGGACCAGCGCACAACAGCAGGATATAGTTGATCAAACGATATCAAAGTACGTCGAGGTGGCCGACAGGGCGGAGCTCGGTGAAGGGGCCTCCAGGTACAAAGTGGTCGACGTCAAGGGAGACCTCACGAGCTCCTTCAAGGGGCTCTACAGGGAGCTCGTGAGGTTAGGTATGGCGCCCGCGCTCAGAAGGGACAACGACGGGTCGCTCGCACTGATATTAGTTAAGTACAGCCAGAAGTCTAACGCGGCCCTGCTGGCTAGCCTCGCGGCACTAACTATCGTGACTGTTTACATCTCCGGCCTAGCCCTTGCTGGACTGCCTGGGGGAGGTATGCTGACCCCCATCCTCTACTTGGTGGGGCTCCTGGGCCCTCTGCTAATTCATGAGTCAGGGCACTGGATCTTCATGAGGAGGTTTGACGTCCCAAGGAGTCCGCCATATCTAATCCCAGCGCCGCCGCTCCAGCTGGGCTTCCTAGGAACCTTAGGCGCGGTGATTAACATGAAGTGGGTGCCCGCCACAGCTGATGAGTTGGCAATGATCGGGGTCGCGGGCCCCTTAGCAGGGTTTCTGGCGGCCATCCCCGTGGCGCTGGTGGGGCTCCACACGTCGGCCATAGTGCCGGCGTCAGCCGTGCCCCCTGGGTCGTCGCTATCAGTAGTGCCGGTTATCATGGACCTCCTCCTAGCCTTTATACACACACCCTCAGGGTACGTCGTCGAGATGTCGCCTCTCACCTTTGCCGCTTACATAGTATTCTTCGTCACCTTCCTTAACCTCATACCAGTGGGCCAGCTCGACGGGGGTCACGTCCTTAGGGCTGCGCTGGGCGAGAAGGGGCACATGACAATATCACTCCTGTTCGTAGCAGTGCTGCTGGTGTCTGGCATTTATATGCCGACTCTTGGCCTCTTCGGCATAATTGCCCTCTTCCTGTTGCTACTTACGAGGGGGAGGCACCCAGGTCCAGCGCTGGAGGGGTCAAGACTTACCGGGCTGGGGGTCATGGCCGTTATAATTTACGGTATTCTCTTGGCTCTAACGCTGCCCGTCCCCTCCTGACCTGTGAGCTTTCCTCATAGACATACCTGCCGCCCCTCAGATATGAGAATACAGAGCCCACTAAAACTAGTGCTACAGAGATCATTATTTGGAAGCCTGAAGTCACATAAAGTGGTTTCAAGCGCCTTTAAGACGGGAACCTCAAGCTCCAGTAGTAGCACAACATTACCCATTAAATGCCAAAGAAGTGGTGGGCCCGGCCGGACTTGAACCGGCGACCTCCGCCGTGTAAGGGCGGCGTCCTATCCAATCTAGACTACGGGCCCTCGACCTCGGACCCCGCCGGGCCCAGGGTAGATAAGCCGCCTCCCCTTAAAGGCGTTGCCTTTATTTGAAGGCATTCACATTCAGGGAGCCTGAGTAGCCCTTAAATGATTCCAAGGCTCTAGAGGGCGCGGGGCGAACAATGTATTATGACATGCACTGTCACCTGAATGAGTTCGGCGACGCTGAGGTGGAGGACATTTTCTCTAAGCTTAAGGAGCTAAAGATAGTTGCAGTCTCAGAGGACGTGAGTAGCTTTAACAGAACCCTAGAGCTGTCTGAGAGGTTCCCCAACGTGATACCATGCGCAGGCTTTCATCCTTGGTCGCTCAAGAACCACGACATCTCTGAGGCCTGGGAGCTCCTAAGGCTAGCAACGAGGAAGGGCGTCAGCTGTATCGGCGAGGTAGGCCTTGACAGGAAGTTCATGCAGGTTGACAGCATGCAGGCGCAGCTGAAGGTTTTTAGGGCCTACGCTGAGGCTGCTAAGGAGCTCAGCGCGCTCCTCAATATACATGCGCCTGACGCCTGGCGCGACGCCCTTATGGAGGCTGCTGAGATAGGGGTCCAGAGGGCCATGTTCCACTGGTACAGCGGCCCCCTCAACTTGGTACCAGGGATTGTGGGCAGGGGCTACGCCATTTCGATAAACGTAGCCATAAAGATTCAGCCAAAGCTGAGGGACGTGGCCAGGGAGACCCCCCTGGGCTCAATGGTCTTTGAGAGCGACGGTCCGTACAACTACCACGGCCTAAGGCTGACGCCGCTGATGTTACCTGATCTAGCTGAGATAGTGTCGCAAGTGAAAGGCCTTCAGGTGCCTGAGGTCCTAGAAGCCGTTGCGAGGAACTCGGAGCGCCTCCTCACCAGGTAGCTCTCGGAGTCAACTACTATAACTACGTCGCCGCACAGGCGCGCCTCGGAGACGCTGAGCGCATATTGGTACTCAGCCATCTTAACCCTTGAGCCCCTCAGACATATGCCTCTTGAGAAGTGAGGCGCCGCAACAACAAAGGTCTCCGCCTCGCCTCCCTCAAAGGCCGGATGAAAGCCGCACCTCCTGGACAGGCTAAGTATCTCCTCCACTTGAACCTCGTCCTGCACGGGGACCCCGAGGAGCCTCTCAGGCAGGCCCGCGGTCGTTATCTGGCTTATTATAAACACTATGCCTTCCCTGACGAGCCTCCTCAGGTACTCCTCCGGCTCCTCCCCCCACTGGGGGTCGAACACCTTGACTCCGAGGTCCCTTGCTATCGCTGAGAACCTATCATACTGGTACCTGCTGGCAACGCCTCCAACCGTTATGGCATCAAAGTCGTACCTTGCCTTAAGGCCCCTGAGGCCCTCCCTGAGCTCCTCCACCTCAGCCTCCTTGACGCCGCTCACCGGGATCATGAAGTGCCTGTCCCCGAAACCCATGGCCTCGGCCTGAAGCCTCGTGAGCTCCACGAGGGGCCTGTGAAACATCCAGCTGTCAGGCCTTGAGGGCATTATGGAGGCCAGGCAGGCGACTTCTGCGCCGTCCTTTATGGCCCTGTAGAGCGCATAGGCGCTGTCCTTGCCACCTGATATGAGGCCACAGATCCTCATGGGTAAATCCTCTCGCGCAGCCTCGGGAACGGTATGACGTCCCTTATGTGGTCAATGCCCGTTATCCACATGACCAGCCTGTCAACCCCTAGGCCGAAGCCGCTGTGGGGCACGCTGCCGAAGCGCCTCAGGTCCAGGTACCACTGGTAGTCGTCTGGGTTCAGGTTGTTCTCCTTTATCCTCTGAAGCAGGACATCATACCTGTCCTCCCTCTGGCTGCCTCCCACGACCTCGCCGTAGCCCTCAGGCGCCTCAAGATCAAAGCCGAGCGCCACCTCAGGCCTCCTGTCGCAGACCTTCATGTAGAAGCTCTTGAGGTGCTTTGGGAACATTGTGAGGAAGAAAGGCACGCGCTCGTCCTGAGTCAGGACCCTCTCCTCGTCAGCCCCTATGTCGTCACCCCACTTTATATTGACCCCCTTCCTCTGAAGCCTCTCTATGGCCTCGTCGTATGTGACCTCGGCAAAGGACGACTTAAGGGTCTCCTCGAGCGGCTCCTGGTTCCTCCCGAGGAACTGAAGCTCCTCCTGCCTCTCGTCAAGGACCGCCTTAACGGCGCTCTTGACAAGGCCCTCCACGAACTTCATCATGTCATGCATGTCCATCCAGGCCGCCTCGCCCTCAAGGTGCCAGTACTCGTAGAGGTGCCTCCTTGTCCTGCTCCTCTCCGCCCTGAAGCTTGGCGTCAGCGACCACACACGCTCAAGACTGAATATCATGACCTCCAGGTAGAACTGGGCGCTCTGGCTCAGGTAGGCCTTCCTGCCAAAGAAGTCAACTGAGAACAGAGTGGCGCCGCCCTCAACAGCGCTCTGGGTCAATATTGGGGGGCTTACCTCCCACCAGCCGTTGGAGGTGAAGTGGTCCCTCAGGGCCTTGAGGACCGTGGCGCGTATTCTCATTATCTGGGTCAGCTTCCTTGACCTGAGCCACAGGTGCCTAACGTCGAGCAGGTAATCTATGCTCTCGCCGCCCTTGATCGGGAAGTCATCGGCTAAACCTATTATGTTGAACTTCTCTACCTCGACCTCCTTGCCCCCTGGGGCCCTTGGGTCGCTCCTTATGACTCCCTCGACCTCTATTGACGACTCTATGGTAGCGCTGCTTGCCTGAGCAGCGACGTCGGCCTTTGACCTGTCCACGACACACTGAATTACGCCATCAGCGTCCCTCATCACAACAAATACCTTTGAGGCCAGGTCCCTCTTGCGGTACACCCAGCCCCTGAGCTTAACCCTCTCGCCGTCGCCTCTAGCCAGGGCCTCCCTAGTGCTTATGAAGCCCTCCTGCATCACGTGCCCTGAGGGGATGCGCCCTGGAGGTCTTTTATGTTTGGCCTTGCCGTCTGCCTGCGCCCAGCAGGGACTTATAGTGAGAGTAAACCGCGCTTCCATAGTCCACATAGCTCGATATAATTTTATTAATCAGGACCGCCGGCACCATTGCTACAATTATATACGCGACCCTCCACAGCACAGCCTCCCTGCCGCTCAGGAGCAGCGAGAGCGAGTACTCGACCCCGACCTCACCCCCAGGAGTAGGCAGGTTGCCCCCAACGTACGACATCATGAGAGCGCCGAAGTCCCTTACAAACCCTGCCAGCCCTCCCCTGGTTATTACCAGAAGGGACAGCGCCTCTATCACATAGGAGGTGACCGATATCAACACAATCAGGGTCACAGTTCTTCTAGAAGTCACTATGCCCTCCAGTGATCTCCTAAAGCTTTCGGTCTCCTCTCTGACTAAGCTGGCCGCCCTGCTCCCCATAAACTTAGCCAGTCCGCCCATTATGCGCTCCAGGAGGCTACTGGAGAGGACCACAGCCCACGTGACTATAACCAGCACCGCGATCACTACAACTATGGCTGACCGCGGCACCTCAGGAAGCGCGAAGTAGATGGAAGCCAGTGCCGGTAGCATCGAGTCAGCGAAGGTGGCCGCCATCGCTATTGAGAGCGCGTCAGAGGGCGGAGCCCGCGTAGAGTCCCCTATCACAGCCGCCGCTGTAGGCACAGCCCCTGAGAACGCCGGCGTAAGCATGCCAACGAAGAGGCTAGAGAAGTGCGCCTCCAACGCCCTAAAGGGAGACAGCCTATAGCCCCTTAGCCTGGCGGCTACGACGAACCTTAGGCTCTTTAAAGACTCCTCGGCGAAAATTACGAGGGCTGCCGCAAGCAGCAGGACGTACCTGCCAGAGACGTAATAGATGATGTTCTTTAATCCGCCCCCTATAACTTCAAAAACTATCAGCACTAAGGCCACAAAATAAGCAACTGCAACAATTATGTACATTCTTCTATTATCGCTGCCGCTACTCTTTTCACCTTCCTCTTTTTCATTTGTGCTAAAGTCACGCTCCACGCTGCTCCACGGCTTTGGCTGCTTCTTCGGCCTTCCTCTCTATGTAGTTCACGATCCACTTTATAACAGCCCTCACGAGGACGTACCTCGTCCCCTTCAGGTAGAACTTGTCAACGATGTCCCTAGCCCAGTAGGCGCTGTGCCTAAGCGTGGCCTTCAGCAGATCCACGTGCTCCGGCCTTACCATGTTCCTTCTGAACCACTCCATGTTCTTAAATGCTCCCATAGGCACGAAGAACATGGGCACTATGAGGCTCCTGTACGGCCTCAGCTTCTCGACTAGCTCAGTCGTAGCAACCACGTCGTCCGGCTCCTCGCCGGGCTGGCCAACTATCAGGGTGGCAGCTGGTATCACTTTGTGCTCATGCATTATGGAGAACGCGTCCTCTACCACTTCAGGGTACTTCTCGACCGGGTAGGGGGCCGCCTTCGCTGGCATGACTTTCCTAGCAAGCTTCACGCTACCAGTCTCCAGGCCTACTTCAACGCCCAGGTAGCTCTGCTTCTCACTGGAGAACATAATGTCCGTCAGCTTTGTTATTAACTTATGCTCATCCTCGGCGTACTTCACGGCGGCCAGGCTGGCGTGGCTCCAGCCTATGGGCTCGTCCGTCAGCTGCCTGATTGCGGTATGCAACTTTATAAGCGCATCAGGCCTTGGCTTTATACCATCAGCGTAGTAGAGCAGCACGTCCTCGCTGTGAAGTATTATGCCCTTCTCGCCCTCCCTCATGTTAACCTTTATCTCCTCTATAACGTCATCTATGGGAATGAACCTCCACGGCCTAAGCGTGACGCTGCAGAACTTGCAGCCCCTAGGACAGCCCCTCATTATCTCCACTAGCCCGTTGACGCTCGCATGCTTTATCTTAGGTATCTCCTCGGCCGTTGGGGGCACGTCATAGGAGCCGACATAGATGTAGTCCGGCAGGGGCTCCCCTTTAATGGCCCTGTCCACAAGGTCCGTTACTACCTTCTCAGCCTCGCCGTCAACTACGGTGTCAACCCCCCAGTTCCTCCACTCGTCAAGGCTCCAGAGCCACTGCCAGGCCGCCGGCCCGCCGACTATTATCTTGACTCCCCTCCTCTTGGCTTCCCTCACCACAGGGCTCTCCATGAACTTCCTGAAGCTGACCCTGTTGAAGGGCTCCTTTCCTGTTATAGTCCACCACTCGCTGCTCGGAGGCCCATAGGCGAAGAAGTCGTGATGGCCTATCATGAGCACCTTCATAGTGTCAAGGTGCTTCCCTATATGGTCTGGGTCAACCACTGCCGCGTTAAAGCCGGCGTCGACCAGGGCGGCCTCTATCTTCCTCAGCCCGTAGGTGGCTACCTTGGGTCTGCCTAAGCTGTCCACCTTAGGCTTCGGCGCTGCTATCCAGGCCCAGACCCGCTCTGGGACCCCGAAGGACGGGCCTGTCGTCATAAATCCCAGGAACTCATGGTGATGGTGATCAGTCATCATACTTCTGTCAGTGGTTATTACTACATCGAAAGTCAAGTCCTGCTCACCTCCTTCTCCCTCACCACAACTATGGTCTGGGCTATGAAGTTGGCCAGAACCTCTCTGGCCCTCTCCATATAGCTTATGTCGTCAGACTTCACGACCACCATGACTCTCTTCGCGCCCTTCCTCATGCTCTCAACTATCATCCTCTTAAGGTCGTCGTCGCTCTGCGCCTTTGGGTCCCACCTAATAACGTAATAGTTACCGCCACCTGCATCCAATGTAAACCTGTTTCTTTGCACCTGCAAAGGCCGTCTCCAGACTATTTTGGCACGGCCAATATAAAAGTGTCCTTCAATATTCGTATTAATTAAATAATATCATTTTTTATTTCCTTTTTAGGTTATGACCATCCATTTTATTAGGCCTGACGCAGGAGGTACAGTGGAGGTGCGCCGATTGGCCGAAGACAACAGTCAGAACCAGCAGAGGCAGCCCTCCAATGAGGTTGTCCTCAGGGTCTCCGAGGCAAAGCCAAGAGACTCAGGGAGGAAGAGAGTAAGGATAGACATAGACGTCATGAAGGAGCTCGGCGTGGAAGCCGGTGACGTAGTAGAGATCGAGGGTAAGAAGAAGACCGCAGCCATAGTGTGGCCAGCCCTGCCGGAGGATGCGGGCCTTGACATAATAAGGATGGATGGAAACCTGAGGAGGAACGCAGATGTTAACATAGGAGACAAGGTAATAGTTAGGAAGGTTGAGCCCAAGCAGGCCGTTAGGGTTAAGCTGGCGCCCACCGTGCACTCCATTTCTATAGATGACAGCTTTAAGAAGTACGTGAAGAAGAAGCTCATCGGTCTCCCGCTCGTTGAAAACGACATAGTGCAGATCCCAGTCATAGGCCAGGCTGTTCAGCTAGTGGTAATTGACACAAAGCCTAGAGGCGTCATCATGGTAACTGAGAAGACCGTCGTCGATGTCCTGGATAAGCCCATAACTACGACGTTCCCAAAGGTTACCTATGACGATATAGGCGGCCTACACGAGGTCATAGCGAGGATAAGGGAGCTTGTGGAGCTGCCGCTCAGGCACCCAGAGCTCTTCAGCAGGCTCGGCATTGAGCCGCCAAAGGGGATACTGCTGTTCGGCCCACCAGGCACAGGCAAGACCCTCCTCGCTAAGGCCGTTGCAACGGAGAGCGACGCCTACTTTGTGGCAATAAACGGTCCCGAGATAATGAGCAAGTTCTACGGCGAGAGCGAGCAGAGGCTGAGGGAGATATTTGAAGAAGCCAAGAAGAACGCCCCAGCGATAATATTCATCGACGAGATAGATGCCATAGCGCCCAAGAGGGACGAAGTCATAGGCGAGGTTGAGAGGAGAGTCGTGGCCCAGCTTCTGGCCCTTATGGATGGCCTTGAGGGGAGGGGGCAAGTCGTAGTAATAGGGGCCACTAACAGGCCTAACGCCATAGATCCGGCCCTCAGGAGGCCAGGGAGGTTTGACAGGGAGATAGAGGTTCCCGTGCCCGACAGGCAGGGCAGGCTCGAGATACTTCAGATACACACCAGACACATGCCCTTAGCTGACGACGTTGACCTTGACAAGCTAGCAGAGATGACCAAGGGCTACACGGGGGCTGACCTGGCGGCCCTAGCTAAGGAGGCAGCCATGCACGCCCTCAGGAGGTACCTGCCCGAGATAGACATTGAGCAGGAGAAGATCCCCACCGAGCTGCTGGAGAGAATGGTAGTCACCATGCAGGACTTCCTTGCAGCCTTCAAGGAGGTAACGCCGAGCGGCCTAAGGGAGATAGAGGTCGAGGTCCCGGAGGTCCACTGGAGCGACATAGGCGGCCTGGAGAGCGCGAAGCAGGAGCTGAGGGAGGTCGTGGAGTGGCCGCTCAAGTACCCGCACTCGTTCAGCAGGCTCGGCATTGAGCCGCCAAAGGGGATACTGCTGTTCGGCCCACCAGGCACAGGCAAGACCCTCCTCGCTAAGGCCGTTGCAACGGAGAGCGGGGCCAACTTCATAGCCATAAGGGGGCCGGAGGTGCTCAGCAAGTGGGTTGGCGAGAGCGAGAAGGCCATAAGGGAGGTCTTCAAGAAAGCAAGGCAGTACGCACCAGCCGTGGTGTTCTTTGACGAGATAGAGTCCATAGCGACGCTCAGGGGTATTGAGGAGGACAGCAACGTCGGCGAGAGGATAGTTAGCCAGCTCCTAACGGAGATAGACGGCATAACGAACCTGGAGAACGTTGTGGTTATAGCTGCAACCAACAGGCCTGACCTGGTGGACCCTGCCCTGCTTAGGCCAGGCAGGTTCGAGAAGCTGGTATACGTACCCCCGCCAGACGAGAAGGGAAGGCTCGAGATCCTGAAGATACACACCCGCAGCGTGCCACTAGCTGATGACGTTGACCTAACGGAGATAGCTAAGATGACAAACGGCTACACGGGGGCTGACCTGGCCGCGCTCGTGAGGGAGGCGGCGCTAACAGCACTAAGGGAGGACATGACGTCACCCGTCGTGAGGTTCAAGCACGTTGAGGAGGCTCTTAACAAGGTAAGGCCCAGCGTGACAAAGTACATGATAGACTACTACCTCAGGTGGCTTGAGACTGCAAGGCAGATAGTGGCATCGCAGCAGAGGCCGTCGCAGCCCTCCCTCACGCTGTGAGCGCCTGAACATTTTAATAGAATTAATACCGACGATCCTCTCAGCTCTGCAACTCTCATAATGCGAAGAGCTCATAGCCTTCCAGTACTACCAATGGCGCGAGCAGAGCTTTTATTAAAGGGTTAAAGTTAAAGACCCTCCTCTCACTAAACTTCTGCGTAGGCTCTTAGTCGCGCGCACCAAAGGGTGACAGCAGTTGTCAGTATGGTATAATCAGCCCCTCATAAACGCGGTGTACGACGCTCTAAAGGAGCTCACTCAGAACGGTAAGGTGCCCGTCACAGACGGCCAGCTACTTTCATACCTTTTAAAGAACGGCTACTCAATCTCATCCGTAGACTTAATGAAAACGCTTCTTAGACTTGAAATTATGGGCTTAGTGCACGTGAGCTCGAGCACTAAGGAGGATAGGCAAATAGAGTTGATTAATCGTGGCGGGCCTCAGGAGGCTGCTCATGAAAAGGGGTAAGCCTGGTTTCAAATTGCCAGCTTTAGTCCTCCTCGCTTAAGCAGCTGCTTCGGCTATTTTGGATTCAAAAGCTTTTAAAATGCGTTGAAAGCGGTGCAAATATTTAGCTGCCCCTGCCCTGTTAAAAGGGGCAGCCGATGGGCGTTGATATAAAGGACATAATACCAGACCAAGCAAGGCAGGAAGTCGATCTGAAGGCCCTCAAGGGCTACGCCGTGGCCCTTGACGGTTATAACATGCTTTACCAGTTCCTCTCTGCAATAAGGCAGCCTGACGGCACACCCCTCAAGGACTCTCAGGGAAGGGTCACAAGCCACCTGAGCGGGCTCTTCTACAGGACCATAAACCTCGTGGAGGAGGGCCTGAGGCCCGTTTATGTCTTCGACGGCAAGCCGCCCGAAATGAAGAGAAAAGAGATAGAAGAGAGGATATCGAGGAAGAAGGAAGCCGCCGAGAAGTACGCGAAGGCTAAGGAGCGTGGGTCCCTGGAGGAGGCTAAGAAATACGCGCAGGCCACGTCAGAGCTCACCGGGGACATGGTAACTGAGGCTAAGAGGCTCCTTGATTATATGGGTATACCATGGGTTCAGGCGCCCGCCGACGGGGAGGCGCAGGCAGCCTTCCTGGCTCAGAGGGGTGACGCCTGGGCCGCTGGGAGCCAAGACTATGATAGCCTACTCTTTGGAGCTCCTCGTCTAGTCAGGAACCTCGCAATAACTGGGAAGAGAAAGCTGCCCAACAAGGACGAGTACGTTGAAGTGAGGCCTGAGATAATAGACCTTAACGTAATGCTTAAGTCACTTGGCATAACTAGGGAGCAACTCATAGTCATTGGTATACTGGTGGGCACTGACTTTGACCCAGACGGCGTGAAAGGCTATGGACCTAAGACTGCCCTCAACTTCGTCAAGAGCGTGAAGGACCCCCAGAAGGCCCTCGACTCCGTTAAGTCCCTGTTGCCGCAGGACGTGGACCCATATAAGATTTATGAGTACTTCCTGAAGCCCCCGGTTAACATGAGCTACAGGATAGACTTCAGGGAGCCTGACCTCAGCAAGATAGAGGAGCTACTGGTGAAGGAGCACGACTTTAGCGAGGACCGCGTGACCAAGGCTGCTGAGAGGCTTGTCAAGGCGTTTAGGGAGAGCTCAAAGGGCAAGCAGTCAAGACTTGACATGTGGTTCAGCTAAGGCTGTGAACCTCAGGCAGCTATTGACTTTGCCTCTCTATGTGCTTTATAATCTCGTTCAGTTTCTCCTTGTCAACCCTCTCCCCTAAGCCCTCCGCGGCGCGGGGGCTCTGATGCCCCTCCTCATACTCTATGAAGAGGTCGCTCCCGCTCAGAGACTTGAAGACGGCCTGTGCGGCGCGCTCGACCTCAGAGACCCTCCACCTGTCGCTCAACGGAAGCTTAGCTATGTAGTACGTGGAGCCGTCAGGCGCATAGTAGGTGTTGACTGATAGCACTTGGGATGTCGGCAGCAGGCTCTCTATAAGTCTCTTTGGATCGCTGGAGCCTGCCACCAAGAAGACCCTCTTTATGTTGAGGTTTGCCAGCTCCTTTTCAAGGGACCTAGCGAGCTGCCTGCTTACTAGCTTTACGTTATCAAGGACTATGTATAGTGTGTCGCCAACTATAACGGACTTCCTGTACGAAGCGTTCCTTAGCTCCTTATAGCTGCCCTCAAGGTTTAACAGCGCCCTCATTACATCAACCTCCCACCTCTGGTATTTGCCAGAGTCAATCTTGGCCTTGCATTTATCGCATAGGACTCCGCTCTTGACGCATATCTTATCTAATGGTATCTGCAATGCTCTACGCCGTTAGAGTTGTTAGCAGCGAAGCTTAAACGTTTTTATTTTAATTAGTTCTCTACATTAAAACTCTAATCCCTTCACAATTAAAGTGGATCACCTACTTGTGGAGGCCCTCAGCAACCCCACATAGGGCGGGCTAGGCGCCAGGGGCCTGCTCTTAAACTCCGGGTGAGCCTGCGTGCCCAAGAAGAACCTGTGCTCCTTGTGAGGCAGCTCCGCGCCCTCTACGAGGCCCTGGGGGTTCCACGCACTTATTATAAGGCCCGCCTCGACCAGTCTATCAACGTACTTCGGGTTAACCTCGTACCTGTGCCTGTGCCTCTCATATATCACGTCCCTGCCGTAGAGGTCGTAGAGCTGGGTGCCCTTTACTAGGCGTATCTCTGAGGCACCAAGCCTTAGCGTGCCGCCCATCTCATTCACGTCGCGCTCCCACGGCAGCAGATCAACGACCGGGTGTGGGGTACTTGGGTCTATCTCAGTGCTGTTAGCGTTCTCAAGTCCAATAACGTCGCGGGCAAACTCGACGACGGACAGCTGAAGCCCAAAGCATATACCGAGCGTAGGTATATTGCTCTCCCTGAGGTACCTTATGGCCTTTACCTTGCCTTCAGCACCGCGCTTGCCAAAGCCGGGCAGGATGACAGCCCCGTCAACTGTTGAGAGCACGTCCTCAACCTTTATCTTGCCCTCCTCCACGTCAGTGGCCTCCACCCAGACCAGGTTTGGCTTGACACCGACGGTGACGCCAGCGTGCCTGAGGGCTTCCACAATGCTGAGGTAGCTGTCCTTGAGCTTCGTATACTTGCCCACCATGGCTATATGGACCACCTTGTCGGTGCCCTTCAGCCTGTCAACGAAGAGCTTCCATGACTCCAGGTCAGGCTCCCTGTCCTGGAGGCCAAGCTTTGATATAAGCCTTGAGGCGTAGCCCTGCGACTCGAGCAACAGCGGGACCTCATACACATAATCAACATCATGGTCGCCTATTACGTCCGCTGGCGACAGGTTAGCGAACAGAGCTATCTTCTGCCTGGCCTCGGCCTCTAGAGGCCTTGGGCTTCTGACCACGAGGATGTTAGGCTGTATGCCTATCCTGCGCAGCTCATAGACGCTGTGCTGCACTGGCTTCGTCTTCTGCTCGCCAGTCGTGCTTAGGACGGGCGCCAGTGCCACGTGAACAAAAGCTACGTTCCCGGAGCCAAGCTCTACGTACATCTGCCTGGCAGCCTCAAGGAACGGGAGGCCTTCTATGTCACCCACTGTGCCTCCAATTTCTACCACAAGCACGTCAACACCGGTCTCGCGAGCCACGCTAAATAGACGCTGCTTAATCTCATCAGTGACGTGCGGTATTATCTGAACGGTCTTGCCGAGGTACTCGCCCTTCCTCTCCTTATTTATGACGCTGAGATAGACCTGCCCAGTGGTTATGTTATGCTTCCTGCTCAGGTTCTCGCCCAGGAACCTCTCATAATGACCAAGGTCTAGGTCAGTCTCGCCGCCGTCCTCTGTCACATAAACCTCCCCGTGAGCGTACGGATTCATGGTTCCAGCGTCCACGTTGAGGTATGGGTCAACCTTGACAATGCCTACCTTGTAGCCACGCGACTTCAGGAGGAGACCGGTAGAGGCTGATACTATGCCTTTTCCAATGCCCGACATCACTCCGCCAGTTATGAACACATACTTAGTCTCTGTCACTGAGCCTCCTAGTAGATTAGAAGACAGCTCTTTTAACAGTGAACGCCCCTTCGGCAGTTAGAGTAAGGTGGGACTTTGAGCTTGCAGTATTATTCAAGCGCTTTGGCCAGCCCTTTAACAGAATACCTCGTCGCTGCGGTGATAGTTGCCGAGCTTTTAGCAATTGTTATACAGAGCGTAAGGCTATACTTAGCAAAGAGGTCGCTCAGCACGATAGAGTCTAACTTAGAGAGGTTGGCCGAAGCCAAGGCAAAGGAGATAATGGCCGCCGAGGTGGAGAGGGTGAGGGAGGACGCAGCGCGCAGAAGCTCTGCTGTCACCGCAGGTAAGATTTACGAGCAGCTGGCGCCCATGCTGCCCGGCTTCCGGTTTAACCCAAAGGAGGTCAGGTTCCTCGGCAGCCCCATAGACTTCGTCGTATTTGATGGCATCGAGGAGGGCCATCAGGTCACTGTCAGGTTTGTCGAGCTCAAGAGTGGCAGCTCGAAGCTCACTGACAGGGAGAGAGCCGTTAAGGAGGCTGTTGAGAGCTGCAAGGTCTCCTTTGAAGTGATTAGCGCCGAGGAACTTATGGGATGCTAGCCTATAAGCTAACACAGAAAAGCGCGGCCTCAGAGGTAAACATAGGTGTTAAAGCTGCCGAAGTATTATATAGAGACTTACGGCTGCGCGCTCTCAGAGTTCGACAGCGCGATAATGCGTAGCCTCCTCAGGGATGCGGGCTACGAGGAGGTCAAGAGCCCTGCCGAGGCAGATGTAGTAATAGTAAACACCTGTTCCGTGAGGCTTGACACTGAGGAGAAGATAGTCAAGAGGCTCGTTGAGCTGAGCCCCCTCGTTGAAGGCAAGAAACTGATAGTGAGCGGCTGCCTCTCTAAGTCAAGGCCCTCCCTAGTTATGAGGGTGGCGCCGACAGCCAGCATGCTCTCGCCTCAAAACGTCACCAAGGTAGTTGACGTATTAAAAGCCGACAAGCAGCTCTACCTCCTTGACGGCGAGAGGGACGTTAGCGTCCTCCCAACGCCGCCAATAAGGGACGGCGTCGCCACGATTATGATATCGGAGGGGTGCCTTGAGAACTGCAGTTTCTGCGAAACAAAGATCGCCAGGAGAACGCTGAAGTCGTATTCACCTAGGGCGATAGTTGACCTTGTCAGGGAGCTTGTTAAGAGGGGTGCCAGGGAGATAAGACTTACTGGCCAGGACGCCGCCGCCTATGGGCTTGACCTGCCGGGAAGGCCGAGGCTCCCGGAGCTGATAGGGGATATACTTGACAGAGTCCCTGGCGACTACAGGCTCAGGATTGGCATGATGACGCCGAACCAGGCCATGGACCTAATAGATGACCTGCTCGAGGTTTACAGGGACGAGAGGGTCTTCAAGTTCTTCCATATACCCGTGCAGAGCGGCGACGACAGAGTGCTCAAGATAATGAACCGCAGGTACACGGTTTCAGAGTTCAAGGAGCTCCACAGAAAGGTGAAGAGCAGGTACCCCTCGTCGCTCTTTGCAACTGATATAATAGTTGGTCACCCTGGCGAGGACGAGGAGGCCTTCATGAATAGCGTGGCCCTCGTTAATGAGCTTAAGTTCGAGAGGGTTTACCTGGCCCAGTACAGCATAAGGCCAAGGACTGCATCGGCATCGATGCCTCAGATACCCGAGCCCGTTAAGAAGGAGAGAAGTCTGAGGATACAGGAGGTCATAAGGAGTGTCGGGCTCGAGATCTA
The DNA here is from genome assembly GCF_003431325.1 of Acidilobus sp. 7A. Lineage (NCBI taxonomy): Archaea > Thermoproteati > Thermoproteota > Thermoprotei > Acidilobales > Acidilobaceae > Acidilobus > Acidilobus sp. 7A. The sequence goes on along the minus strand of NZ_CP010515.1, from coordinate 566,617 downwards.
TGGGAAGTACGTGGGCGGCATCTACAGGGGGCTACTGGCCTCCAGGAGCTTTAGGGATGGCTACTACACCGTCAGGCTGGATAACTACTTCCCAGTCACCGTGCCAGCCACCGATGCCAGGTCGTTTGGAGATTATGTAAACGTAAAGGTATCGGAGGCCACGTATTTCGACCTAAGGGGCTTCATAGTCAGCTAAACTTTGCAGGTATGCTTGGGCCTGAGGCCGCCATATTTTGTAAGGCTTGCAATAGGCGCATGGTGACCCGGACAGACAAGGCCAAGCCATGGCTATGATCCTTCGCGCTCAGCGCCGCGGTGGCCCCTGAGCTCCCTAATCCCTGCATACCTTACCCTTATTACCTTGATTCCAGCCTTAGCGGCGGCCGCCTGCAGGGAGTAGTCATCCGTTGCAATGAATGCTTCCTTGCCGCACGCCGCCAGCTCAAGCGCCAACGCCAGCACGCTGAGGTCAGCCTTGCTTAACCTGCCTGCGACGTCGGCCGAGCCTGCCTCCCTCAAGGCAGCCCCAAGAAAGTCCTGTGATGGTGCGACTATGATCAGCTTGTGAAGGCTTAGAGAAAGCTCGAGGGAGGACCTAGACTCCTCATCCTTTACCTCGTCGTAGACCTGCGGCGTTGTCACGCACGTAAGCGGCAGCCTAAGCTGCAGTGACGCTATCAGGGCGCCCGTGTCAAGCACAGCAACTGACGAGGAGCTACCAGTAGCTGAGCAGGCGGGCGAAGAGCCTCTCATAGTAGTTTGACCACCACTTAAACCTAGCCACCTTCAAGGGGACTTCACATGGGTAAACTTCTACCTCATCGCCGGACCTCACGTTATACTTAATCTGACCGTCAAGCACTAGGTACGCTGGCCCACTGTCGCGCCTCATGAGGACCTTTATGACGCTGTTCCTTGACATAACTACAGGTCTCAGGAAGAGCTGCACAGGGTTAAGAGGGGTCAGCACTATAACGTCAAGCCTTGGATCCACTATAGGCCCCCCTGCATTTAGGCTGTAGGCTGTAGAGCCTGTAGTAGTTGATAGGATCAGCCCATCACCATCAATGCCCATGATTCTCTCCCTATTGCCCCCCTCCACCTGGTACACGTCGAGCCTCACCATTGAGCCCTCTGATGTGAACAGCACAACATCGTTCACAGCGCACGGGAGCTCCTCGCCGTTAAGCGAAGCCTTAACTCTCTGGTGCAGAACAAGCTCATAGCTGTCACTAATGAAGTCCTTAAGCCTACTGCTGAGCGTGGTCTCGTCAACGTCGAGCATGAAGCCCCTCTTGCCGGCCCTAACCGCAAGGAACACCACGTCATGAGTCCCAGCCCTTATAGCTGCTCTCAGGAGTGTTCCGTCGCCGCCAATTACAATGACCTTACTCGGCGGGTCCCTCTCTATGTTAAAAGTCTCAATCCCCTTGAAGACTTCAGGATAACTCCTCGCGCTTTCAACCTCGACAAGGGGCCTGGCCCCAAGCTCTTTTATGACGTCTAGGGTCCTCTTCGCTAGGGCCTCGGCGACCTCGCTTGAAGGCCTCACAACTATGCCTACCGCGGTCCCCTGCTGCAAGCTACCTCACTGGGCTTCTCTGCGAGTTACGGTGTTCGCGAACAGTTTATTATGCGTGAGCTTGAGCTCTAGGCATCGGGAGGCCGAGGCTGGCGGCCACGGGCCGCAAGGCCTGAGGAAACACCGCCCTCCCAGCGGCAGCTGGACCCCGCAAGGGGCCAGGGCAGACCTCTGGGCAACGGCACAGAGACGACACGGCCCTCGCGACATGGCTATGATGCCGCGAGGCGAGCCTGGCGACAGGCTCGCAGTAACCGGCTGAGGACCGCGGGGGATGCGGTGAAACGGCCGTCCCCAGCGGAGCAAGGCGGGGGCCTGTGAGGAGCCGCGGGAGGCCCCCAGGGCCGCTGAGTCAGATGCCGCCGAAGTACAGAAGGCGGGTTACAGCCTCGGCCTCCCGGTGCGCTACTATGAACGAGCTGAGGGAGTGCGTTGCAGTCAGCCTAGCTGATGCCAATAGGGCTCTGACCGCTCTAAGGGCTGCCAGGCTCCTTGACGCCTGGAGACCGAGGAAGATAGACGGCGAACTTGCCATACCTGTGCTTAACGCTGAGGCAGCTGCAGGGCTGCTCAAGTCGGCTGGTGTTGTCGCAAGGCCCTGCAGGGCGGAGTTTGAAAAGCGCAGGAGGCCCCTGAGGCTCTCTGACGAGGACCTAGGAGTCTCGGGGTTTTTGGTGGTTGGCGACATAATCCTGCTGAACTACAGCTCCAAGCTAGGCTTTCAGACCTACGTAAACGCCGTCTCCAAGCTCGCTGAGATTTACCCCAGAGCGAAGTCGATCTTCCTTAAGCTGGGCACTACGGGTGAGCTGAGGCTACCTCAGCTGGTCCTGCTATACGGAGCTGGTGAAACCCTCACCGTGGTTAAGGAGTCTGGCCTGAGGTTCCGCGTAGACGTTGCAAAGACGTACTTTAACCCAAGGCTCTCCGGGGAAAGGCAAAGGATAGCCTCCCTCGTCAACAACAATGAAAGGGTCCTTGACATGTTCTGCGGCGTCGCGCCATTCTCCATAGCTGTGGCCTCCAGGAGCACGGCGACAGTAGTTGCAAATGACCTCAACCCTTACGCGGCCGCCCTTGCTGAGGCCAATGTTGCCCTTAACGCTAAGCTGCTCAAGGGGAGGGTCGTCGTGCTTAGGTCTGACGCCAGGGCATTGCCCAACGTAGTAGAGGGTAGGTTTGACAGGATAATCATGAATAATCCGACATCATCTACGGACTTCCTTGACGTGGCCTGTAAGCTTGCCTCAAGGCAGTCAGCGACTCTTCATGTCTACTACTTAGCGCAGACTCAGGATGAAGCTATCGTTAACATCGTTGAGGCCGCCTCCAGGAGCTGCGCTGACGTGAACGTGGAGTTCTCAAGAAAGGTGATAGAGTACAGCCCGTCGAAGTCCATATTTGTGGCAGACCTTAGCTGTAAAGGCGCATAATTGATAGACTTTCTAGGGCCCGACAGCCAAACGCTACAAACTAAAATGCTAAGAGGAACGCTAACAGGCCGCTCATAAAGACGCCGTCGAAGATGCCAGCCCCACCTATGCTTAGCATGCTTGCTGTTAGCTCTCTGTAGCTTCTCAGGAGTCTTAAGACGTCAGCACCCAGCAGACTGCCTATGGAGCCCCCTATGTAGGCAGCCGCGGCGGCTGGGACGCCGAAGCCACTCACTACAATAGCCACGAAGGCCGCCGTGAGTGGCGGTATGAAGGCTGGCACGACTATGCCCACGCCCGGCATTGGCCTTGAGAGCGCGTAGGTTACAAGCGTTACCACTACGATGTCTATAACCGCGGTGAGCACGAATACGCTACCGTAAGGCGAGTTGATAAGAAGATATGAAAATATGACTGATGCTATCAGGGGCACCAGGGCACCACCAACGTTTATCGCCAGCAGCGTCTTCATTTCCCTTAGCCTGACCTTTGGTACTGGGACAGGTATGCCGAAGAACTCTACATAGCTTAGTTCAAGTTCATTAACTAACACGCCAGTGCTCAGCCGCCTTATTACCAGGTTCACAAAGCTTAGCAGGGGGCTCAAGGCTATAAGCGCGGCCACCAGGGACGCCAGCGCGAAGGCCTCATGGTTATATGGTCCCTCGGCTAGGTAGAAGGGGAGCCTTGAGAAAAGTCTTGAGAAAAGCAAGGCCAATAGCATGCCAACCGCAAGGTATACCCAAAGGAAGAGCGGATGCGTGGGATAGGTCACTATAATCCTCTTGAAATCTTTGTCCTTGCTCTGGTTCATTAACTTCCCGTCTCTGAACCCTAAGGGCCCGCTAGCTTTTATAACTTATTTAGAGACCTTGCGATACCATCTAGATCTGACCTCCTCCCCGCCCTAAAGGGCGGAGGGTTCCCCCCATCTGTTCGGGCTTACATCTGTCATTTGAGGGGCAGTCGGGGTGGCCAGAGATCCCCCCATCTTGCCAAGCGCCCTCCTCTCAATGTTAAGCACAGCTACCGTGTCCCTGTCGGCCTCAAGGCCGCACCTTGGGCACCTGAGCCTGCGGTGCCCTACTTCTACTAGCTTAGTACCGCACCTTGGGCATGTAGAGGACGTGTCAGCGGGGTCAACAACAAATAATGGTACTCCGTTCTTTTCAGCCTGCCAGTCAAGCCAGAACCCCAGCCTCCTGTAGCCGAGCGCAATTAGGGCGGTCCTATGTTCCTTCGGGAGTTCCCTGAGGCTCTCCACCAGCCCTGTGAGGTCCTCCCTGGCGACAGCCAGCTGGCCCTGCTTTGCCAATGATATAATCCTATGAGCAGTCTTCCTGGCCCAGTCCTCTATGATATTCCTGGCCTTCCTGTGGAAGTATCCTAGCCTCCTCCTTATACCACTCCTCCTGCTCCTCCTTATACCACTCCTCCTGAGCCAGGTCCTGTACTTTGGCGAGGAGTACTTCTCCTCAAGCCTTTCAGCAAGCCTCCTGTAGCGTAGGGCCCTCTCAATGGGCGTCTCGATTCTCTGCTCAACGCTTGAGTTACCTACGACAATCCGCCTCTCGTTCACGTCAACGGCAAGCACGCCCTTAGGGGCGTACTTTGCTGGCCTTGGCGCCCGCTTGGTCACATAAAGGTCAAACCTGCCGTCCCTGAACACCAGCCTGGCCTCCCTATTAGGGAAGTTATCGTACCTCCTGTCCCATCCGATTACTCTGAGCCTGTAGCCTCCTATCAGCTCCACGCGGTCGCCTTTGACCCTGTAGCCCTGTCCGTGCGTCAGCCACACGCTCAGGCGCTTAGCTGTTGGCACAGCGCCCCTTCTCGGGTTCTTAAGCCACGACTTGGCTATGGTGATGGCCTCCCTGTAGCAGCCCTGGGCAATCTTGGATGGCAGGCCATATCTTTCCTTTAGATCTTTGTACAGGAGCCTGTGGGCCTTAGTGAGGCTCAGGGCCTTACTGGCTATCAGCGTCCTTACCGAGTAGTTTAGTGCATCCCTGTACCTTCTCAGAAGGTCAAGTATAGTCTGCTCGCCTTCGGGCTTCGGGGCTAACCCTCACCCTGACCGTCAGGGTTAGCGCTCCCTCACCGCCCGCGGGCATTCACTCCACCCTGTTCTTTTGAACGTTTACCTTCCTCATGCAGTTGGGGCAGGTGACATATAAGGTCTTCTTACCCTTGTAGTCCCAGACGTAGCCGCAGTACGGGCACCTTAGTTTTACCACCACCTCCAACACCTCCAACAAGAAAACAGGGCCTTATAGGTTTTCTGCCATCCCCGCCTTAAAAGGCGAGGCTTTCAGTTGTAAACTTAACTAGCGTAAGTTAAGCAGGCGCACCTTCAGCCTCGAGTGCTATGGCCTGGCCTCGAGGCGCCAGAGCGCCTGCCCCGCTTTTCTACAAATTTGTAGAAAGCGACTTCTCGGGGGCCTAGCGCGTGGCCTGGGCCCTCCTGTCCTCCCCCTTCAGCGAGCCCAGGAGCTCCCTCAGCTCCCTCTCTATATTTCCTCAGTCCTCAGCCGTCAGCGGGCCAGCGGGCGCTGGGGCAGCGCGGGCCTCCCCCTCGCCCTTGGCGACAGCCCCTGCCTTTTCCTCGGCCTTCCCCTCGGCCTCGAGCCTCCTGGCGTAGCCCTCGAGCCCGTCTGCCAGCCTAAGCAGCAGCTGGCCCGCCTCCCTGGCGGCCCTGGCCCAGTCCCTGGCCTGGCCCAGGTTCAGGGCCCCGCTGGCCGCGTCGCCGCTGAGCTTATCAACAATGCCAGCAACGTAGTCCCTGAACCTTGAGGCTGGGCTGTTTATGGCCTCGTAGACCATGCCCTTCAGCTCCATGCCCATGTCGCTGTGCTGCCTGCTCACATAGTCGTAGTCCCTGGGGCCCAGGTAGCACTTGCTGAGCCTCTTCCTGCCGTTCTCATAGGACACGTGGACGGCGTAGTAGTAGACGCGGCCCCTGACAATCTGGCGGCCGACCCAGTCTATTGGCCTGCCGCACCTCGGGCAGGCCATCCCCTTGCGTACAGGCGGCTCCTCCTCGGCCACGCGCCTACCCCAGGCCCACAGGGCCAGCCTGGGCTTTTAAGTCTTACGCCTAATTTTAGGAGCTTGTCATTCCTGAGCCCAGGGGCGCCGCCCTAGCCGTGCCGCATGGGCCCGCCTGGCCAAGGGGCACCAAGGCCAGGGGGCCGTCAGCCCTGAGGGAGGCCTGCCCCTTCAGGGCGCCCCGCCAAGCGGGGCCGCCTAGAGGCGCGGGGCAGGGCCGCGCCTAACGATGCCATACTCCTAAAATTAGGTGTATGGCTTGCCTGATGGCGCTGAGGGCCTATGGGGGCGCCTTGGGCGGGAGAGTCGCACCCTATATAATACGGAGGTACTCGGGCGCCAGGCCCCAGCCAAGGGGAGACCTTACGCCTAATTTTAAGAGCTAGGCGTCAGGGCGCACGGCCGCGGGGGTGCGGGAGGTGGGTCAGGGGGGTGTGCCAAGGGGCAGGGAGGAGGGCGAGGGGCTTGGAGGCCCAGCCCAGGGGGGTTATGGTTTGCCCGAGGTGCGGGCAGCCCGTAAGCTACATTGAGAGGCAGAGGCGCGGAAACAGGGTCTACTACTACGCGGTCCACTATGAGGGCTACGAGAGGACCCCTGACGGAAGGGTTCACAAGAAGGTCAGGAGGTGCTACCTTGGCCCCAACGCCTACATCGAGGTCAGCAAGCTACACGCCGACCTTGGGCTGACCCTGAAGGGGCTCATGGAGGAAGGGAGGGAGAGGGACTACATGGAGGCGCTCGCGAGGTCCGTGAGGGACAGGATTAGGGGCGGCAGGCTGACGGCAGGGGAGGCCAGGGAGCTCGCTACCGTGCTCTCCCGCTTCAGCGAGGAGCTCAGGGAGCTCGCTAGGGAGCTGAGCGAGTACGCCTCAGGGGCTGCCGCCCTGGCTGCCCCTAACGAGACGGTCGCCAAGGCCCCAGCCCCTCGAGGCGCCCCAAATAACCACGCAGGCCCAGCTGACGCCTGAGGACATAGATAGGGAGGTCAAGAGGGCCCAGGAGACGGTGAAGGGGGAGTTCAGGAGGGCCCAGGACGGCTCGCTAGGCGCCTAGAACCTTACGCCGTACGCACAAATTTGGACGTTAAGCTCAATAGGCGCCTCGAGGGGTCGCCCAGCCGTCTGTCCCTGGGCGCTCATTCTCGTCAGCTTACGATCACTAGTTGCGCCCAGGGACCTCCGCCTCGCCCGCAGGGCCCCATTTACGGCGCTCCCCACGCGTAAGATTCCTGGCACTTCTGTCTCTGCTGGCTGAGGCCGAGGTTTAGAAGCTCATGCCAAAAAGGGAAAGCGAAGAAAAAGATTTTACTAGGGCGTTTAGGCGCCCCTTTAGCCTTCAGGCTATGAGCTCACGTTTATAAGTATCAGCTCCTTGGGCAGGGTGAAGCGCTGGCCGCTGACGGTATACACGGGGGTCAGGTTACTGTAGTATACGTTAACGGAATACGGGGGCGAGAAGTCGCTGGCTATTGTAATAGTGTTTACGCTCGCTGCCACTGAGGTTGTCGTGTACTGGAAGGCGCCGAGGAGATCCCCTATCACCTCTAAAACAGCGCCTGCCGCCTGTCCCCCTGGCACCACCATAAGACCCGTACCTATAGCCCACGCTATGGCAGAGCCCAGGTCAAGGCCTATGCCCAGGGGCGACTCGCCCCCGTTAACGGAGAGTTTCACGTAGGATATAGAGATTGAGTTGCCAGGGCTCACATTAGCGTAATGCGTCAGGTTAGTGGCGTAGTCCTCCCATATGACGGGCGCTGGCGTGTTGGGGAGAGGGCACGTGGAGTTCATGCCAAGCCCAAAGAAGTCGCCTGGGTCCTGCATGAGGACCTGCTGCTCGCTGGCCCACTCGCTCAGGTTAACGCACGGGTCGTAGGCCCGCCAATAATAGATCACGGGGGCCACTGCGCTGCTGTTCTTCACTGCCTTAAACTCCGTCAGCTGGAGGCCGAGGTACCAGTTCCCCGTCGGCCTGCTGGGACCGTACGGCCAGACGGTGAAATACTCCGTCCAGTTGACCAGCGCGACCTGGCCAACCATGTAGAGCTGGGCTATGTCATGAGTACTCGGTATGATTGTACTCGGTAGGGTTTCGACCCCTGTGCCGTTACTTTCTATGACCTCTCCTTCAGTCGTGAACGTGAACGTGGTCCCCAGCGCTGGGGAAAGCTGGCTGATAGCCTGGAACAGGTCCCCCACCTCAGCGTCCTTCATAGCTGCCTCGAACGCGCTGCCAGCTATCGTGAGGCCGTTTATACTGAACTGATTGACATACCAAGAGGCCACCGTTATACTTATGGTCGTATATGCATTGCCACTAACATCACTGGGCTGCGCTAAGGCAATGGCGAGGCTTATGGGGGCCATGCTCTCGTTGTTGGGGTACCAACCAATGACGTGAGGTGCCAGGTACCAAACGTAGCATGGTATGCCAGTGCGCGACCAACATATGAAATGCTCTATACTCGTAGTTGGCGTGGTGCTGACCGTCGTCGTTGTGGTCTGCCCTGGCGACGCCTCAGCGAGGCCCCTCGCGGCTGCCCCAGCTTCCTCGCCATTGGCCTTCAGGGGGGTTCCGTTCAGCAGCGTCCTGAAGGGGTGGCCCACCATAACGTTTATCACGGCCCCGCTGCCGCTGATCGGCAGGCTGAGGTTAAGGGGCTGGAAGGAGGGCTGGGTCAAAAGCTCAACGCTTCCGTTGGGCAGGGCTATGGGGTAAGAGACCCAAATTGTTATTGAGGGCTTAAAGGAGAATATGGCCGCCATGCCATAAGCATGTATCCAGTCCTCGGCCCAGCTGACTAACCTGCTCAGGTTTATCACGGCCTGCGGCCCAGTGCCGTTGAAGACGGGAATGAACTCTGTCCCGTTGGGGGTCGGGGCCCAGGCCCAGACTGAGAAGGAGGCGTTGGTGAGCTGGGTTGAGTCTCCGTCGCCCCCTATAGCGTATGCCCTTATTATGATTCTCCCCCTGTGGAACAGGCTAGGCACCAGGTAGGACAGCCCGGCGAGCAGCGAGGCTGAGACAACGATGATGAGGATGAGGGCCAGGGCCCTCTTGGTCCTCAAGAATGCCGCACCTTGAGCTAGTTTCTGCGCGAAAAGGTTAATATAGTTTTGCGGCCCTCTAAGTCAAGGCGCGCCCTGGCCTTCAACTGGCAAGGCGCCCCAGCCCCTGAGGCCAGCCAGGACCTCCTCAGCGAGCCTCACCTCAGTGTAGTGAAGGATGTGGTTGAGGGACCTGTGGCCAGTTATCTTGGCGACTATTGAGGGCGACACGCCCCTCTTCAGCATGTACGTAATGAAGGCGTACCTCAGGGCGTGAGTGTTAAAGCCGTAGGCCCTGCGGCAGTAGTCCGCGATATCGACCCTAGGCGCCTTGACCCTCGAGAGCCTCAGGCAGGCCTGCCTAAGGTAGTCCCTGCCCTGCGCGCCCCTAAGCTCCTCGGACAGCACCATGAGGCGCGTGTCGCCCTTGGCGTGCTTCTCTACGCGCACCCTCACGCTGTCAGCCCTGCCCTTGGCGTTACAGAACTCCTTGACGACCTCGATGGCTTCGCCTATGCGGCTGCCGTTACGCAGCTGAACCAAGAGGACTACGTCCCAGGGGCTGCCTGTCTTGTAGAGGTGGGCGAGTATCTCAGCGTAGGCCCTTCTGTACTCTACACACGAGCCCCAGCCGCGCCTAACGCAGGCCTCGCTGCCAGGCGTGGGGGCCACCTTCAGGCTTAACTTACGTTGACAGCATAAAGGGGGCTGAGGCGGCCTGGAGCGCCGAGGGGCACGGCATCAAGCTTAACTTATGGGCGAAGGTCTATCCTTTCTCACCCTGAACCTAAATGCGAGCCCTCCATCAAAGCATCATTACGACGCGTTTGCTTATCTGCTGCATTCAAAGTAATACCGAGTTAAGAGTGTTAGTAGCCAGTTCTGACAAAGAGGAGGCTGGGCAAACCTTGATACTCAGCGACAGGGACATTGAGATCCTCATAAAGGCAGGGGAGCTCTGGGTAGAGCCCCTTGAGGCTGACATAATAAGGGAGAACGGCCTCGACCTCAGGCTGGGGGGAGCCTACTGCGCCTTCGTCCACACTGACAAGGTCCTTGACCCCAGGTCCCCAGGCAACCCCTCTGACTTCTACGACTGCAGGGAGGCGGGCGATAGCTTTTTCATAGTGGAACCACACAAGCACTACCTCCTCCACACGCTCGAGTACATAAGGCTCCCGCCCTACGTGGCTGGCCTCGTGAACCTGAGGAGCACGTGGGCCAGGACAGGCATCTACATACCCAGCACGGTCGTTGACGCTGGCTTCGAGGGGCAGCTCACAATTGAGGTCATAGGCAGCGAGTTCCCCGTGAAGCTCTACGTCGGAGACAGGTTCCTCCACCTCGTGCTCGTTAAGATGGAGACGCCCTCAAGCAAGCCCTACAGCGGCAAGTACAAGGGACAGAGGGGGGTCAGGCTGCCGCAGTTCTTCACTTACTGAACTTTATTACTACTCATAGTAGTAATAAAGGAAGTTCGCCCGCTTTCTTTGAGCGTTCGTTTAATATACTCACTAGTTTCTATCAAGCTACCTGGGTAACGCATATGGCTGATAGGTCAAAGCTGTTTGAGGGCCTAGACTTCGTCCTGAGGGAGGCCTGGAGGAGACCTAAGTACCGGGCCATCATGGTCGCAGTAGCCGCTCTTGCTGTTCTCGCTGCCATAGCCTCCGGGGCCGCGCTAGCCCACGCTGCGAGCAGCTCCTCTGTCACGAGCGACCAAACGCCCTACGCATTTGCAGTACTTGGAAAAGCGATAGGTGCAGGCCTTGCGGTGGGGCTGGCAGGCATAGGAGGTGGCTATGCAGTTGGCGTAGCAGGGGCCGCAGCCGTCAGCGCCGTAGCTGAGAAGAGGGAGGTCTTTGGAACGGCCTTCCTCTTCGTGGTCCTCGGCGAGGGAATAGCCATCTACGGCCTGCTGATGGCAATAATAGTGGCCTTCGTCCTGCCGACCTAAACAGCAGCTTAAAGGGCGCTCTACTTTAAAACCTTCCCTCTCTTTTTCTCTCTGACGCAGCCAAGGTGAAAGGCTTGCCGGAGCCCCAGCGGAGGAGATGGCAGGAGAGGTTTTCAGAGTGGTTTGACTGGGTCCTCGAGAGGGCTGAGGTCTACGACTACGGCAGGTACCCCGTGAAGGGCATGGGCGTCTGGATGCCCTACGGCTTCAGCATCAGGAGGAACGTTCTAGAGCTGTTGAGGAGGCTACTCGACGAAACAGGCCATGATGAGGTCCTCTTCCCCCTGCTCATACCTGACTTCCTGCTTGCCAAGGAGGGGGAGCACATCAAGGGCTTTGAGGACGAGGTCTACTGGGTCACCCGCGGCGGCCTTGAGGAGCTTGACCAGAAGCTAGCGCTGAGGCCGACCAGCGAGACGCCTATAACATACTATGAGTCGCTCTGGATACAGAGCTACAAGCAGCTGCCCAGGAAGTTCTACCAGGTAGTCAGCGTCTTCAGGTATGAGACTAAAGCGACGCGCCCGCTCATCAGGGTCAGGGAGATAAGCATGTTCAAGGAGGCCCACACGGTGCACGAGAGCTTCGAGGACGCTGAGAGACAGGTTATGGAGGCCATAGATGTCTACAAGAAATTCTTCGACAGCCTAGGGATATCGTACGTAATATCAAGGAGGCCTGACTGGGATAAGTTTGCTGGTGCCCTCTACACAATAGCCTTCGACACTGTGCTGCCTGACGGCAGAACCCTTCAGATAGGCACGGTGCACAATCTTGGGCAGAACTTCACCAAGGCCTTCTCATTCAGGATACACACCAGGGACGAGAAGTATGACTACCCGTGGCAGACGAGCTATGGCGTGAGCGACAGGGTCGTGGCCACGCTAATAGCTGTTCATGGGGATGACATGGGGCTTGTCCTGCCCTCCAACATAGCCCCGACGCAGGCAATAATAATACCCATACCGTCTCAATCTGAAGACGAGATGAGGAAGGTCCTTGAGTACTCCCGCCGCGCCCTCTCAGCGTTACTCGAGGCTGGCATAAGAGCTAAGCTTGATGATCGCAGTGATACAACGCCTGGTGACAAGTATTACTACTGGGACGCTAAGGGCGTCCCTGTGAGGGTCGAGGTAGGGCCCAGGGAGGCCGCCAGTGAGACCCTGACGCTTGTGAGGAGGGACACCCTTAGAAGGACAAGCGTTCACCTCAGGGAGGCAGCCGAAGCCGTCAAGAAGCTCCTCAGCGAGATAGACTCCAACTTGGCTGAGAGGGCCAGGAAATTTATGAGCAGCCACATAACTCGCGCCTCAAGCATCGAGGAGGCCCGTAAGGCCATAGAGGAGAGGAAGGGCATCGTCGAGTTGCCATGGTGCGGCAGTGAGGAGTGCGCCAACAAGGTCATGCAGGAACTTAACGTCAAGACCCTCGGAACCCCGTGGCCTCCTGAGAGGGCTGAGGGCGTCTGCCCTGTGTGCGGTAGGCCAGCAGTGACATACATGAGGTACTCGCGCCAGTACTAGAAGCCTAACGTTGAGCGAGAGGCTCAGCGGGCTCCTTGTCCTCATGGCCCCGGAGGGGCTCGGCGTCCACCACACTGCATCACAGCATAGTTTACATGCCTTAAGCGGCCTAATAACTAACCTTGGTCCTGCCAGCCCTCCGCGCCTACTAGAGGGACGAAAATTACCTCCAGGTCGGCCTTCTCGTAGACCTGCCCGCCCTCCTTCTTAATTACTGTGAGCACCTGGCCCTCCTTGCCGCCGACCGGTATCACCATCACGCCATTTTCGGCCAGCTGTTCAACGAGGGGCCTAGGCACCCTGGGGGAGGCCGCTGTGACGAGTATCCTGTCGTAGGGCGCTGCCTGCCTGTAGCCGAGGCTGCCATCGCCAACTATGACTGTCACCCTGTCGCCATATCCAAGCTGTTTCAGGATAGCCTCAGCTCTGGCTGCCAGCTCCGGTACCCTCTCTATGGTCCACACGTGCCCCCTCTCGCCTGCTATTGTAGCCAGCACAGCGGCGCTGTAGCCCGAACCGGTGCCAACCTCAAGGACTCTCATGCCCTCTGAGAGCTCCAAGAGCTCAGTCATGTAAGCCGCTATACTAGGGGCGCTTATGGTTTGGCCGTGCCCTATAGGCAGCGGCCTGTCCTCATATGCCTTCCCTCTAAGGTCCTCAGGAACGAAGAGCTCCCTCGGCACCGTCAACATAGCCATCTCTACCATCTGGCTCCTGATGTATCCTCTGGCCTTCAGCTCACTTACCAGCCTCCTCCTGGCCTCCTCATAAGAGGCTTGCAATGAGGAAGGCACCGGCCCTCGCCATTAAATAGCCTCCTGCAGCCTAATTACCCTTTACTTGGCTAGAGAACGGCAGGCCTCGCCCTTTAGGGCGGGAGGATGTCAGTAAAGCTCTGGGGCCCGCGTGGAGGAGCTTCAGGGTCGCTGGTTCCACTTCACAGCTCATGGCCATGTAAACGTGACAGCTAGGCATAGGACTACGATAGAGATAACTACCGAAAGCCATCTGACGCCAAGAGGGGACTGCATAATAGGCGTGTCCTCAGAGGCCAGCGCCTCAAGCCTGCCCGAGTGGCTGAAGGAGGGGTTGAGGGACAGTAACAGTGTAATAGTTTTGTTGCTCTGCGCTGGGGGCCTGTGCGACTCCGTGCTTGGACGGGGTGACCCCCGAATAACCGCTGACAACGACGTCAAGATGATAGTCAGGAGGAGTGACTACGTTGAGAGCTCAACAATAATGATACGGAGCAGCAAGGCTGCTGCCGACCTTAATCGCGAGCTGGTGTCAAGGCTTGCCAAGGGGGAGCAACTACACGTCTTTATGACATACCTTAAGGTCGCGCAGCACGTTACCAACATTATTTAAAGAAGATCCTGCTTACTTTAAGAACTGTTTTTAACCCTCAATTGCGCACCTTACCTGCGAAGTAACTGGTGAACTTAGCTATGGGCGCACGAGTAAAGATGGTATCAGAGATAGAGAAGATAATGAACAATATAGAGCAAGTGAGGAACATAGGCGTCATAGCGCACGTCGACCACGGCAAGACCACGACCAGCGACGCCCTGCTCGCCGGGGCTGGAATAATATCAGAAAGGGTTGCTGGCGAGGCGCTAGCCCTAGACTACCTGAAGGTCGAGAAGGAGAGGCAGATGACCGTCAAGGCTGCTAATGCGAGCCTGTACCACGAGTACAACGGTAAGGGTTACGTCATAAACCTGATAGACACCCCTGGGCACATAGACTTCACTGGCATGGTAACCAGAAGCCTGAGGGTGCTTGACGGGGCTATTGTCGTAGTCGACGCCGCTGAGGGCGTCATGACCCAGACGGAGACCGTGCTGAGGCAGGCGCTTGAGGAGAGGGTCAGGCCTGTTCTCTTCATAAATAAGATAGACAGACTTATAAAGGAGCTCAGGTTGACGCCCTCGCAGCTCCAGGATAGGCTTGTTGAGATAATAAAGGACGTCAACAACATCATTGACATGTACGCTGAGCCGGAGTTCAAGGACAAGTGGAAGCTCAATCCCGCGACTGGTAACGTGGCCTTCGGAAGCGCTAAGGACCAGTGGGGCATAACTGTCCCCATAGCCTCTAAGAAAGGCATAAACTTCCAGCAGATAATAGACGCCTACTCCAGCGATGACAAGGACAAGGTAGCGGCCCTGGTTAAGAAGGCGCCGCTTCACGAGGCCCTGCTGGACATGGCGGTTAAGTTTGTACCAAACCCGAAGGAGGCCCAGAGGTACAGGATACCCAAGATATGGAAGGGCGACATCAACAGCGACATTGGCAAAGCCATGCTTGAGGCAGACCCCAACGGGCCTACAGTATTCTATGTGAATGCCATACATGTTGAGAAGGCCGGCCTGGTGGCAACCGGGAGGGTGTTTTCAGGCACCCTCGAGCCCGGCAGGGAGCTCTACGTGGTGTCCCAGGACACGTCAGGTAAGGTGCTCCAGGTAAGCCTCTACATGGGTCCCTTCAGGGAGCTCACACAGAGGGTGACGGCAGGCAACATAGCAGCCATGATGGGGATAGAGAACCTGAGGGCCGGCGAGACCCTGGTCGAGAGCCAGTACAAGTCGCAGGCGGCCCCGTTTGAGCAGCTGCACTACATAGCTGAGCCCGTCGTTACTATAGCCATAGAGCCGGCCAAGGTCCAGGACCTGCCGAAGCTTGTCGACTCACTGAGGAAGCTAACCATAGAGGACCCGAACCTCGTAGCAAAGATAAACGAGGAGACTGGTGAGTACCTGCTCTCTGGCATGGGTCAGCTCCACCTTGAGATAGCGCTCTGGATGTTGAAGGAGCTCTACGGCCTTGAGGTTAAGGCGAGCCAGCCCATTATAGTCTACAGGGAGTCCGTAAGGGAGAAGAGCCAGGTGTTTGAGGGCAAGAGCCCCAACAAGCACAACAGGTTCTACATAAGCGTTGAGCCGCTCAACGAGGAGACCATAGATCTCATACACAGGGGCGTTGTGAGAGAGGACCAGGACGCCAGGGATAGGGCCAAGATACTGAGGGACCAGGCCAGCTGGGACTACGACGAGGCCAGGAGGATCTGGGCCATAGATGAGAACATAAATGTCTTTGTAGACATGACTACTGGAGTCCAGTACCTCAAGGACGTCAAGGACACCATACTTGGAGGCTTCAGGATAGCCACCAAGGAGGGTCCCTTAGCCGCTGAGCCCGTCAGGGGAGTTAAGGTAGTTCTTCACGACGCCGAGGTGCACGAGGATCCTGTCCACAGGGGTCCAGGACAGATATATCCGGCCGTGAGGAACGCCATATGGGCTGGCATACTCACGTCGCGCCCCACCCTGCTTGAGCCTATACAGAAGCTTGACATAAGGATACCCATGGATTACCTCAGCGTTGTATCCACAGTCATAGTGAAGAAGCGCGGAAGAATAATTGACGTTGAGAACACACCTATGGGAACTAGGGTCCTGGCTGAGATACCTGTCGCTGAGAGCTTCGACCTGGCAGCAGAGCTAAGGGGCTCCACAGCCGGCAAGGCCCTCTGGGGCACCGAGTTCAGTAGGTGGGCTCCAGTGCCTGACTCTATGCTCGACGACCTCATAAAGAAGATAAGGGAGAGGAAGGGCCTGCCACCCAAGCCGCCGAGCCTATCAGACCTGTTAGGACCTTAAGCCTATGGGCCTGGGCGTCTTTCGTGCCTTTAAGGCCCAGTGCACCCCCCCCTTAGAAGCCCCTCTTATTAGTTCTTGGCTACGTTACGCGCATTAACTGCCGAAGGCCAGGAGCGACCCACCTATCAGGGCATAGCCTATCGAAGCCTAAAGTCCCATGCGTACAGTCCTTAGACTAAGTTGACTCTGACGAACTTGACGCTGTTAAGACCCCCCAGGGTCCCCTCTTTCGCTTTTAGCAGGTCCTCCTCATCAAGTAACCCAACCCTATACATTATAGCTGCGCACGCATCCTCAGTAACCGCTGCCACCATAAGCCCCCTGTCCATCATTAGTTCAAGGCCGCTCTCTACGTCCTTCCTTGAGAGGCCGCAGTGGCCCGCTGGGTGCGTGTGGACTAAGGCTGGCACCGACCTTACCCCTGGCAACGACGCCCTAAATTTCTCGCCTTCAAATACAAGGGCTTCTCCGTCTTCCGTGTAAACTATCATGTACTCAACGCCGCTCTCGGCAGTCCTCTTTGCAAGTCTGCTATAGAGGCTGAAGTAATCAAGGCTGAGCACCTTAATGGGGAGCCTTTCATAGAGCTCCCTGATTGCTATTAAGCCTTCCCTGCCCTCTGTGAAGAACACTTTGACTCCCCTGTACACTAATTCCTTTGGTTCTACACGCGCTAGCTTTAGGTGGACCTCTAGGAGCCCCCTTTTCATGCCCTCCTTCAGGTGGTTCTCATCAAGCACCTCAGAGGTTACCATCGCTGTTAATGGATCCTCGCAGTTGCTCTCGACAACATCTATAATTAGAGAGGCCAGGCCCAACAGCAGGGATCCATCCGTTGTTGTCAGCCATTGTTCTTTCATTCGCGCTGCCATTGATTTTTAAGAGGCTTTATTTATAAAGTTGCGCGCCCCCAAACAAGGTGGAGGCGTCGCAGTGAGCCAGCAGCCTTCTGCTGAAGAGAGCAGGGCCATACTGGACAAGTGGAGCAGGGTGAGGTCAGAGATAGAGCCAAGGCTGGATGCGATAGTATCCAAGCTCGAGATGGCAGGGGTTGAGGGACTAGCATCATACATAGTTAAGGGCGGCAAGATGTTCAGAGGCTTCATGACCGTGCTCTTCGCTGAGGCCGTGGGAGGAGATCCCAAGAAGGCCGAGGACGCTGCCATAGCCATAGAGCTGGTGCAGGGGGCCAGCCTGGCACTTGACGATATAGTAGACAAGGACGCTCAGAGGAGGGGAGGACCGTCAGCCTGGATCCTTTATGGCATTGGCAAGAGCGCCATGGTATCCCTGCTGCTCGTGCCCACTGCCCTCAAGCTAGTTGAGCGTTATGGTCCTCTAGCCCTCAGCTACAGCATCTCAGCGTGGGAGTCAATAGTGAGGGGCGAGATAATGGATGCCTACTCAGCCTTAAGCATTAAGCCTGCTGAGTACCTGACGCTAGCTTCCCTTAAGACTGGCAGCCTCTTCTCGCTGGCCGCAGCCCTGGGCGTCATAGCTGGCGGGCACGAGGACCTGGCCGAGGGCGCGTGGAACTATGGCAACAGTGTTGGGACGGCTTACCAGGTGGCTGATGATATAACTGACTTCGCTAACTACCTCAGGGGGGCAAAGCAGAAGCTTGACCCCAGCGAGAAGCTCTTCGTTGAGTGGGCCAGGAGCGAGCTTAACGCTCGCGACGACACCGAAATTGTTTGGCAGGGCATCAGGTACCTACACGACCTGGTTGAGAAATCTACCAAGGTCTTAGGTTTCCTTCCTCCAAGCCAAGCCAGCAAGATGATAGCTGTTATACCGACCTTCATAATATCCAAGATGTTAGAGTCCGCAGGCCTTTCCTTCGATGAAGGAGCTGTCAACCTGAAAGCGTGAGGCTTAGTGAACCCTTAGCTTCACCTCTCCTCGTCCTTAGGTCTACCAGCAGGCCTGTCGTAGAACTCGTCCAATGTAGTCCTCTTGACGCCTGACTTAAACGGGGCTTTCAGAAGCTCCTTTATCCTCGTAGCCTTAGCTTCCCCGACGCCCTCAACGGCGGCCAACTCTGCTAAGCTCGCGTTGAAGAATGCCTCAAGCGAGCCGAACTTCTCAAGTATCCTCTCTGCAGTCTTAGCACCAATGCCTGGGAACGACTCAACAACGTAGAGCTGCCACTCCCTGAGCGACTGCATCGACGGCTTCTTATTTATGACTACAGGCCCTGACGCCCCCCTATTACCATATTTGGAGGCTATAGATGCCAGGTACTCAGCCGTCTGCCTTGGCCCCTCGCTCCAGAGTATTTTCGCATCATATCTTGTGACAAGTGAAGCCAAGGCCCCTATTAGCTGCCTCTCCTTATCGCTCCAGAACCTGAGCTCCCTGAAGAAGTCGCCCTCTATTATGTAGAGCACCTCGCTGTAAGTGCCCCTGATGCGAGAGGCCTGGTCAAAGAGCCTCCCGTCGAACAGCGAGGAGATGAAGTCAGCCGCGCTCTTCCTCTCAAAAGCAACGTCAGGTGGCACTAGGTAGTCCCCCTCTGGCAGCTGCTTCCTGATCACGATGACGTTCATAGACTCAAGTAGCTTTGGTATACCTGAGGCCTCCTCCCTCGTGTCGGCGTATATTCTAGGCCTCCTCTGCCCAGGGCTGCTCATTGATGACCACCGCACACGCCGCTGACATAGTTAAGCGCAAGCCCAAGCAGCTTCTCCGGCTGCGCAGGGCTACTAAGCCTCGCAACGGCCGCCCCTTCATGACCCCCACCCTCGCCGCCAAGTCTTTCAGCAATGTATGACGCCAGGCCTGAAGCGCTGAGCCCCGCCTCAAGGGAGCGTCTAGAGAGCCTTATTGAGGCCCTGCTTTCGTTTACCACTAACGCAACATCGGCGCCCACTGAGACCAGCGTCCTGGCCACGTCAGCCTCAAACGACCCAACGCTGCTAACCGCGACAACCAGCTTACCATTGCACGTAATACTGACCTGGGACCTCGAGAGCCCTTTGAGCTTGGCGACCCTTCTGTCGATGGGCTCCTCAGCACCATTCCCTCTAATCAGCTTCACAGCCAGGCCATAGTCACCGCCCATCTCGATTAGGGTCACTATTGACTTAAAGGTGCTCAGCCTGGCCCTCTCAAGGAAAGAGGTCTCCTCTAGCAGCGCCGCGAGCGCAAAGGTGGCCTCAGATGGGCTTATGGAGCCCTTAGAGAGCAGCGGGACTAGCAGCTCCACGCACGAGGGTGACTCCTTATCTGCCACCAGCGCGCTCGCCAGCCTATGAAGACTCCCAGGCTCATGATGATCTATTACAATTGTCTTATGCCCCTTGAGCTCCTCCTCGCTCAGGCCGAGCTGAGAGACGTTGCTCGCGTCAACCGCTATCAGCACGTCCTTGTTATCGAGACTGTCGCAGAGCGGCAGTTCAATAACGAGAGCGCTGAGAAGATCCCTGGCGCGCCTGCTGAGGCCCTCCTTCGCGTAGACGCAGCAGCTCCTTGCTGACCTTGCGATTAACCTGCATGCCAACAGCGCTGAGGCCACGGCATCCAGGTCAGCGTTGCCATGAACTAGGACCTCAGCATTAGCCCCTTCTACTAGCGCGAGGACGTCCCTGGGGCTAGCGTACAAAAGGCCCAGCCCTCAGGACCCTGCCTGTCCTGCTGTCTTTCCTAACGACGTGCCCTGAAGCATCCTCTGAAGGTCACTTGCAACCTTGTCTAGCTCCTCCTTGACAAGGTTCTCCTGGTTCTTCAGGGCCTTTATCTTCAGCTCAAGGCTCTCCTTGCGGTCCTGGAGCTCCTTTAGCAGGTCACCCTTTGTTGACTTCACAAGCACGAAGCCCGCCATCTTGTATACCTCAGCCCCGTCAGAGAGACCGTTAAGGACCTCTATGACCTTCTCTATCTCTCCAAGGGAGGACTCCGCCGCCAGCCTCTGCTGCACAATAGCGTTGTAGGTGTCCCTCAGCTGCAGGTACTTGTTATACTTGACCTCCGCCTCAGGCGGCACCCTCTCTGCCACTTCGCACACCTATGGTGCAGCCTAGCCGCTTAAGGTTATTATGCTCTTCTACCGCCAATCTAGGGCCGTCCTTCCCTTGAACTCTCGCCTTTAGATGCTGGTCCTCTTCGCAAGATATGCCTCAGCCTAGTCCTACCAAAGACCTTACATAATCTAGGTCTCTGCACGTAAAATGAAAGAGCGCTAGCACTAACGCGCCTCTTCTTATTAACATCAGCCTTTGGCGGCTGGGACCCGCCCTGTTGTTATTCATAGATTAAAATTGGAAAGTGAGCAAGAGATTTATATTTGGTCATTAGTTAATCCGTTCGGTGAGCCAGAGAATTGTCCATCGCGTATAGCCCCCTTGTGCTTGCAGCCAACTCGCTTATAATAGTGCCCGCCGCAATACTGGCACTCCTAGTCGGCACGATACTCTTACTTCGCATTGTAATAAGGAGTAGCAGGCACGTGGAGTCCAAGGAGCCTTACAAGTACAAGCTGTTCGAGTCATCAAACCCGCCCAGGGGCGTTGGAAAATCAAGGCTCTCGTTCCAATACTTCGGCTACCTGATAATGTTCCTTGCTGTGGAGCCAGCCGTGGTGCTGTTAACTTTCCTATCGTCGGCGCCCTCCAGCTACAACCACTACCTCCTAATACTATACTTAGTTATGATAGCAGTATTTGCCCCCCTGTTGGCATACGGCGCGCGGGTATCGAAGAGTATTAATGAGTGGAGGGATTAGGCATGGCACAGGCCAAGCAGGAGCAGGAGGGGAAGGCATACATAGGTAACCTTGAGGTCGCAGCCCAGCTAGCTAAGGAGAGCCTGATAAAGGGCACCATAGCTAAGGCTGTCGACTGGGCCACGGCCTTCAGCCTGTGGCCTGTTCACTTGATGACCAGCTGCTGCGGCTGCGAAATAGGGGCGGCCTGGGGGCCTAGGTTTGACAACGAGAGATACGGCTCCCTGCCATGGGTTGGGCCTAGGCAGACTAATCTAATTATCATAGAGGGTACAGTAACTAAGAAGATGGCGTGCACTGTCAGGATAACATGGGAGCAGATGCCTTTCCCAAAGTTTGTCATAGCAATGGGGGCATGTGCACTTGACGGGGGCATATTCTACAACAGCTATAACATAGTTAGGCCCTGGCAGGTGGTGCCAGTTGACATCTACATACCTGGCTGCCCTCCAAGGCCTGAGGCCGTGGCAAGATCTATAGTCGAGCTGCAGAAGATAATTAGAAATCGTGGTGTGGCCTCCAAGTGGCTCATAGAGGGCGTCAGGAAGGACCTGAAGTACGTGCTTCCTAAGGAGGACCTATGTGGGTGGAGGGGTGAGGGAGGTGCCAGCTACAGCTGAGGAGCTTCAGAAGAGCCTGCTTGAGGCCCTTAAGGACTATAAGCCGCAGGTGGAGCCCGTCAAGGGCTACATAGACATTGTTGTGCCAGTCGAGCACCTGGTAGAGGCTGCGGTCAAGTTG
This sequence comes from Acidilobus sp. 7A, assembly GCF_003431325.1. Taxonomy (NCBI): domain Archaea; kingdom Thermoproteati; phylum Thermoproteota; class Thermoprotei; order Acidilobales; family Acidilobaceae; genus Acidilobus; species Acidilobus sp. 7A. The sequence continues at coordinate 544,900 of NZ_CP010515.1, read as the reverse complement.
AAGGAGCTAGGTTTTGACCATGTTATCTCGGTTGGCGCCGTCGACTACATAGCTAAGAAGCAGTTTAAGGTCATGTACCACGTGACAAGCTACTTAAACGAGGACCTCTCAAAGTTTATGGTATCGTTATCAACTTATATATCTAGGGACAACCCGCACTGTCCAAGCCTCACCCGCGTGTGGCTGAGCGCTGAGCTCCAGGAGAGGGAGACCTATGAGATGTTCGGGATAACGTTTGACGGCCACCCAGACCTGAGGCTCCTGCTGCTAACCCCAGTTGTGGCAGCCCTCAAGCCCCTGCGCAAGGACTTTGTTGTCAAGGAGGAGAGCGACGACATCGAAACTGACTATGAGGCGTTTGAGTCTTCAAAGTGGTGGTGAGCTATGTCCGAGGGATCTGCCAGCGGCGTGCCTCACCTGCCTGGCATGGAAGTGAGGCCCGTCGAGAGGAACGTCTACGAGGTCCAGATAGGCCCCTCGCACCCAGGCTCAGGGCACATGAGGATAATAGTTGAGCTCGACGGTGACGTCATGGTCAGAGTTGACCCCGACATAGGCTTCGTCCACAGGACCATGGAGAAGCTGGCCGAGGGCAGGGACTGGATAAAGAACATACCGTTGTTCGAGAGGATGGCTATACTGGACGCCTGCAACATAACGCTCCCCTACGTTGAGGCCGTCGAGAAGCTACTTGGCATAGAGCCGCCGGAGAGGGCTAAGTATCTCAGGACGCTCCTCTGCGAGATAAACAGGATAGCGAGCCACCTCTACGGCATAGGCATATTTGCAGTGTTCCTGGGCCACTCGACGATCTACATGTGGGCCTTCGGCGACAGGGAGGTCTTCGTGCAGCTGGCCGAGGACCTGACGGGGGCAAGGTTAACCCACTCCTACCCCGTGTTCGGCGGGGTCAGGAGGGACATCCCTGACGACTTCCCCCAGAACGCCAGGAAGGCCGTGAGATACATGAGGTACAGGCTTGATGAGTACGCCAAGATATACCTGAACAACCCTAACATAAGGAAGAGGCTTGAGGGCGTGGGCGTAATCTCTAAGACTAAGGCCGCGGAGCTGGGCATAGTCGGACCTAATGCCAGGGCCAGCGGGATTAAGTATGACGTCAGGCTCGTTGAGCCCTATGAGGCGTACCCAGAGCTTGACTTCGAGATACCAGTCTTTGAGGAGGGCGACTCACTGGCGAGGGCATGGCAGAGGGTTGAGGAGATAAAGCAGAGCCTTAACATAATTGAGCAGGCCGTGGACTGGCTTGAGAAGCACCCGAGGGAGGGCTTCATGCATGACAAGTTCTGGAAGACTGCTCCAAAGCTTTACAAGGACGTCTATGAGGGCAACATACCGTATGCGGGTAAGTACAGGGTTAAGCTAATGCCTCTCTTTGCGACCCTCAAGGTGCCCCCTGGAAAGGCCGCCGCTAGGGTTGAGGCAGGCAGGGGCGAGATTTTCTATTATGTTGAAAGTGACGGCAAGGATGTGCCATACAGAGTTAGAGTGGTCACGCCCTCGTTCAGAAACGTCATAGCCTTCAAGTATGTGATGCCTGGCCACAGACTCATGGACTTACCTGCCATTTATGGGAGTTTTGATTATTTCCCGCCAGAGTGGGATAGGTGATGGATATGGTGACGGCAGCGAAGGTATTTAGCGACATCGGCTGGGGGCTCTTCCATTACATAATATTTTACCCCCCGGTCTACCAGTTCATCATAATACCTGGCCTAGTGGCCGCGCTTGTAATAGTCGTATTCATGATATGGTTTGAGCGTAAGGCGGCAGCGAGGGTACAGATGAGGTACGGCCCGCTTGAGATAAGCCCAAGGACCGGCGGGGCGCCCCAGCTCATAGCTGACCTTATCAGGTACACCGTCCAGGAGCTCATAATACCCAGCGCTGCTGACTTCTTCGCGTTCATAGTCGCCCCGAACGCCATGTTAATACTATCGCTGTTGCCTATGGTAGCTGTCCCAATGACGTCAATAAGCGAGTACTGGCCAATCCCGATGGGCTACAGCCTGCTCATAGCTGTGGCCCTCTCAACCCTGGCACCTATATTCACGGTAGTAATGGCTTGGGCCAGCAACAACAAGTTCTCAGTGCTGGGCGGCGTTAGGGAGTCATTCATAATAGTTGCATATGAGCTCATAGCTGTCATATCTCTGCTGTCTGTGGTGCCACTGCTCCATACCTTTAACCTCGTCGACATAGTTAACTACCAGATGACCGGCATCTGGCTTGGCCTCCTTAACCCCATAGCCCTGCTCGACCTCTTCATCGCAATCCTCATGTCTACCAGCGGGTTCCCGTTCGAGATACCGGACTCCGAGACCGAGCTCGTCGCAGGGCCCTTCACCGAGTACAGCGGCCTCATCTACGGCATCAACATGGGAGGAGGGTACATAAGGAGGTGGGCCTTCTCAGTCCTCATGACCCTGGTCTTCCTCGGGGGCTGGGCGCCCTACAGGCCTGGGCCCGGCATACTGCTGGGGTACTTCGTACCCAGCCTCATAGTTGTGGTGAAGGCAACTATAGTCATGGCAATTATGAGCTTCCTGCGCGCCGTCTACGGCAGGTACAGGCTCGACCAGGCACTTAGCCTGGCCTGGGAGGTGCTCATACCCCTTGCATTTGCTGCCTTCGGCATAAGCGTGGCCGAGGCGTTTTTCGGGGTGCACCCGTGAGGTGATGTGCGATGCCGGCGAAGCCTGAGATTAAGAAGGTCCCGAGGGCAACTTTCCTTGGGAGGGCCATTGCGGGCAACATTGGAGCTCTGACGCTTGGAGTTAAGTACTTCTTTGACCCCAACAGGATAACCCTGCTATACCCCCACGAGTACATCAAGTTAAAGCAGGGCTACAGAGGTTACATTGTGCTGATATTTGACAAGTGTATAAGCTGTGCGTCCTGCGCCAGGATATGCCCAGCAAGGGCCATGAAGATGGTCTCTGTTAACGTCAAGGATAAGAAGCTTAACAAAGTGATGAAGAAGAAGTACCCGGTCATAAACTACAACCGCTGCATATTCTGCGGCCTCTGCGTCGACGTCTGTCCAACCGAAGCCCTCTATCATGTGCCGTACCACGACCTGGTGTACCTAAACATGAATGACATGATACTCAACTTAGAGCAGTTCCAGGAGCAGCCGGAGTTCGTAACTAGCAAGGAGGGCGTGCCTGTTACGTACGTTTTTGATGAGAAGAGGGGCCTCGTCAAGGTGAGGGCCGATGAGAGCGTTAAGCAGGAGGGGCAGATTGGCCAGGCAAGTGGGGGTGAGAACAAGTGAGCGGCGTCTCAGTTGACCTACCGCTCTTCGCAGCCGTGCTCTCAGTTATGGCAATAGTCGCCGCGTACATGGTTATAAGGATCAAGGACCTAGTGTACGCCAGCGTGACGCTAGCCGTACTGGGCTCGTTAACGGCCGCGCTCCTCGCCGTAGTTGGCTTTGGAATAATTGGCGCTTACCTGGTGTTAGTATATGTCGGCGCCGCTGTAATGTTCATAATAATTTCGGTAAGCATGATAGGCCCCCAGAGGGAAGAGACCCGCGAGCCCTTCAAGGGGCTTGTGGCCGCAGCCGCCGTGACCACGCTAATCCTTGTAGTGGTGTTCGCCTTGAGCCTTTACAGGCTCTTCATTGTACCCGCCCCAATTCAGGCCTCGCAGGCGGCCGCCGGGGCCCTTCATGAATACCTGCCAGTCCTGGCCCTCATATTCGTTGGCCAGGCCGCGACAGTGGTGGAGGCTATAGCTATAGCGAAGAGAGGTGAGAGGAAGTGATTATCCTAGACTCGTTTGTTGGCGGCATACTGTTAGTGACCTCAGCTATAATAATAGGCATAGGCGCCTATGGCCTCACGGCATCAAGCAACCTGTTAAGGCAGCTCCTTTCAGTTGAGGTGATGTTCAACGGGCTACTGCTACTAGTCATACCTATATTGGCTGGCTCCTCCTACCTTGCCACGTACTTTGGCATTATAGCGATTTCTGTGGTCTCTGTTGAGGTGATAGTAGTGGTCTCAATACTCATAGCTTTTCTAAGACAGTACAGGAGCCTTTCATCGAGTGACCTGGAGGAGTCGGAGGTGTAAGAGGTATGATGCTTCAGTACCCGCTGCTTTGGGTTACAGTAATGCTTCCAATAGCCCTGGGCGTAGTTGCCTGGCCGCTTAAGAGCAGGAGCGGGCTACACGCGCTAACTTACCTCTCGGCCGCCTCCCTCCTGGCGCCCCTCCTCATAGTTGTAGCCATGTATGCCGCGGGGGTGCTGGAGGCAGGCAGCCTCGTAGACCCCCTCTACTTCAACTTAACAAGGTACTCAATAGGAACTATAGCCCTTGGTATAGACGGGCTATCTGCGCCTGTCATAATAGGACTTTCGATAGTCACAGCTTTTGTGGCAGTTTATAGTATAAAGTACATGGAGACCAGGATAGCCGAGATGAAGGAGGCAGGAGAGAGCCCACCCTCATTTGGGACTTACATTCTGCTCTATGACATCTTCGCGGCCACTATGCTTGGCCTAGCCTACTCGACGAACCTCGTGGAGTTCTACGTGTTCCTGGAGGGCAGCCTCATATCCTCTTTCCTCCTCATAGCATTCTACGGCTACGGCGACAGGAGGAGGATATCGCTGCTTTACTTCGTTTGGACTCACATCGGGGCCGTCGTGTTCCTCACAGGCGCCCTCTACCTTGGGTTCCTCGTCCACTCGTTCAACTACCTAAGCGTCGTCAATGGTCAGCTAGTCTCGGTCGGCTCGGTTGAGTACATAGGCCCCTCAGCAGCAACGATAATAGCGGCCCTGCTACTCTTCGGGCTCTTCGTCAAGATGGCTGTCTTTGGGGTCCACATGTGGCTGCCCTACGCGCACGCTGAGGCTCCAACCCCCATCTCAGCGCTACTATCGCCAAACCTCATAGGGCTCGCGGGCTATGCAATAGCTAGGTTTGTCATACCGCTGTTCCCAACCCAGATGGTGGACTGGCGCGACTTCCTCCTGGGGTTGGCGTTCACTACTATCATATATGCGGGCCTGGTCTCGCTCAGGCAGACTGACTTCAAGAGGTTCTTAGCGTACTCAAGCATAAGCCAGATGGGCTACATGCTCCTTGGCCTTGCCACGCTTAACGCCTACGGCATCAGTGGCGCCATGCTGATATACCTATCACACGCCATAGGCAAGGCCCTGCTCTTCACGACAGCTGGGGTCTTCATAACCGAGGCGCACGGCCTCAGGGACATAGGCAAGATGGGTGGCCTAGCCAGAAGGTACCCGCTGGTCGCCGCGTTGGCCCTCTTCGGATTCATGAACTTGACTGGCCTTCCGCCGAGCATAGGCATGTGGAGTGAGATATATATAGTTCTGGGGGTAGTTAAGTCCCTGCTCTTCATAAACATGGCCACAATTGTAGGCATAAGCCTGCTCCTAATAGTGGCCCTTACAGTGACGGCGTCATACTCATTCATAACTATGAGGAGGGTCTTCTATGGCCAGCCTAGGTCAAAGATAGAGGCCGCCGAAAAGGTTGACAGCTTTAAGCTCTCAATGCTGGCCATAGCAATCTTCAGCGTAATTTTCTTCCTTGCTATAAACCCGATCACGGCCGGCCTCAGCGCGGCCGTGACGCACGTTGTCCTCCTCTCAGGCTTAGGAGGTGGTGCATGAATGGCCACCATAGTTCACGCTTACTGGCTCACATGGTCCTGGACTTGGCTTGCCCCATACCTAGGGGCAGGCCTCCTAGCCCTCATGTGGCTCGCTGGGATTAGGAATGAGAAGGCCTATGGAATAATTAGCGTTCTCAGCGTGCTGGCTAGCGCCTTGGTCTCAAGCGCTGCCCTCTATTACGTGCTCGCCGACCATGAGGTCATATATGCCACGAGCAGCTGGTACTGGGACCAGGTGCTTAAGGTCCACGTCGGTACCTACCTGGACGGCCTGAGCGCCATAATGGCCACCGTGGTCTCCTGGCTCAGCTTCCTCATAGACCTTTATAGCATAGATTATATGAAGGGAGACTGGGGAGTCCAGCGCTACTTCTTCTTCATATCATTCTTCGTGGGCAGCATGATGCTAGTCGTGACGGCCAGCAACCTGATCCTCATGTTCGTAGGCTGGGAGGGCACCGGACTGGCGAGCTACGCGCTCATAGGGCACTGGTACACGGATGAGAAGGAATATTGGGTCGGCGTGCCGGGAAGCACGGCGCTGGGCAAGCCTATGTACTTCGAGCCTAGCACGAGCGGCATCAGAGCCATGCTCTTCACCAGAGTTGGCGACGTAGGATTCCTAGTAGGCATGACTGGCGTCTTCGCGCTAGTAGGCAGCATGAGCATACCAACCATTGCGAGCTCCGCTGGGTCCTGGATGTCGTTCCTTGCCACTAGGGGGCTCCTGACGGCGTTCCTGTTCATATTCACACTTGGCGCCCTCGCCAAGAGCGCGCAGTTCCCATTCACAGAGTGGCTTGTCACTGCTATGACGGGCCCCACGCCAGTCTCGGCGCTAATACACGCCGCCACTATGGTTAAGGTTGGCGTCTATTACATGCTGAGGTTTGCCCCTATATTCTTCGTCGGAGCGCTGGTAGCTTCATCTCTTGGAGCGACAGCTGCGGTCGCCCAGGTGCATGAATACTTCTTCATAGTAGCTTCGCTGGCCGCAGTGACGCTGTTCATGATGGCGACTATGGCAATCGTAAACCACGAGTTCAAGCTGATCCTAGCGTTCTCAACAGCCGAATACTTAGGCTACATGATACTTGCAGTCGCCGCTGGCGGACTGGCGGTGGTTACGGCCAACTACTCCGCCATGGCTTATGCTGAGATGGCTGGCCTCACCATGCTGATAGCCCACGCCGTGTTTAAGGCAGCGCTCTTCCTGGTAGCGGGCTACGCCCTCCATGCTTCAGAGAGCAGGTTCATTGATGACATGGGCAATTTCTGGAAGTACATGAAGGGGACCGGCGTATCAGCGTGGCTCGCGGGCCTGAGCCTCGCGGCGGTGCCCCCGTTCATGGGCTTCTTCGGCAAGGAGCTCGTGCTGAGCACCGTTGAGAGGGCCGAGGTCTACTCCCTGTACGCCCTGGCCGTGGTTGCTGTGGTCTTTACTGCAGCCTACATAACAAGGCTTCTGGTCAGGGTGTTCCACCTGCCGCCGCTCAACAAGGAGTCTGAGGAGAGGCATTACCATGAGGCGCCCCTGCTCATGTTAATACCTTACGCAATCCTTGGCCTAGCATCAATAGCGCTGGGCCTGGCCTGGCTCTATGTGGGGTACTGGGTTGCTGCCGGCGTAGGGGAGACCCTCAGCATAAAGGTCACTCCTCCCTACATGCCTCCGATAGATCTAACCACGATAGTTATAACGGCCGTGGTGCTCGTAGATATCATAGGGGTGGCGCTCCTCTACCTGAGACGCCACAGCCTAGTCTACCTCCTTGAGAGAAGCAGCGCGCTGAGGGCCATACACTCCTTCCTCTTCAACAGGTGGTACGTTAACTCTGCCATCTACTACCTGTTCCTGGACTCCTTCGCTGGCCTCTCGTGGCTCCTCAACGTTATCAACAGGGCCATAGACCTCTTCTATCACTACGTCCTTCCCAAGGCTGGCGAGCTGACATCAAGGGGGCTCAGAGCGCTCTTCAGGGGCCGCACTGACTACATACTAACGCTTTACCTCTTCATGCTTGTCGTTGTTGGCATAATGATATTCATGGCGTGGAGGTGATGAGAAGTGTGGGAGATTGGAACCGTTGAGTTCTTCCTCTACGTGACGCTGGCGGCCTCGCTCATAGCGCCGCTGACGTCGCCGTCTGGCAAGAGGGACAACATGGCTCCGCTAGTGATGGCTGGCATTGGGGTCGGTTCCTTTGCAGTTGCAGCCGGGCTCTCACTCTATGCCTCCTCACTAGGCTCACCGCTCAGCTTTTACAACGGCCTAGTGGTCCAGGATTCCTTCACGTCACTGATGCTTCTAGGAGCGGCGGTAGCCTCAGTCCTCTTCCTGCTGGCGGTGGGAACCGATGGTCTTCAGTGGACTAGCAGCCCAGCCCTCTACAGCCTCGTCCCAATGGCACTGTTCGGCGCGTTCTTCCTCGCTGGCGCCACCAACGCCTTAGTTATACTTGCATCATGGCTGCTGGTGTCGGTCATAAGCTATATAATAATTGCATCGCCCGACGCCAGGGAAGCCAAGGCAGCAGGCATAAGGTACATATACGTTGGCATGGTGGCCACGCTGATGCTTGTCAGCTCCCTCACATTCCTGGCGCTGGCCTCAAGCACGTACTCGTTCTCGATAGCGCCTCTAGCTGACGTCAACTCAGCAGCTAGGGGACTTATGGCCCTCGCAGTGCTCTTCCTCCTTGCAGCCCTTGGATTCAAGGTAGGCATCTTCCCGTTCCACTGGTGGCTCCCAAGCGTCTACGGCAGGGGTGACGGCAGGACCGTGTCGTTCGTGGCCGCAGTCGCGAAGCTGGCCTTCCTCGCGGTGCTCACAAGGACTTTCATAATAATAGCCTCTGGCGGCGGCCTCTACAAGGAAGTTGCCCTGACGCTGGCAGTGCTGGCAGTGGCCACCATGACATACGGCAACGTGGCCGCCTTCACCACGAGGGATCTCCAGGTAATACTTGCCTACAGCTCCATGGCCCAGGTAGGCTATATCTTTGCTGCCATGGCCGCCGCCTCTTACTTCGCTGGGGTTGGCAACGAGTACATGCTTAAGCTGGCCCTGTTCGCAGTTGCCCTCCAGTCAATAGCTTATGCCATGGCGAAGGCCCCACTGTTCGCGTTCGTGGGCGAGGTCGGCAGGGGCCTCGACTCGCTGAAGGGCCTCATGAGGTCAAGTCCGCTGAGCGCCGTTACTGCCTCAGTTCTGCTCTACAGCCTGCTCGGCGTGCCACCACTCCTGGGCTTCTGGGGCAAGCTGTACATGTTCTTCTCCGCCGCAGGAATAGCGGGCTATGGAATCTGGTTGGTTCTGGCAGCACTAATAAACAGCGGCATCAGCTCAGTCTACTACATAACAGCGTCGAGGGAGCTGCTCCGCAAGGACTATGAGGGAACTCCAAGGCCTAGGGTCAGGTACTCCACCGCCTTAACAATTGGCGCCCTGCTGCTGCTAGTGCTGGGCATCGTCGCTCCGCTTCTCCTGGGCTCCATAGTATCAATTTACCTGTGACGCGCCCAGCGCCACTTTTTGTTTAAGGCTCTTTTATTGAGCGTTAACTTTAATCACGCTCCTGTCAGCCAGTGTCCGATAAGACATAGTACAATAAATGTGCAATAAATGATAGCTAAGAGTAGGTGACGTGGTGCCGCCGCCGGGGTTTGAACCCGGGACCTCCGGATTTCCCCAGCCCCGACCTCGGCTTCAAGGCCGTATGAGTCCGGCGCTCTTACCTGCTGAGCTACGGCGGCACCGTCTGTAGACCTTGCGGACACTCTTTTAAGTGTTGCCTCCAGGGCTCACAGTTTCGGGAACGAAGCTAGGCCTCCGCCGAGGGGTTTGAGTAAGCGGGTTCTTGAAGAGCCCTTTTACTCTAATCCTAAGTCATGGAGTGCAGGGCTAACAGATGCAGGTTGAAAGATCCCTCAGAATAATCTCATTCAAACTTGACGTCGACACCCTTATGGAGCTTGACAAGCTCGCAGTGAGTGAAAAGAAGTACAGGAGCGAAGTAATAAGGGAGGCCATAGAGTCTTACCTAAGGATTGTGAGGGCTGACAGGTGAGTCTGAATATTAATACAGAACTCTTGTAAATAACGTTTTTATATTACTCAGCTCCGTGCGTTACAAGGGTAAGCTTCGTGAGCCAGACGAGGGGCTCCATGTGGCTTTATCTTGCAGTGGGCCTCATCATAGGCCTTGCTATAGGCGCCGGGGTCGGCTATGTTGCAGTCCCTCGTAAGACTGCTGCTATCACGGCCACTAAAGTCTCTGCAACTACCACTACAATGACTTCAACAGCTTCAAGCGCGCCTTTTACCATTGGAGCGGCTGGCACACTCAAGTTCAGCTTCAGCCAGCTGCTCTCAATGTATAAGGCCTACAACCCCTCTATAGTTGAGGGCCAGCCTCTCTTCGCTGGGAGCGGCGAGGTGGCGCAGAAGGAGGCCACAACTCAGGTATTCAGCCTGGTCGCCAGCGCCGACACCACTACCATACCCTCCGTGCTCTTCCCCAAGTACGCAAGCTATGAGATAGCCTTCGGCGTGACTCAGATGGTAGTAATAGTTGACCTTGAGACCCCGGCCGGCAGGGAGGTCTACAGCCTGTGGAGGCAGGCTCAGCAGGAGACGCCCATGAGCGCGGAGTGGAACCAGACCTGGGAGAGGATATTTGACATAATAGCCCTCAACTCAAGCACTGTCGTGGGCGTCTCAAACCCGTTCACCGACCCGAGCGGCTACCAGGCCCAGTGCGTCCTCAGGCTGGCCGGCCTTGCGTTTATGCACAACGCCTCCTACTACTGGGACGCGGTCTATAACAACGTGAACAAGTACCAGATGAGGAACACGGAGATAGACCTGCTGACGCTTATGTACGCCAACAGCTCCGTTCAGTTCATTCTCTCGGCCTACATGTCAAACGCCATGCCTCAGACGGAGGCCTACCAGGCCAAGGGCTTCAACATGACATACATAACGCTCCCGCCGTTCATAAACCTCGGCAACATGAGCTACGTGAACTTCTATCACCAGGTCAACGTTACCTGGACCGAGCTGGGCCAGACGAAGACCTTCGCCTGTAACCCTGTGGTCTACACGACCACGATACCGTTCTCTGCGCCGAACCAGCAGGCCGCCATAGGCTTCCTGCTGCTGCTCTTCAGCCCAGCTGGCCAGAGGGTGCTTGAGAGCTACGGAATAAACCCAATAGTGCCCGCCGTCGTCTACGGCAACTACTCGGCTGTGCCGGCCCCCTTGAAGCCCTTCACGGTGCCCTTAGCGAATGAATCGTACCTTAGCAGCATATTCCCGTGAGGGTCAGCCTTGAGGCCAAGCCCTTTTCTACTGCTGTTGGCTATAGCTGGAGGCCTTTTACTGCTTTTCTTCTCATACCCTATAGCTGTGCTCATACTCGTTGGCGGAAGTGGACTGGCTGAAGCCCTGAGGGTCAGAGGCTTTGAGCTGGCGCTCCTAGTGACTATAATTACTTCGACTATAGCCGCCGCGGCCTCCGTTATCTTTGGGGTGCCGCTTGCCTACGTGCTAAGCAGGCAGAGCTTCAGGGGTAAGGGGGTCATAGAGGCGCTCGTGGACCTGCCGATAGCGATACCGCACATAATCGTTGGCGTCATGATAGTCCTTGCCTTCTCCTGGTACGTCGGCCTGGGCCCGATCCTTCACAGGCTTGGCATAAACGTTGTGGACACAATACTTGGGGCCGCCATGGCAGTTACATACGTTTCGGCAACCTACACCGTCAGGGTCGTCGAGTCCGCCCTCAACGCGATTAGCCCTGATCTTGAGCTGACTGCGATGAGCCTTGGGGCCTCAAGGGCCAGGGCCTTCACAAGCGTGGTCCTGCCGAGGATCTGGAGGTCCGTGGCCGGCGGAGCCCTCACCTCGTGGGCCAGGGCGGCCTCAGAGGCGGGCGCGCTCTTCATAGTGGCGTATGATGTCTACTTCGGGAGGAGCCTGGTCTACCCAGCCCCTGTGGCCATATATGAGGCCTACGTGGGCCTCGGCATAATTGAGGCGGCCAAGTTCTCAGCTGCGATGCTAGTTGTGGTTCTTGGTATTTTTGTCCTGGCCAGGCTGCTCCTTGAGGCTAGGAGGGGACCCAGGACTGCCGGCGCTGCTGAGGCTTGAAGGGGTCGTGACGAGGCTTGGAAGCTTCACACTGGGGCCCGTGGACCTTGAAGTAAGCAGGGGCGAGGCAGTGCTGCTGTTCGGCCCCAATGGGGCAGGGAAGAGCACCCTCCTCAAGACAATACTTGGGGCCTACAGGCCCTTGAGAGGCAGGGTGCTAATAGATGGCGTTGATGTTACAGGCATGCCTATAAATAAGAGGGGCATAGGCTACGTGCCTCAAGGCCTGGGCCTCTTCGACAACATGACTGTAAGGGGCAACATAGAGTTCCCGCTCAGGGCTAGGGGTGTTCCAAGGGCCGAGAGGGAGACCGCCGTTAATGAGATCGCTGGAAGGCTTGGCTTAAGCGAATTACTTGAGAGGAGGGTCACGGAGCTCTCAGGCGGTCAGATGCAGAGGGTAGCCATAGCCAGGGCCGTGGTGGCGAGGCCGAAGCTTCTTCTCATGGATGAGCCAGCGTCAAACCTCGACCCAAACTCCGTTGAGGACCTTGTGGACCTGGTGAACTACGTCAGCAGGGAGCTCGGCGTCGCTACAGTCATAGTGAGCCAGTACATCACAATGCTCCTGAGGGCGTCGACACGGCTTGTCTACATGGAGAGCGGCAGGCTCTACGACCTAGGCCCCGCTGAGAGGGCCCTCTCAAGGCCCCTCAAGGCCCAGGCGGCCAGGTACCTGGGTTACGACAACGTAGTGCCATGTGAAAAGCTTGCCCCAGAGCTCTGCAACGGGTCCAGCCACGTGGCGGCCAGATACACATCCATCATAGTGGGCGCCGACAGGTGCGACGGCATAAGGCTGTCCGGTAGGCTGGAGCTGGTCTACGTTGATATAAATAATAGCGTGAGGGCACTCATCAACGTTAACGGCGTGAGGTTAGTCGGCCTCCTCGCGGGCCAGGTGAGCTCCAGCTATGTTGACGTGTGCATTAAGAATAACAGCGTGGTTCCTGTTGAATAGCGTGGAGCCGGGGCCGGGATTCGAACCCGGGATATAACGGGTCTCCGCGGCTGTCCACTGCAGCCCGCCGCCTTGGACCGCTCGGCCACCCCGGCTCCACAGCGCTATAGGACCTCGTGGGTTAAGTGCTTTTGTACCTGAGCACACGAAGTACAGATTCATTGAACTCAATTATCCTCGTTGACGCCTATAGCGCCTTCTAGGTCACGCCCTGCAGAGGGGCCCCTTTTGACCCCAACCAATGAGCCTGGCCAGCTCTACTGTACGCAAGACTGCCCTGTCCACAAGATCAGAGGGAACCCCAGGGACGCCGGTGCCTACCACGAGAGCCCTGCGCGTCGTCTGCCTGATGGAAGTCAGCGCTGAGTCCCTGTGAGCGTATATATGAACCACGACGCCGGCTGAGTCGATCATGATTGGATAACCCCTTGGAAGAACCTGCTCCCTCCCACCTATCGGAAAGAACCTTTCCCCGCCCTCGCTCAGCTTCACGAGGAGCGGCAGCTTTGCCAGGTCCAGGTCATAGAGGCCTATGGGCACCAGCGTCTCCAGCGACGCGGCGTTGCAGGCGTCTACCAGGGGGCTCACGCTCGGGAAGTCCCCCCTGAGGGCCCTCCTGGCGAGGGCCTCAGAGCTGGGTCGCATCTTGGTTGGGTCTATGCCGAGCCTCCAGTAGAAGTTCCTGTATGCTCTTACCACTTGGTTATCCTTGAGGTCCTCCAGTGACGCTAAAGCCTTCGTGGCGTTTGTGACCCTGCTAATAGCGTCCCGTAGCCCGCTCTCAACAGCTGGACCTGCTAGCTCCACGAAGGTGAAACTGACGAATATCCCCCTAGCCCTGGCCTCCTCTGAGATAGCTACAGAGTTGCAGCTGTAGCTCAAGCTCTTACCACCTTGGCGATGTCCGGCATCAGGCCCATTATTATCTGCTGCCTGCTGAGGGTCCTGAGCCAGATCCTGCCTGGGCCTGTGGCCCTGGCAAACCATAGGCCCTCCTCACCAAAAAGCATGGTCTTAAAGCCGCTCACTCTGCCGACGGAGACCTTTACCGAGGAATCAAAGGCCAGGACGTGACCGGCCTCGGCGTCCACGGACTCCCCAGGCCCGAGGCTTAACATAACAGCGTCGCCACTGGTGTGCAGGAACAGCCTGCCTGGCCCCCTGAACTTGGCCATTAATAGCCCCTCGCCCCCGAGCCAGCCAAAGCCGAGCCCTGTCAGGGAGGCGTCGTAGCTGACTGACTCCTCAGCTGCCAGGAAGCTCCTGTGCTCAGCCAGGACCTCATCGTTCTGCGACAGCTCTATCTCAACTATCTTACCTGGCGCAAAGCCGGCCAACGAGGCGCTGCCGGGCCCCTCAAGTTCGAGGACGAAGAACGTGGCGCCTGTGAGGGCTCTCTTAAGCCCTGACAGAAGGCCTCCCTTTGCAGACGCTGTGAGCCTGACGCTCTGCGACTTATAGATTAAGTGACCCCCCTCAGCGTAGACCTTCTCCTTAGGGCCTAGCTCTATGTCAAGCCTCTGTATCGAGTCCCCCACCGCATTAAACCTTGTCAAGCCTCCCATCATGAAGGGCTCGTCAGCCCTGCCTAAAAGGGGTTCCATAAGAAGGTCTTCATAAAAACCTTAAAAGAAAGCGAGCTGGCTACTTTAACCGCCTTTTAGTAAGCTGTGATAAAAGTCTCTGCAAACTAACTTAAGGCAAGGTTATGCGCTGCGCTTCCTTCTCATCGCTCTGCGCTCTCGCACGACATAGCTCCACTAACAGCGCTGCAGAGCTTGTAGACATTACTAGATGGCCTGAGCAGAGGGGCCTACGCCTTCAGGCGCGTCGGCTTAGCCAACCTTCAATAGAAAAGTTTTTAATTTATAAATAATTCAAATTAAAAGGGTCAATTGGTATGGTAGACATAAAGAAGGGCCTAAAGGACCTTACTGATAAGACCAAAGAGGTAGGTAAGGAGGCCGCCAAGAAGACCAAGGAGAAGGTAAAGTAAGGGTTTTGTTTTCCTATTTAGAAATAAATTTATGATTTTTATTTGCGTAGCAAACAACAAAAGCATACCGATCCCTGAGAGCTGACACAGCTGGTGCCGCGGCCGGGATTTGAACCCGGGTCACGGGCTCGAAAGGCCCGCATACTGGGCCGGACTATACTACCGCGGCACCCAGTTAGCCATTATAGCGGGGAAAATTAAGCTTTGAACTCGCTCAGCGCCTCTGCAACCGCCCTTCTCACGACGTCCCTGCTGCTCTTAACCTCAGGAGCCCAGCCCCAGCTCATGGCCTTATCAACCGAGAGCTGCATGACTTTTACGTCACCCTTCCACCCCCTGCCGCCGTCGACGCCTCCTGTAGTGTAAACCTGAGGGGTAAGGCCCATGGCCTCGGCCACTATGTGAGCTATCTCAAGCACCGAGACCCTATCAGGGGTTCCCACGTTAAAGGCCTCATACCTGACCCCCTTATCTATGGCCTTCATGAGCAGCTGATACATGGCCTTGACAGTGTCGCGCACATGAACGTAGCTCTTGCTCTGAGTGCCATCCCCGAGGACCTCGAGACTGCTGGAGTTCCTCCTCAGCTTATTTATAAAGTCATAGAT
This sequence comes from Acidilobus sp. 7A, assembly GCF_003431325.1. NCBI lineage: Archaea > Thermoproteati > Thermoproteota > Thermoprotei > Acidilobales > Acidilobaceae > Acidilobus > Acidilobus sp. 7A. The sequence continues at coordinate 529,499 of NZ_CP010515.1, read as the reverse complement.
AACGCCGTGAGTGGACCTGGGTCCCACCACGTTAGCGAGCCTGAAGGAGACCGCTGTCCAGTCGAATGTGAAGGCGTAGCCGCTTATCAGGCCCTCTGAGGCCAACTTGGAGCCACCGTACACGCTTATGGGGTAGAGCGGGCCATAGTCCTCAGGCGTCGGTATAACCTTGGCGTCACCATATACAGTTGAGGATGAAGCGAACGCTAATGCCCTGACGCCGGCAACCCTCATGCTTTCAAGGACGTTATAAGTCATCTCAACGTTCTGCCTATATATGGACTCGGGGCTCTGCTGACCTATCCTTACCTCTGGGTTGGCCGCCAGGTGAAAGACCGCATCAACACCCCTGGCAGCCTCCCTGGCCACCTCAGGCCTCAGCAGGTCAGCCTCTATAAACCTGAGACGCGGGTTCCCCATGACGCCCTTAAGGAACTCTACCCTGCCAGTGCTGAGGTTGTCAACTACGGTGACACTATGCCCCTCGGATATGAGAAGCTCAACTAAGTGGGACCCGATGAAGCCCGCACCCCCTGTGACCAGGAACCTCAAGCACATCACCTTGAGCTAGCGCTCTCCGCGCGATAATACGCATAAAACGCGTCAGGCCTGCGCGGGCTCCTCATCCCATAGGTCAGCCCTTTCGAGCCTCTTCACCCACCTCCAGTTGACGACCAACTTTCTTAAATCTCATGCAGACGAAGCCCTCCCTGCCGGTATATACTGTTGGAACCTCAGGTCTTGGCTCATCGTCCGGTCCATACGCCAGAGTGCCGACGGCCTTGTCAAGCCTAAAGCCTGCTGAGGTGAACATGTCGACGACCTCACCGAAGCTCAGGAACCTGGCCGCGCTGTAAAAGGGGTGCCCCTCCTTCGCCTCAGCCTCATACCTGCGGCCCCAGCTGCTCTCGCTTGGCACTATGCATGGTACAGCCCAGCCGCCTGGCTTGAGCACCCTGTAGGCCTCCAGCACCGCCTCCTTGGGCGTTGGGAGGAAGCACAGCGTAACTACTATGAAGGCCACTGACATTGACTCAGACCTTAAGGGCGCTGACTCTGCCCTGCCCTGCACAGCGTCAACTCGCCTGAGCACCCTGCCCAGCGCGGCCATGCCTATGCTTGGCTCGACCCCAAGGCAGCCGAGGCTGTCCGTGAAGAAGCCCGTGCCTGAGCCTATGTCAACGCAGGGCCTCTGGCCTGGGTCAGCCTCCAGCACTGCCAGCAGCTCGTTCCTCGCGGTGACCCTGTTCCTTGTAAACCAGTCCTCATACCTGTTGGCGAGCCTATCGAAGAGGCCCCAGGTCAAGACCGTCTGCCCGCTTCCGTAGCGTCCTCGAGCCGTAAATGTTTAGCCTTTGGTACTTCACTAGCTTCAGCCCTAGGCACCCACCCATCTTAGCACTACGTTTAACCCCTGCTCACTATGGGAAAAGTTATTTGCCTGTGACCTCTAACCCTAGCTGGGCGATGACTGAAACTTAGTTCTGAAAATTGTGATGAGGGTCTGGAGCAAAGAGCCCTAGGCCGAGGTCGCCCTCTTAGACGCCAGGTAATCCTTTGCGGTGTCAGCTATTATCTTTATCCCGGTCCTCAGCTTGTCTGGCGACAGGTAGCTGAAGTTTATTCTCATTGCATTAGCGCCGCTGCCGTCGGAGAAGAAGTTCCTCCCTGGCACATAGGCGACCCCCCTGTCTATAGCCGTTGGCAGCATGTCGGCGGTGTCGACGCCCTCGGGCAGGTAAATGAAGGCGAAGAGACCTCCCTTCGGCTTAAACCAGTGGCTCCCCTCAGGCATGTACTCCTCTAGCGCGTCAACCATAACGTCCCTCTTCTCCTTGTAGGCCTTCCTGGCCTTCTCTATGGTTTTGTCAACTACGCCCTCCCTGATGGCGTAGAGCGCTATATACTGGGAGAGGGTTGAAGAGTGGAGGTCCACCATCTGCTTAGCAAGCTCCACGGCCCTCGTAAGCTGCCTGTCAGCTATCATGTAGCCCAGCCTAAGGCCCGGCGCAAGTATCTTGCTGAACGTGCCAAGATATATGACTCTGCCCTCGCTGTCCATGGTCTTCAGGTGGGTGAAGTTTGTGTCGTCAAACACGAAGAAGCTGTACGGGTCGTCCTCAATTACCAGCAGGTCGTACTTGCTCGCAACCTCCAGGAGCTCCTTTCTCCTGTCATCACTCATTATGACGCCAGTCGGGTTGTGACACGTAGCAACCGTGTATATCATCTTGACATTTATGCCCCTCTGTTTGGCCTTCTTTATGCTGTCCTCCAGGAGGTCTGTTCTCATGCCGTTCTCGTCAATGGGCACAGGTATAAACTCGGCCCCGTGGTACCTGAAGACGTTGAGCGCGGCCAGATACGTCGGGCTCTCGACAACAATGCCGTCGCCTGGGTTCACGAGGGTCATGGCAAGCAGGTATATTGCCTCCTGGCTGCCAGTGGTGACGGCTACCCTGTCGTTGTCATTGACCTTAACGCCCTTCCCCTTAACAAAGTCTACTACTGCCTCCCTGAACGGCATGACGCCAAGGGTTGGGGAGTACTGAAGCGCGCTGTCACCAAGCTCCTCTATGACCCTTGAAGCGATAGCCGCAAGCTCCTCCTTTGGGAAAACCTCAGGTCCTGGCAAACCCCCTGCCAGGCTAAGCACCTTTCTGTTCTCGGTGAGCGTTAGGATTTCCCTTATCTCCGATGGCCTCATGCGCTTAACGTTATCCGAGAGCTTACTTTCAATACCAATCAAAGGGCCTTACCGACCTGTCAGAAGACTACAGAAGGTTTAAAGCGTCACGTATCTTAAGTTCGAAACAAAATAAAACCTACTATGTACACATAGTGGGATACTCATATAGCTTGCTGCGTCAAGCCAACTTAGGCCGACCTCAGAAGCGAGGGCCCCCTTCAGGACAGCTCCAGGTTCCTCATCTGCTCGGGGTTACAATTGAAAAGCCTCGCCCTTCAGGGCGGGGAGGGGGTCAGACCCATCACCTTGGGGCAATGAGGGTCTTCAGAACCCCCTAGGGCGCAGGCTCTATCCCAGTTCGGGGCTAACTGCAAGGGTTGGCGCTCCCTCACAGCCATGGAGGGCCTTAGCTGCGCCTGTCCAACCTAGCTGAAACCAGGTTAAGCATTTAAACGAATGGCAGGTGTTACAGCATTTAGGGCCGCCGTAGCTCAGCCGGTAGAGCGCCGGCCTCGTATGGTCTCGGGGCGCCGAGGTCGGGAGAGCCGGTGGTCGCGGGTTCAAGTCCCGCCGGCGGCTCCAGCCAAGGGTGCGTGAGATGGTTAGGTTGCTATACCAGGAGGACTCATATATCAAGGAGTTTGAGGCGAGCGTGACTAAAATCGACCAGAACAAGGTCTACCTTGACGCCACCGCCTTCCACCCGGGGCCCTCAGGGGGCCTTGACGCTGACACGGGCGTGCTGGTGTTGCCCGCTGACGCCCAGGTCAAGGTTATAGACGTGGTTGAGGACGGTGACGACGTAGCCCACGTACTTGAGTCGCCCGCCCAGCTTAAGCAGGGCGACCGCGTGAGGGGCATCATAGATTGGGACAGGAGGTACTCCATGATGAGGCTTCACACGGCCAGTCACGTCCTAGCTGCAGTGCTCTACAACAAGTACAACGCCAAAATAACGGGTGGTCGCATAAGGCCTGACATGGCTCAGGACGACTTTGACCTGTCTAACTTGGAGAACTGGAGGAGCGCCATAGCTGACGCCGTCAAAGAGGCTAATGAAATCCTGAGGAAGTGCGTTGAAGTTAAGGTGTACTGGCTTGAGAGGGAGAAAGCCCTGCAGATACCGGGCATAGTCAAGCTCGCCAGCAGGCTGCCCCCAGCCGTTGACAGGCTAAGGGTAGTTGAGATACCGGGCGTTGACATACAGGCTGATGGAGCCCCTCACGTTAAAAACACCTGTGAGGTTGGCAGCATAGAGGTCATTAACATAGAGAACAGGGGCAGGACAAGGAAAAGGGTGTACTATAGGCTATCGCAGCAGGTGCCAAGTTTTTGATGGAGCCGCCAGACGTTGAGAGCCTGGAGAGGGAGTGCGCAAAGCTCAGGAACAGGAGCCTGCTCCTCGACGGCCTGCCAAGCTCCCTGAGGCTAGCTATAGGCGACCGCGAAGGCCTTAAGTCAAGGCTGCCTGAGATGGTCAGTCTGGCCTCGGATCTAGTAGAGTCACTCATTAATGATTACGCTGCCGAGGTGGAGCTGCCCAGGAACGTTGACCCAGCTAGGGAGTTCTCTATGACTGCGTGGCCTGATGAAATTAATCAGAGGCTTGTAGGCCTGGCCATCTACGCCTGGTTCCCCTTCTCAATATATAGGTCCGATGCGAAGGCCGAGTATGAGCCCATAGAGTTTGTGTTCCTAAGAGACGAGGATAGGTACAGGCTCCTCTACGCCTACGCAAGGGTCCACTACGACCTTTGCGAATACGCGCTCTTCGGCCTGAGGAAGGTTAGGCTGAGGTTTATGTATCATGGCCACACGCCATATGTCGATGGAGTAGGCTACGTGAGGGTTAGGTGCCCGAAGGTAAAGAGCAGCCTAAAGCACACTGGAAGGAGGTACTGGAATAGGATATGGCTGGGCGCGGCACTAACGTTCGAGAGAATAGTGAAAGGCGCCACCGTCCCCCTTTCCCTGCTGCTCAAGTATGGCGTCCTATCATTAATGCAGTGCCCAAACGACTCTGTCACCAACCCATTTAAGTCACCTATTAGAGTTTAACCTGAGTCCTGTACTAGATACAAGGCGGAAGGGCTTGGCTCACAGAGGGCTTATAGCGCCAAGGTCGATAAAGAGGGTCTGGATGCTGACGTTTGAACTAGCCCCTATAGTGAAGCTTGGCGGCCTTGGTGAGGCGGTGTACCTTTACGCTAAGTCCCTCAGCCAGGAGGGCATAGAGGTCACAGTGCTGATGCCATCGCACGGAAGACACCTTGACCTTGGGACGAGGGCGAGATACGGGCTGAAGCCGCTTGACTTTGCAGCGTGCGGCAGCCGGAGGGGCGTCGATGGCAATAAATACGATTACTGCCTAGGGGCTGAGGAAGCCTTCATAGATAACTTCAGGGTTGTGCTTTTCAAGGGCCTTGACTATTCAACAGGCGTGGTCTTTGACTCGTGGAGCCCCTACTCTTATGTTGAGGAGAAGGCGGCCTTACTAGCGAGGGCCGTGAGGGCGTTCTCGTGGACAGAGGTCCAACCTGACATAATTCACATGAATGACTGGCACACGGTGCTGGCTGGCGTAGCGCTTAGGGACGAGTTTGAGAAGAGGGGATACGCCATTCCCCTCCTTTACACGATACATCTGAGCGGCTCCCCAAGCTTCCCCTGGCACTACGCCTCGTCGGACTGGGCAGGCCTTGATGATAGCCCCCACCTGGTCTGGAAGGTTTACAGGCACGAGCCTGTGAGCAATAGGAATGCCTGGGACTCGGTTGGGGGCAACGTAGAGGCCTTCGGCGTCATTGAGGCTGATACACTGCAGACAGTCAGCTACTCCTACTTGAATGAGGAGCTGAAGAGGAAGTATGGGGACTGGATAGGCAGCAAGTCCTGCGTTGTCTATAATGCCACGGACTGGAGCCTCGAGGAGGTCGAGAGGTGGATAAAGTCAAGCTATGGCACTATTGATCATCAGGTGCTCTTTGAGATTATAGATAAGTACATAAGGCCGGGCTCCTGGACAGATGACATAGATAAGAGGCTGGCGCCTTTCCTTATCGCAGGCAGGCTGACGTCTCAGAAAGGAATAGACCTGGCCATAAGGGCCCTTGACTATGCGCCCTCGGCGTCCCTTGTGGTGCTCGGCATACCTGTCGGCGACTATGGGTACGAGCAGTACGTCAGAAGGCTTGCAGAGGAGAGGAGGGGTAGGGTGATTATATCCGCTAACAGGCTACCCAACGAGGTCTACAGGGCCCTTGTAAGGCTCTCCACGTCAATGCTAGCGCCGTCTAGATGGGAGCCATTCGGGCTTGTCGCAGCCGAGAGCCTCTCCCTTGGGACCCCTGTGATAGCGACAGCCGTAGGAGGCCTTAAGGAAATAGTTGTTGACGTAAGGTCAGGGAAAGGGGACGGCCTTTTGGTTAGGCCCGAGGACCCCCACGAGCTTGGCTTAGCAATGGAGTCCATGACCCACATAATGTGGGACCACGACGTTGAGCGCATACCCATTGAGAGGCTGAGGTCAATGGCGCAGAGTGAGCCAACCCTGGACTCCTACATCAGGGAGTTCGCGATCAACGATGTTAACAACAGGTTCAGGCCCAAGTCTGCAGCGGCGCAGCTGCTCTCATGCTATGACAAGGCCAGGCAGATGGCCTACTACAAGGCGATAACCACATGACGTCCAGCGTTGTTCTCTTCTTTGAGCTCCACCAGCCCCTGAGGCTTAAGAGGCTCTCCTACTACTCGCCATCTAACTTACCACAGGACTTTGATAGCGCGTTAGACTCTCAGGGCAACTCGGAGATACTCTCACGCGTAGTCTCCAAGACCTACAGGACCGCCACGAGGATACTGTACGAGGCGCTTGACAAGGTAAGCGACTTTAAGGTTACTATGAGCATCAGCGGCGTCCTGCTGGAGAGGTTAAGGGCTGAGCACCCTGATGTAGTTGATTTAATGAGAAAGATGGTTGAGAGGGGGTCCCTGGAGCTGGCAGTCCAGACCTACTACCACTCCCTGGCATGGTTCGTTGACAGGGGCGAGTTCATGGAGCAGGTCAAGGCCCAGGTGGAGCTCGTGAAGGAGACGTTTGGAGTCAACCCCTCCATCGCTGAGAACACGGAGTTTATATACAACAACGACATTGGCTGTGCCCTGTGCAACATGGGCTTTAAGGGCGTCATAACCGAGGGCGTGGACGGCCTCTTGGGATGGCGCTCACCTAACTACGTCTACCGTAACCCGCTCTGCGACGTTAAGGTTCTACTGAGGAACTACAGGCTCAGTGACGACATTGGCTTCAGGTTCAGCAACAGGCAATGGGTGGGCTACCCTCTGACGGCAGACAAGTACGCTTCCTGGGTGGCCGCGAGCCCAGGAGACCTTGTAGTTGTCGCCCTTGACTATGAGACCTTCGGAGAGCATCACTGGCCTGAGTCAGGCATCCATGAGTTCCTGAGATGGCTTCCAATAGAGCTGAGCAGGAAAGGGGTCAAGTTTCTCAAGGCCTCCGAGGCCCTAAACCTTGAGGCCAAGGATTACTTCGACGTACCCCCGTGGTCAACGATAAGCTGGGCCGACGAGAGGGACCTGAGCGCCTGGCTGGGCAACGGAATGCAGAGAAAGGCCTTTGACACACTCAGGAGATACTACTACTTTGCTAAGGCCCTGGGGGGCGACTACTTAAGGGCCTGGAGAATAATGTCGATAAGCGACCACTTCTACTACATGGCCACGAAGCCTGGGGGAGAGGGGGAAGTTCACGCATACTTCAGCTATCTGGGTGACCCCTACGACTCCTTCCTCACGTACAGCTACGCGCTGGAGCTCCTCGGCCTCAAGTTAAAGGAGGGGCTCAGAAGAAGCCCCTGCGCGCTGCTTAGAGTTAAGCTGCCAGGCGACCTCTGCTTTAACTTCAGGGATAAGGCTGGGAATGTTATAGGAACAGCGTGCAGCGTAGGGGAGCTCCTGCAGGCTGAACAGAGCCTGCCGAAGGAAGTAGTTAACGCAGCTGAAACCAACTACTATATCAATAAATGGCTACAGGACCTGTTCGGCTTGGACGCTGAGAGAGCTAGGCACCTCATGAGCGCGTGCACTTAGCTCCATAAACAAATGAGTAGAATAGCCTCTTTAGTGGTATTTTTATAAGTCCTGAATGGCGAAGGAAATAAGTGGTGGGCAGGATAGCTGAGATTAAGAAGACGGCGATACCTATCGGCGGCCTCGGCACTAGGCTTTACCCGCTTACGGTTGACACCTCAAAGCCTATGGTCAGGTTCCTCAACAGGTTCCTGATAGACCTTATTATGGAAGAGTTGGCTCTTCAGGGCATAAGCGAGGTCTTCCTGGGAGTCAGCGGCTACTACAACTACAAGGACCTTTATGATCACCTGGGGGAGAGATTCTCCCTGCGGACCCCTGATGGCAGAAGGCTCGTGCTAAAGCTTAGGTACCAGCCAAACGTAGTGAGCATAGGCAACGCCCACTCCGTTGCCCTGCTGGCGGATTACTACGACATAAATGATGACCTGCTGGTTGTTCAGGGCGACACCGTTGTAAGCCTTGACCTGGGCAGCATGTCGAAGCTCCACGATGCTCATGAAGCCTTCATGACCATAGCACTTAAGAGGGTTGACGACAGGGAGGCGCTGAGGCAGCTCGGCCTAGCAAAGCTTGGAAAGGACTGGACAATTGAGACCTTCGTGGAGAAGCCCGCGAATCCCGAGAAGGCACCGTCAAACATGGCTAACACGGGCGTCTACGTGCTCTCCCACGACATGGTCAAGTTTCTCAGGTCCGACGAGTTCAGCTCCCTCATAAAGCAGGGCAGAGGTGACTTTGGAAGGGACGTAATACCGTACCTCATAGCTAAGGGCTACAAGATAGTTGGATACCCGCTTGACGGCTACTGGTTCGACGTGGGCACCCTTGAGAGCTTCATTAAGGCCTCCTTCTACCTGCTCCAGGCGTTGCCGCCAGAGAGGTTAGGGGTCTCAACAGTTTACCATGACACGATATACATGATGGGCTTCAGCTCAAGGTCTAAGAAGGACCACGTGGACCTGATTGAGAGGTCCGCCCAGAAGAGGATAGAGCTCAGGGGGCACGTCCTCATAGGGAGGCACGTCTCTATAGAGGATGGGGCAGCCATTGTTGACTCCATAGTTGACAACTACGTTATTGTCAGGTCAGGGGCTAAGGTAACCAACTCAATAGTAATGGACAGAAGCGTAGTTGGCGCTGACTCCACGGTTGAGTCAAGCATTATAGGGAGGCACGTCTCTATAGGCAGCAGCGTAAAGATAGTCAACAGCTTCATAGGCAACAACGTAGTAATTGGCGATGGGGCCGTAATAACGGATTCCCAGATATGGCCCAACAGGTCCATAGAGAGCAACACAGAGATTAACAACAGGAAGGGCCCTCCATCCTGACGCATGACCCAGGCTAACTCCTGGACCCCTCCTTGTTGGCGTTTATAAACGCTGCGGCGTTCGTCTGCTCAAGGATTCCGGCAGCCTTAGATGCCGCCTCCTCTAAACTGCTAGCTGCAACGTTAATTATTAAGTTGCTTCCCTTAACTTTTAACCTATACCTGTGTTCGCCTTCTAAAAAATACTCCTCTATAAGTTCAAACTCGTATTTTGGCAAGATTAGCTCGCCTTAGACACAAAAACCTCTGAGGCTCTTAACTTTTTGGTGACAAGGGTGTCAGAGGCTCCCCTGATAAGGGTTGAGCCGCCAGGGCCTGTGGCCAGAAGCGTCATTGAGAGGGACTCTAAGGTACTTGTGCAGTCCTACGTGAGGTGGGTGCCCCTAGTGGTTAAGGAGGGTCACGGGGCCGTAGTGGAGGACGTCGACGGCAACAAGTACATAGATCTCAACGCTGGCATAGCAGTCATGAACGTGGGCCACAGCCACCCCAAGGTGGTTAAGGCTATAAAGGAGCAGGCTGAGAGGCTCCAACACTACTCCCTAACTGACTTCTACTACGAGAGCGCTGTGACTGCCGCTGAGAAGCTCCTAGGCATATCACCTGTAGACAACGGCAAGGTGTTCTTCACCAACAGCGGCACCGAGAGTATAGAGGGCTCGCTCAAGTTCGCCAGGTACTTCTACGGCGGCTCGAGGCAGTACTTCATAGCATTCCTTGGGGCCTTCCACGGGAGGACCATGGGCTCCCTCTCGCTCACTGCCAGCAAGGCACACTACAGGAAGGGCTTCGGCCCCCTAATGCCTGGAGTCGTACACGTGCCATACCCGTACCCATACCGCTGCGCGTTCAGGACCGACGACCCCAAGGAGTGCGGCGAGGCCGTCCTAGGTTACCTTGAGGACTGGATATTCGCAAAGCTCGTGGACCCGAGCGAGGTCGCTGGCATAATTGTTGAGCCGATCCAGGGCGAGGGAGGCTACGTGGTTCCGCCTGACAACTTCCTGCCGGGCCTGAGGAGGCTCGCCGACAAGCACGGGATACTCCTGATAGACGATGAGGTGCAGGCCGGGATGGGCAGGAGCGGCAAGTGGTTCGCCATAGAGCACTGGAACGTGAAGCCCGACATAATGGCTTTGGCCAAGGCAGTAGGCGGCGGCCTTCCACTGGGGGCTGTGGTGACCCGCGGCGACGTCGCCTCCGCGCTTACCAGGGGGAGCCACGCCAACACGTTCGGCGGCAACCCCATAGCGACGGCCGCCATGAGCGCCGTAATAGACGTCATTAAGGAGGAGAACCTGCTCGACCACGCCACTAAGCTTGGCGGGGAGGTCCTCAAGTACTTCAATGACCTCAAGGAGGAGCTCGAGATAATAGGTGACGTCCGCGGCAAGGGCCTCATGATAGGGGTTGAGCTCGTCAGGGACAGGCGCACCAAGGAGCCCGCAACCAAGGAGCTCGCTAACGTGCTAGAGAAGTCGTTCAAGCGCGGCGTTGTAGTCATTGGCTCTGGCATGTCCACAATCAGGATAGCTCCGCCGCTAGTGATAAGTGACGAGCTCATGATGAAGGCCGTCGATATAATAGCTGACGTCCTCAGGGAGGAGAACAGGAACCTCAGGCCATAAAGCTCTTAACTTCTCCTCTTTTTAAACATCAGTTAGGGTAAGGCTTGAGCGAGGAGGACCTTAAGGCCAGGGTACTCTCAGCCCTTGACACGAGGGGGCTCACCTTTGAGGAGCTGGCCTTGAAGCTTTCATGGACTGGTGATAGAAGGCCGCTGCGGAGGGCCCTGGCGGAGCTAGTAAGGGATGGGAGGGTCCTCAGGGTACCTGACTATGAGAGGAGGCGCATGGTCTTCACCCTCAGGTCCCAGTGACTCATGGAGCACGCGGTACGCCCTGTTAGAGTACCTAACTACGAGGCCCTGGCTCTCCAGCGCCCTCAGTATCTTTCCAGCGGTCCTCGTTGAGACGCCCATGGCTGCACTTACGTCCCTGGGGGTCACGTAGTTCTTCCCTAGGGACCTGATAACAGTCACCATGAACTCTAGGCTTACGCTCACCTTCGTGTCGCTCACCAACCTCTAGAAGCCTTTTATATAAGGGAGGGGTCCCGCGGTAGTGAAGGGGAAAGCGAAAGTGAGCAGGGGGTCGCAGTTCACGTACTATAAGGCGTTACTTGAACTCCTCGGTTTCAGGGAGCTTGACGTTTACAGGTACAGCAGGAAGGGTCAGGTGAGCGACGTTATAAGGGTCCTAGAGCCCACCTCTAGGAAGATCATTAACGTTGACTTGGGCACCGCCAGGGAGTCGCTAAGCTATGAAGAGTTCCTAAACAGAGTTAAGGAGGGGCTCGAGAAGAGCGGCATCAGGGTAAGCGACAGGGCGTGGTCAACTGCGCTCCATAAGATCAAGGCGCTAAGCTCCGCCAAGTCCAAGTGAACCTTACGCTCACGAAATTAGCGGCTCTCAACCTCCTGCGGGGGACGTGTACAAAGCTGCTTCCTATCTTTGTGTAGTAGAACCCGCGCTGTGTTTACCCGTGGCGTGACTTTTCCTTAACTTTTAACCTAGTTCCGCCGCGGGCACCCCTCTTAAGGGATCACACGCGGGCACCCTTAAGTCGCCGGGGCTAGTCGAGGGAGACGCCGCTACCCTCTTATCCACGCCTTTTATCACTCCCACCCTCGTTGAGCGGCGCCCGTCATCAGGTGGGGAGTCGCCAATGAAAACTGCCTCGGTAACGCTATATAAACATAATTTATCAAAACAATATTTAGAGATAATTAAAAATAACTAGTAGTTACATAGAGGCGTTACAACTGAAAGCCTAGCCCTTTAGGGCGGGGAGGAGGTCAGAGTCTCGCCAAACGCCAGGGGTTTTCCGCTAAGCCCTTTGCGCGTCGCTCCATGGTATCGCGCACCGCCTTAGCGCGCTGGAAAGGATTCCTTGCCAAGCACTTGAGATGCTGATTTAATAAGTTAATCGAAGGTGCGGGGGGTGGGCTTCGAACCCACGCAGGCCTACGCCAACGGGTTCTAAGCCCGTCCCCTTTGGCCAGGCTCGGGCACCCCCGCACATGTTTTAACCACGTTAAAACGCTTAAAACGCTTATTTCCTTTGAACGCTAAGGTGATGATCTCTGGAAGAGGTACCCAAGGCCTATGTTGTTGAAGTGAGCTCGCTCCCAGATATAGCCAGGCTTGCGTCAAGCATGGTCTCATACTCCATTGTAATGCCAATTTACAGGTATGTTGAGAACGGCTATATGTACTACTTTATTCAGACTACCTATAGGGATTACTACAAATTCTACGGCATACCCATAATATACTTCTTCCGCTCAAGGTTCAACGACGAGGAGCTAAAATATAAATATGTTTTACTAAAAGTTGACGAAACTGGTGAGAGGGTGGAGTTAAGCGACAGGAGTAGGCCTGGCTGGGCAGCGATGCCTATAGTAAACCTTAAGGGAAGGCCGTCTTTCATCCAGACCTCTTAAACGTTGCAACGAAACAAGGGATCCACGCGAAGCTACAGACCTCTAAGCCTGCTAGCGCTAAGCGCTTTTATGTCGTGACTTCCTGCTTGCCCTGTTGTGACAGCAAAAGCCCCCCGAAGGCATCGCTGGCGCTGCCGGCCTTCAGCGCCTTCTCAAGGAACTGCTCGCCAAGCGCGCTTATTTTGTAGATCTTGTAGCTCCCCTTCACGTAAAGCGGCTCCAGGAGGCCGAGGCTGCTCAGGCACGACACGACGGCAAGAGCCTTATACTTAGGAATGTTAAGCCTCTGGGAGACGTCCCCTGCTGAGAGAGGGCCGTGCTCTTTAAACAGGCCCAGGAGATCTATAATTTGGTCGCTCATGACACCTCTCCTGGCGACTACTAGCCTAGAGCCCCCTTAAAAGGGGCAAGAGTTCCCTCATCGGTCCTCTAAATGAGGTCCTGTCAAGGTTTACCCCTTTAGGTTAAGTGGTGGCATCGTACAGGTAGTAGAGGCCCCATAGCTTAAGGTGTAAAGCGAGGGTGAAGCAGAGATTATGCAGGGCCTGCAGCCAGGCCACCAAGGGCTGTCAGTAATAAGAGCTCTTTGCGGGGGTGTCTTTAAGGGCCTGCGAGCTGCTAGCAGCTTTACAACTCAAGGTACCTACCATAATATGCAGGCCTTGAAGGGCGCGTCAGAGTTAAAGTTGCAGAGGCCCGCGCCTAAGGAGGGGGCGGCAACGCTTACGCGTCACATTGTGGCAGCCATTATAGCGACGCTGATGATTATCGGCGCCGCAGGACCCCTCTTAACTCAGCATGCGCTTGCGCTGGGGTCAGGCCCATCCCAAGCTAACCTCTCACCGTCCTTTCTGATGCTAAGCAACTGGGTCAACGACAGCTTCCTAGTGATGACAGGTATACCTATAGAGAACGCGTCACTTGACGGCCTTGTTGACACGGAGCCTATGATAACTAACTTCTACCTAGGCCCTGTGGGGCTCCTTCCAATAGAGCTGACCTTTAACGCTGGGTTCTCCCGTCGGGCCTTTCTAGGCCTAAACAACACTGTAGTTATATACAGCGATAGTGGCTATGAGCTCCAGACCCTCGCCCCGCCTGGAACGACTAAGCTCTTGAGCTTGGTGGCCGCGGAGAAGCAGCTTAATGCATATGTCAACATATCGGCTGGCGCCACCGTAACTCAAGCGCAGAACGGCGTTGTGACCTATATGAGCGCCTACAACCTCAGAGTTTACTTGTGCACTAATGGCTCTGTCTCTTACGTTAGCAGGCCTAACTACACCGTCATAAGTATAAGCCTGCCAAAGGGCCAGAGCTATGTTGAGCTCTCGCTTAACTCAACGTGCAACCCTAACGTAGGGGACCTCATCAATTATAACGCGGTAAGGGTAGACGAATGGCTTATGAGCTCAAGGAGGCCCCTAGGCCTCAGTTCCCAGGCCTTGGCGAGCGAGTACTACCTCTCCCTGCTTGTCTTAAAGGACGACCAGAACCCTTACCTTGGAACATTCGCGGCGTCTCCAAGCCCTATATACCTCTACAGCTGGGTCAGGGACTCGTCCTTCGCCGCAATGGCGCTACAGAAGTCAGGGCACCTTGACAGCGCTCTCAAGTACTGGCTGTGGCTCCTTAAGGCGCCGCAGTACGGCAACGGCGTGTGGTACACCCGTTACAACTTCTACACCGGGGCGCCCGACAGCTCGTTCGGAATACCTGAGCTTGACAGCGTCGGCATAGTTGAGGTCGGCATATACCAGTACTTCATGCTGACCCATAACGTGACGTTCCTTGAGGAGGCCCTGCCCCTGCTCAATAAGAGTGTCAGCGCCCAGGTCTCCTGGATACTTGGGTCTAAGCTTCACCTAGTGCCAGAGGACCTCAGCGTCTGGGAGGACCGTCTTGGATATCACTTCTGGACACAGGCCTTCAACTACCTCGGCCTCGTGGACGCGGCTTACCTGCTGTCCTACCTTGGCTACAATACAAGTCCTGCCATTAAGGCAGCGTCGCTGCTTAAGGAAAGCATTATCAAGTACTTCTGGAACGGCACCGCCTTTTACTCGGATATGACTAGTGAGGTTCTCTTCACCCAAAACGGCTCAGAGCTAGTGTTAACGCCGCAAGCGCCTCTGCTGAGCTCCTCTTCCATTCTTCCCCTCGCGCTTAACCTGAGCGCGTGGCCAGGCTATGCTGTTAGCAGCGACGTTAAGTCTGTCCTTAAGTCCCTCTGGAATCCTAGCGTTGGAGGACTTGCGCGGTTCTATGGTGACAATTATCACTATAATGAGTACCTCTTTGACAGCAGCGGCCCAATGCCACCCTGGGTTATAACTACGCTGTTCCTAGGCCTTTACTACTCAGAGAGCGGCAACTACAGCGGCGCAATGAGCGCCTTAAGCTGGGCATACGCGCACTCCCAGCATGGCCTCCTTCCTGAGGCCGTAGACCCCAAAAGTGGGCTACCTCTCCCCACTACATCGCCTCTAACATGGTCTTCCGCTATGTACGTGTTAGTCTCGCTCAACATTAGCCCAAGGAGTGGCTTTAGCAGAGGCCTTTACTACGCTGTCTCAGCAGCCCTGCTGACTATTGTCGTTATAGTAGCGTATATTCTTCAGAGGAGGTCCGCGAGCAGAATAAGGTCCTTGGAAAGCTAGAGCTGTTGCACTGCGCCACTTGCAGTCATTTAAGACCCTCATTCTCAAGCTTAAAAATGACGAAGTCCTAGACGACCCGGGCTGAACTTTGAGCTACCCATGGATGCCTAACTCCTCAAGGAGCTTCGTTGAAGAGATGTTAACGATTATTGGCGCGAAGAGCACAGATGAGCTTTACTCCGACATACCGAGGGAACTCTTCCTAGACGAGCACAGGTGGAACTCCTTACCTATAGGCGCTGGCAGACCCCTCAGCGAGGTTGAGGTCTCTGCAATAGTGGAGGATAGACTAGGAAACGTCACGCAGCTTAGGATTCCGCCTTTTGCTGGGGGAGGCGTGAGGCCTCATTACGTGCCTCCCGTAGTGACAGAAATCGTAAGACGCGGCGAGTTCCTCACGGCCTACACCCCCTATCAGGCTGAGGTCAGCCAGGGGCTCCAGCAGGCCCTGTTTGAGTATCAGAGCCTCATGGCAGACCTGCTTGAGATGGACGTCGTCAACTCAAGCATGTATGACTGGGCAAGTGCCCTCGGCGAGGCCGCGCTGATGGCAGTTAGAGTCAAGGGTATCAAGCGCGTCCTAGTGCCCGACGTAATAAACCCCTTCCACCTCTCGACTCTCAAGGTTTATGCGTGGCCGCAGGACATAGAGATTGAGTTCTACGCCACCGACAGAAGCACTGGGTACGCGAACCTGGAGGACGTCAAGGAGAAGCTCAGCAACGGCGGTGCATCGGCCGTTTACATGGAGCTTCCCTACACGTTCACCGGAATAGTAGACCTTAACGCTAGAGGCTTAGCGGAGGTCTCACATGACGCTGGGGCCCTCTTCGTAGTAGGCCTTGACCCGATCACGGCTGGCCTCTATAAGCCGCCTGGGGAGCTCGACGCTGATATAGCTGTTGGCGAGGGGCAGCCCCTCGGCCTTGGCGTTTACGCAGGGGGCTCAACGCTTGGCATATTCGCTGTCAAGTGGGACGGCCAGCTGATAAAGCAAATGCCAGGCAGGATAATAGGGCTCACGACTACTAAGGACGGCAGCTCCCGCGCGTTCACGATGATACTCCAGACAAGGGAACAGCACATAAGGAGGTCAAAGGCCACCAGCAACATAACTACGAACGCCGCCCTCAACGCGATAGCTGCTGCCGTTTACCTGTCGCTCCTCGGCCCTAAGGGCATTAAAGAGTTAGCAGAGGCCATATGGCACAGAGCTCACTACGCGGCGCAGCTCCTCACAAAGGCTGGGTATAAGCTGCCGCTCTCAGGCGAGTTCTTTGAGGACTTCATAGTCGAGACCAGGGCCCCTTACAGAGATGTCTGGCTTAGACTGTTCGATAAAGGCATCATGGCTGGCCTCCCTCTGTCCAGCTACGTGAGCTGGGCCAGTGAGAGGTGGGGGCTTCTGAGCTTCAGCGAGCTGCACAGCAAGAACAACATAGAGGAGCTAGTGAGCTCCATGATGGAGGTGGACTCACATTGACCTTTGAGCAGGCAAGGTGGGGTGAGCCCCTGATATATGAGCTGAGCCGCGGCAGAAGGGGGCTCGTCTTCTCAGGACTAAGCGATGACTTTAAGAGAACGCTCGGCGACCCTGCAATTCCAAAGGAGCTTGCAAGGGACAGGGAGCCTGAGCTGCCAGAGGTCAGCGAGGTCGAGGTCGTCAGGCACTTCACAAGGCTCTCAGAGATGTCATATGGCGTTGATAGCGGCCCCGTGCCGCTGGGCAGCTGCACAATGAAGTACAACCCACGCATAGGCCTTAAGTACGGCTTTGACTGGAGGCTTGAGCAGCTCCACCCCCTGATGCCTGAGGAGAGGATCCAGGGTCTGCTTAGGATGCTCTATGAGCTCCAGGAGTGGCTTAAAGCTATAACTGGCATGGACGTCTGCACCCTGGCGCCAGCGGCTGGGGCCCAGGGCGAGTTCACGGGCGTCGCTATCATAAGGGCATACCACGTCGTCAAGGGACAGGACGCCGTAAAGAAGGAGATAATAGTGCCTGACTCCGCCCACGGCACCAACCCAGCCAGCGCTGCCATGGGGGGCTTCAAGGTCGTCGAGATCCCGACAGCCGAGGATGGCAACATGGACTATGAGGCCTTCAGGGCAGCCCTTGGGCCGCAGACGGCCGGCCTCATGTTGACGAACCCGTCGACCCTGGGGCTCTTTGAGGAGAGGATACTAGACGTTGCGAGGGACGTCCATGCTGTCGACGGGCTCCTGTACTACGATGGGGCCAACCTTAACGGGATAATGGGTCGCGCGAGGCCCGGCGACATGGGCTTTGACGTCGCTCACCTCAACTTGCATAAGACGTTCTCAACACCACATGGAGGCGGAGGGCCAGGGGCAGGCCCCGTGTGCATAAAGGACCGCGAGATTACTAGCGGCGTCAAGTTGAGCGACGTGCTGCCGGGCCCTGTCGTTTACTATGACAAGGATAGCAACGTGTACAGAGTTATGTGGAGGGGCCCTAGGAGCCCTGGCTCCATAAGGCCTTTCCTTGGCAACATACCCCAGCTGGTCTGGGCCTACGTCTACATACTCTCCCTTGGACCTCAGGGCCTTAGGACTGCTGGTGAGGTGGCGACCCTTAACACTAACTACTTTATATCAAGGGTTCTGAGGGAGACGAAACTGTTCTCAATGCCTTACGCCAAGGGGAGGCCGAGGAAGCACGAGGCCGTGCTGAGTGCCGAGCCCCTCCTCAACGAGACCGGGGTCTCGGCTGAGGACGTGAGTAAGTACCTTCTTGACGCAGGCCTATACGCTCCAACTATGTACTTCCCGTTGATAGTTAAGGAGGCGCTCATGTTTGAGTTCACAGAGTCTGAGACCAAGGAGAACATTGATAGGTATGTTGAGAGGCTTAAGGAGGCGGAGGAGCTGGCCCGCAAGGACCCGGAGAGCCTGAGGTCGGCGCCACGCCACACCAGCTCCGCCCGCGTTGACGTTGTTAAAGCGAACCACCCGAGGAGCGTAACCCCGACGTACAGAGTGCTTAGGGCCAGGGCATCAGGTAAGGACATAGCTCTAAGGTAACGGTAACCTGACGACAGGGACTAGGTAAAGTATAATGTAAAGCCAAAGCACGTGGGCCACGCTTGACGTCAGGAGACCATACCTCTCGGCAGCCCATGACATTACGAGGCCGAAGACGAAGGCCGCTAGGGGCAGGACAAGGTCGCCCGTAACTATGTGAACTATGCCGTAGAAGAGCGCCGCCACGGGCCAACTCAGCTTCAGCCTGTCCTTAACAACGACCTTCTGTATAAAGCCCCTCCAGTAGGGCTCCTCTGAGAGCCCTATAATCATAAGCGCTAACAGCGAGAAGGCCTGGCGCGGGACTATGTCGTAGATGAAGTAGACGCCCTTTGATAGACCTAGATAAACTGTGCCAACCCAGCCCAGGTAAAACAGAAGGTAGGCAAGCCCTGCAAACGGTATGGCCATAGCAACCTTCGCAGAAATGGTGTAAAGCCCCTTTATTGAGGGGAAGAGGGCAAGTGCTGAGAGGGCCATAATGAAGGTTGAGATAGCCATAGAGTAGAGGAAGTATGTTGAGAACACCCTAAACGAGAGGTAAAACAGAAGGTATGGAAGAAGGACCAGGAAAACTGTCTTATAATCGTCTCTTGAGGGCTTCATGCTACCACTCCACAACCTCTTGAGGCATGATGTCCCTCTTATTAAACCGTTTGCCCCTAGATGCTCATTCCTGTTTGTCTATGATCATTTGATGCACCTAGGGACCCCACCTTACCCACGCCTCATAAGCAATCGGCGTGGGCTCATGGGCGGTCGTCAAGACCAGCGGCGCGGGGCCCCTATCTACGGTGGCCAAGGCCCTCAGGCGGCTTGGGGCAGCGCCCCCATCGCCGCCGAGGGCCCTCAGGAGGAGGTTATAGCAGGCGACTACATTCCTGTGCCACGTCTCCTCTCCCTTAGAGCAGGTGCCGCGCCTGTCCTTACCGTATATCATCTCGGCACCGTGTATAGGGCAAGCCCTTGACGTGTTCCTGGGGTCAATGTAAATGACTGGAACTTCATACCCCCTTGCCTTCTCCTCAATGGTCGTCTGCATTCCTTTGAACGCAGCCTGGAAAATTCTGTGCCCGAGCTGGGGTCCTTGACGTGTTCAATCATGTGGTTGACGGGCTCCCTGCAGCCTCTCAAGAACTATGACAGCCTGCCTTTTTGCTGCCTCCCTGACAATTAGGGCGGCCAGCTTCCACCTTATCTCCCTCTTGAGGACCCTCTCATTGTTACTCAGCCTCTTGAATATCCTCCTAGCGGGCCTGCTGCATGGGTCGTAGACCTCATCATATTTCTCCTGGACCCTCTTCCTCCTGTAATAATAGCCAAGGGTCACCTCGCTCAGGTCCGTCTCGAGGAGGTAGACGACGCCGTCAATGAGGACGGCCTCAGAGTTCTCATTAACGTCAACTGTTATGTAGCCCCTTGGCCTGTACTCGCTGACCTCCTTAGACCTCAGTAGCCTCTCCGAAGGCACTGGCATCAATAATAATTAAAAACAAAACTATGGCTTATAAACTCAACCACTAAACACCAACCATGCAACAGCCCCACCTCATTAGCACATGCTCTTGGCTACACGCTGATAATATCGCTGTACATCGATGGGCTCGTTACCCTGAAGCTGAAACGTGCAAACAGCTAAGTCTCTAGTTGCGGACGAACTTTAGTTGTATAAAAGGACTCTCCATCAATTCCTGCGGTGGATTATTAGACGCACTTATAAGCGTCGACCCCGCTATAACTTATGAAAGCCTATGGACAATGGTGTGAGCCCTGATAACAAGTACCTAGCGGTCTTTGGGCACTTCTACCAGCCCCCTAGGTTCAACCCATGGACGGGGGAGATAGACTACGATCCGTCCGTTAAGCCTTATCATGACTGGAACGACCGCATAACCAAGGAGTGCTACGAGAGCAACTCCAGGGCAAAGCTAGAGGATGATCATGGGCTCGTGGAGGACTTTTTCAATAACTACCTCTACCTCACCTTCAGCTTTGGCCCCCTCCTGCTTGAGTACCTTGCCAAGAACTACCCCAGCGTCCTTAACGCTATTGTTGAGGCGGACAAGGAGAGCGTTGCAGCTCGGTCTGGCCACGGTAACGCCATAGCCCAGCCCTACGCCCACATAATATTGCCTCTGTCGAGCAGGGAGTACAGAGAAACGGCAATAGCGTGGGGAATAAGGTACTTCGAAAAGTACTTTGAGCGCGAGCCCGAGGGCTTCTGGCTGCCAGAGGCGGCTGTTGATAATGTCACGCTCGAGCTGCTCAGCGACTATGGCATAAAGTTTGTCCTGCTGGGCCCTAACCAGGTCAAGAACGTCATAGGGCCAGGTGGAAGTAAAAAGGCCGTTGATGAGCACACCGTTGACGCCAGGGTCACGTACAAGGCGGTGCTGCCCTCTGGCAAGGAAATAGGCGTTATACTTTACAACAAGTGGCTCTCAGGGCTCATAGCTTTTGGCGACGCGCTGAAGAGCGGCGAGCTACTGCTAAGGAGGGCCCTTGAGGCTTATGATAGCAACTCAAACAGGCCCCAGCTGGTAACCATAGCCGTCGACGGCGAGACCTTTGGACATCACAAGAAGAGGGGGGAGATCGAACTCGCCAGAGCGTTCTCGTTAGCTCCTGGGTACGGCATATCATTAACTAACCTCGGCGAGTACTTCTCAAAGACATCCCCGCCTGAGCTTGAGGTTGAGGTGGCTGAGAACACCTCATGGAGCTGCCCGCACGGCGTTGAGAGGTGGAGAAGCAACTGCGGCTGCGGCTCTGACATAAGGCCTGGTTGGACGCAGGCGTGGAGGACGCCGCTCAGGAACGCTGTTGACTATGTTGCCCTGGAGGCCCTTAACACGTTCCTTAAAACAGGCAGCGAGCTTTTCGTGGACCCGAAGAGGGCCCTCCTTGACTATGGCTCTGCTCTCTCCGAGGGTTCCTCCGAGGAGGTCATGTCGGAGTTTCTAAGGAAGCACCTGAAGACTCACGAGGAGGACCCTAAGATTAAGTCCTTAACGCTTCTTGAGATGATGAGGCAAGCCCTGCTCATGCAGTCAAGTGACGCGTGGTTCTTTGAGGACATACTCAGGCCTGAGCCCATCCAGTCCATGCTTCATATGAGGAGGACCCTCGAGCTGCTCCGCTCGCTCACAGGCAGCGACCTGGAGCCGAAGGTGCTCGAGATTCTAGATGAGGCCAAATCTAACGTTCCCTCGGCGGGCTCCGGAAAGGACATTTACTTGAGATACGCTGCGAGCGCGGCCGTTACACCCGAGAGGATGGCAGCTATGCTAGCCATGAGATTGCTCTTTGAGCCCCTTAAGCAGGAGACGGACTTTTACTCCTATAGGGTCGTAATAGAGAAGTTCACGCCGCTCAGGCTCGGCAGATTCAGGGCTGTCAGCGGCGTCGCTACGTTTATATCCAAGGTCACGTGGTCCTATTACCACGTCATGTTTGCAGCGGCCTATTACGGCTGGTACGACGTCTTCGGCGGAGCGAAGATTGTATCGTCGATGCAGGAGTACGAATCCCTTGAGAAGGATATGAATGAGCTGTTCTCAAAGGGCATGATGCCAGAGCTCGTCAACAGGCTAAGCTCCCTGTTTGGGGAGGGCTTCATAGACCCTCAGCGGTCGCTGAAGGATGAGCAGAGGGTTATCCTGAACCACGTAATGGAGAGCGCCATTGTAGACCTCTCGCACCAGTTTGACGTGCTCTATGATAACTATATGCCTCTCATGCAGTATGTCAGGCTGCTAGGCATGGACTACCCGAGGACCTTTGAGCACCTGGTTGAGTACTTCGTTGAGAGGTCTATACTTCAGCTGCTGGCCGAGAGCCCGCTTAACACGTCCTTACTCTATGAGCTTAGCAAGTGGGTTTCTAGCAGCAGCTTAAAGGTTGATCATGAGATACCTAAGGCCTTCGCAAGCAAGATGCTTGACTTGCTGAAGGAGCTAGAGGCTGACCCAATGAACTTGGACGCTGTTGGTCAGCTCTCCTCCCTCCTCTCATCCTACTCACTGCTCCGCCTAGACGAGGATTACCTGATCCCAGCGCAGGTCGAGTTTGTGAGGCTACGCAACAGGACTCTGAGGACCCTTAAGCTACCTCAGAACTTAGATGATATTTATAAGGTCATAGCCTCTACGCTTAAGGTTAAGTACCCTTAAAGTCCTTCACTGACCTCGTTGCCATCTCCTCGCCGAGACTCGTGAGTATCCTAAGCGTGAGCCCCCAAACTACCAGGTCCTTGCCTAGCTTAACACCCTGAACCTGCCTCCCCCTGTGAAGAACTGTTGAGAGCTTCTTTACGTGCTCTAAGTTAACCCAGAAAACCGCGTCAACCTCAGGATCCCTTGGTGCAACGTCTATAGGTCCCCAAGGCTCCGCAAGAATAGCCATGGTATATATTTTCGGCTCCGACACTGTGCTGAAGACTCCAAGCCTGCCCAGGACCCTCACCATTGATGGACAAACCCAGGCCTCCTCCCAGGCCTCCCTGAGGGCCGCCTCCTCAGGCGTCTCGCCATTCTTAATACGGCCCCCTGGAAGCGCGACGTCGCAGGCAAATCGAGAAGCCACGCTGCAGCTTTTTCTCTCCAGCAGTACATGGGGCGGCGAGCCCCATAGAAGCACTAACACGGCCGCTGACGGCTCTTGACTTAGCATAGCTTCGTCTTCTTTGTGTCTGCAAAACTTTATTGCCTTTTATGAAAAGCCGTATAAGAACCTCATAGCTAGGTCTGAAAAGGAAGCCCCTTGCAGAGGCTCTGCGACAGGTGCGGCATGAGGCCAGCGGCAGTGTTTCAGCCACACAGTGGCAAGGCCCTGTGCTCAGAGTGCTTCTTTGATGATATAACGGCGAGGGTTAAGCGCGAGGTCGAGAGGTGGCGCATGATAGAGCCAGGCGACGTCGTGCTGCTCGCCCTGAGCGGCGGCAAGGACGGCTACACGCTACTTGACGTCATGAGCAGAATATACAAGCCTGACAGGCTTATAGGGCTTAACATAGTTGAAGGCATACATGGCTACAACAAAGAGGAGGACGCAGGATACCTAGTTAAGACTGCCAAGGAGCTTGGAGTTGACGTAATAGTAACTTCAATCAAGGAGTATGTGGGCTTTAGCGTTGACGAGATAATGGCTAAGGCTAGGGATGCCTCAAGCAGGATAAGCGCCTGCACGTACTGCGGCATATCAAGGAGGAGGATAATGAACTACTACGCCAGGGAGCTCGGCGTCAATAAGCTTGCCACTGCACATAACCTTGACGACGAGAGCCAGACCGCGGTCATAAACATATTGAGGGGCGACCTCCAGAGCCTGCTGAGACAGCACCCGCTAGCTGAGCTTGTCAAGGATCCTATGCTCATCAGGAGAATCAAGCCCCTAAGAAAGATATACGAGTGGGAGACAGCCACGTTCACCATGTTAAAAGGTTACCACATTCAGGAGACCGAGTGCCCCTACATTTACCAGCTTCCCACCCTGAGGGCTAAGGTGAGAAGAGAGCTCTACAAGTATGAGAGTGAGCACCCCGGCTCGCTGCTGGCCTTCATGGAGTCCCTAGATAGGTTGCTTGAGCCCCTGGCGTCTAAGGTCACGCCTAAGAGCGGCTTGGGCAGGTGCGTCAGGTGCGGGGAGCCCACAGCGAACGGCAAGGCCCTCTGCAAGCTGTGCGAGCTGCTTGAGGGCGTAGGCATCACAAGGCCCCTCTACGCGGTTAGAAAGCTTAAAGTGGTCGCTAGGTGAGCCCATGTTTGGGTGCGCAGATTCTATAGTAGAGGGGCCTAGGGTTTATGGGAGAACCACTTATAAAATTTTCAAAAGCTTCCCTATGATGGGACACATAGCCTTCGGAGTCATAGAGAGAGGCTCTAACGTGATTCAGGTAAGGCCTTCAACGCTCTGCTTTCACGACTGCATATTCTGCAGCGTTGACGCTGGGCCCAGCTCACGGCGCAGGGCCTCAGAGTACATAGTAAGCGACGTTGAGTGGCTGGCTGAGTGGGCCGGAAGCGTGGCGGAGGCCAAAGGCGGCGATGTTGAGGCGCTTATAGACGGGGTCGGGGAGCCCCTGACAAATCCAAAGATTCTTGATCTCATCAGGCTGCTTAAGAGCAAGAAGGGCATACGAAGAGTTGCCATTGAGACGCATGGCGGCTCGCTTTCAGTGGAGCTCGGCAAGAGGCTCTACGAGGCGGGCCTGGATAGGATAAACCTTAGCATAGATGCCCTTGACTCCAACCTTGCGAGGAGGCTGGCAGGCGTCCAGTGGTATGACGTCGATAGGATAATAAAAGTTGTGAAGGAGCTCATGGAGGAGACCAATCTTGACGTTATCCTGACGCCCGTTATAGTGCCTGGCTATAATGAGGGCGAGCTGGCTAAGATAGCAAGGCTTGCTAAAGAGCTCGGCCTGGGGGTCAGGAGCGGGTGGCCCACCGGGGTCCTCGCGCAGAAATATGAGGAGCACAAGTATGGCCGTAGACCACCGCGGGTGAGGCCGTGGACCTGGCGCGAGTTTTACAACTATCTTAAGAAGGTTGAGCTGGAAATTGGCTACAGGCTGACGCCCTCTGCGGAGGAAGTTGGATTTACGAGGAGGCCAAGGGTTGAGAGGCCATTCAAAGTGGGTGAGACTGTTAACCTGTTGGTAGTCGCCAACGGTTGGTTGAAGGGCGAGGTTCTCGGGGTGGACCCTGACTGCTACAGGGTGTTCTCTATAGTTGGCGCTAGAGTCTCATTAGGTGCAAGGCTCAAGGCGAGGGTCATAAAGAATGACAATAACATTTACATAGCTAAGCCGTTTGACTAGCAGCTAATGAGCGGCTAAAGCGTTAAGGCCTTACTATAGCGCAAAGGGGGCCTCTAGGGTACGTTGAAACGCGCTGTGACAGTAAAGCCTATAAAAACATTTTGATGCGGTTTAAAGCTAGGTGCTACTATGAGCGGCGAAGAAGCCTTAGCGGTTCATAAGAAGCTCTACAGGATCTACTACGCTTCCTATGATGATAAAGCTCACGAAGAGGTGAAGAAAGTTCTTAAGGAGAAGTATGGCGTTGAGCCAAAGGACATAAAGTCCCTGGTGCTTCCTGAGTTCAGGTTCCTTGAGTTGCCACTTGAGAAGGGGGGTCTAGAAAAGGAGATAAGAGACCTTGTCTCCTCCATAGTTAAGTCCCAGTACGTCAAGGTTGACTGGATAAACACAGAGGTGTGAACATGAAGGTCAGCGGCGCCCTTGCCTCTGACGAAAGGTCACAACGCGAAATAGAGGACTGGGTGATGAGCTTTTGGGACAGGAACGGCATATACCAGAGGCTTAAATCGCTCAGGGGCAGCAGGGGCAAGCTGTACTTCCTTGACGGCCCTCCATACGCGAGCGCACCCAGCATACACCTGGGCACTGCGTGGAACAAGATACTGAAGGACGCGTTGCTGAGATATTACAGGATGCTAGGCTACGATGTGTGGGATAAGCCAGGATATGATACGCACGGCCTCCCAATAGAGATACTTGTTGAGAGAAAGTTTGACATAAAGAACAAGAAGGACATAGAGACCTCCATAGGCATAGAGAGGTTCGTTAACTCATGCCTTGAACTCGTAAAGGAAAATATCAAGAGCATGACAGAAAACTTCAAGCAACTTGGGGTCTTCATGGACTGGGAGAACCCCTACGTGACGTACTCTGATGACTACATAGAGTCTGGCTGGCACCTAATCAAGGTGGCCTATGAGAAGGGCCTTCTCTACAGGAGCAAGAGGGTGCTTCACTGGTGTCCAAGGTGCGAGACAACGCTAGCTGACTATGAGGTGTCTGAGTATAGGGAGCTGGAGGATCCATCCGTTTACGTTAAGTTTAAGGTTAAAGGCTTCGACAACCTCTACCTGCTAGTCTGGACCACCACCCCCTGGACTCTCCCAGCCAACGCGTTTGTCATGGCACACCCGGACATGGAGTACGCCGAGGTCGATGCCAAAGGTGAAAGGTACATAATACTAAAGGATAGAGTTGACGCTATAATGAAGGAGGCCGGTATAACTGATTACAAGATCCTCAGGACCTTTAAGGGCTCTGAGCTTAAGGACCTTGAGTACGTCCACCCGCTTGAGGACCTTGTTCCAGCCCAGCAGGTTCTCAAGGCATATCATCGCGTCGTGCTGGCGCCTGAGGGCGTCACGGCGACCGAGGGCACAGGCCTCGTCCACTCAGCGCCAGGCCATGGTGACGTAGACTTTGAGGTTGGGTCGCGCCTTGGCGTGCCTCCGCTCAGCGTGGTTGATAATCAGGGAAGGTTAACGGAGGATGCTGGCAAGTACAGGGGGCTCTACTTTAGGACCGAGGCCAACGAAGCCATACTTAAGGACCTCAAGGAGAGGGGGGCTATATTCTACCTTGGCAAGGTGGTTCACAGGTACCCTGTCTGCTGGAGGTGTAAGACGCCACTGGTAATGAGAACTACTGAACAGTGGTTCATAGCGGTAAGCAAGCTCAGGGACAAGCTTGCCAGCGAGCTTGAGAGGGTAGAGTGGGTGCCCTCGTGGGCTAAGAGCCGGATAGGCTCGCTCGTGAGCAACATTGAGGACTGGGTCATAAGCAGGCAGAGGTACTGGGGCATACCTTTACCAATATGGACCTGCAATAGCTGCGGCCATGTGGAGGTAGTAGGCAGCGTTGACGATATTGAGAGGCTGGGCGGGCGGAGGCCCGAGCACCTGCACAGGCCCTGGATAGACAGGGTGACGCTTAGGTGCCCTAAGTGCGGCGGCGTCATGACGAGGGTTCCTGACGTGGCTGACGTTTGGTTTGACAGCGGCATAGCCTTCTATGCAAGCCTTGGTTACCCAAGGAGGAGGGAGGACTACGAGCGCCTCATGCCAGTTGACCTTGTGCTTGAGGGCCATGATCAGCTCAGGGGGTGGTTCTTCAGCCTGCTGCGCTCAGGCGTCATAGGATTCGAAAGCGTGCCCTATAGGAGGGTCCTAGTTCACGGCTTTGTACTCGACGAGCACGGCAGGGAGATGCACAAGTCTCTGGGCAACTATGTGGCTGTCGAGGACATACTCAAGAAGTACCCGCGCGACGTAATGAGGCTCTACTTGCTCCGCAACACCACATGGGAGGATCTAAGGTTCTCCTGGCATAACGTTGACCTAACAGCCAGGGACTTCACAATAATGAAGAACGTCTACGCCTTCGCATCGCTCTACATGAGTCTTGACGGCTTTGATCCAAAGGAGGTCGCGCTGGACTCTGTTAAGGACTACCTCGAGGTCGAGGACAAGTGGCTGCTCTCCCGCCTCAACAGTTACCTAAAGGAGTACAGGGAGCACTTCGACAAGCTCGAGGTTCACGAGGCTGCACGCATAATGAGGGACTTCATAGTTGAGGACATAAGCAGGTGGTACCTGAGGCTGATAAGGAGGAGGGTCTGGGAGGAGAAGGATACGCCATCTAAGAGGGCGGCCTATGCCACCCTCTACACGGCCCTCAGGACATGGATACTTATGGCGGCCCCTATAATGCCCTTCATAAGCGAGTATCTATACCAGAACTTCGTGAGGCCCGCGGAGCCCGAGGCCCCCGAGAGCGTACACATGAACGCCATGCCAGAGCCCGACACCGGGCTTATAGACGATAGCCTTGAGGCTAAGATGAAAGTCGTCAGGGAGATAACGGAGTACGCGCTCTCCTTAAGGATGAAGGGCGGGGTCAAGCTGAGGCGGCCCCTCAGGACGCTTTACGTGTCACCCTCTT
Organism: Acidilobus sp. 7A; assembly: GCF_003431325.1. Classification (NCBI taxonomy): domain Archaea; kingdom Thermoproteati; phylum Thermoproteota; class Thermoprotei; order Acidilobales; family Acidilobaceae; genus Acidilobus; species Acidilobus sp. 7A. Next base: position 501,395 of record NZ_CP010515.1, on the reverse strand, counting down.
CAGAGGACGTCAAGAAGGCCATCAGCGAGCTCCAGAGGCTCATATCACAGGCCATCAACGTTAAGGAGGTTAAGGTAGTTGGTCCTGAGCTGATGAACGAGCTTAGGGTGTACGAGCTGGAGCCAGAGTACAGCGTCGTGGGGCCTGAGTTCAAGAAGTTAACCCCTATGATAATAAAGGCCCTCAAGGATGATAAGAACGCCGCCGCAGAGATACTTAACAAGGGCTTCTATAATATTACGGTAAATGGGCAGAGCGTGAGGATCGAGAGGAGACACGTGAAAATCATAGCGAGCTACCCTGACTGGCTGCTTGCAGATGAGACCCCCTATGGCACCGTGGCACTTGACAAGCGCGTGTCCGAAGAGGAGGTCCTTGAAGGCATAGCAAGGGAGATTGTGAGGAGGGTACAGTACATGAGAAAACTTTCGAATCTGTCGGTGGACGCCTATATAGAGCTCTGGATAAGTGGCGACGAGGAGCTCGTAGAGGCCGCTAGGGCTATGGAGAACTACATAAAGTCTGAGACGAGGGCCATAGCTGTCTTTTACAACGCTCCACCAAATAACGTTAAGGCATCTGAGTGGGAGGTCGACGAGAAACGCCTGAGCCTAGCAATAAGGGAGGTCAAGACAGGCCAACAGTGATAAGGCCGAGCGACCTACATACCTTTGGCTACTGCCCAAGGCTTGCGTTCTTCGAACTCTATATGCCGAGAAGAAGGGGGCTGCTTGAGTCCCTAAGGCTGGCCCTCGGAAGCCTCTTTCATGCTCTATTTCACCTCAGGGACAGACTGACAGGCTTCGCAAGTGAGAAGAACTTGACTCTTAAGCTGAACGAGAACGTAACCATCGTTGGGAGGGCTGACGCGCTCAAGCTGAGCGGCAGCAGCGCCTACATAATAGAGAGGAAGAGCTCAAGGCCTCCTAGGAGAGGGGCCTGGGTGAGTGACGTCATACAGGCCTCCACCTATGGCATAGTCGTAGCCAGGAGCCTTGGCATTAGTGACATTACCGTAGAGATAAGGTACCCTACGACGTCAAGGATCTTCAAGTTGGACAGCAGACTAACCTCGATGGCCTTAAGGGCCATTGACGACTACATCTTAGTTAAAAGGCATGGTATACTCCCTGCTGCTAAGAGGGGCCGGAGGTGCCTTACTTGCCCCTACAGAGACCAATGCTTCTCCCTTGACGAACCAGGCGTACAGCTGGAGGAGCCCGGTTCGTGGCTTATAGGCCTGGACTTCGCGGAGCCTGGGGAATCACGCTAGGCCGGCCAACAAACCCTTTAGGCGCTAAGGTCAGAGATAAATGGAGAGAAGCGCGAAGATGCAGGGCGATAGCAGGGAAGACTTGATAGAGGCTAAGGCCAGAGAGATCTACTCACAGGTGTTAGAGCCAGAAGAACCTGTGAGGAGCCCATCCGAGGCCGTCAGGCTCCTTGAGGAGAGGTTCAGGTTGGTTGTAGATCCACGCATAGTCAAGGTCACGTTTGCCGCGTTTATCATAGGCAGGCCTGTCCTCTTTGAGGGACCTCCGGGAACCGGCAAGACCGAGATAGGTGAGGCCCTGCTCAGACTCTGGGCCGGGAGGGCGCCATTTGTGCTTCCGGCCTCTCCCGACTATGATGAGTATAAGGTAGTCGGCGACTTTCACCCCCTCATGGCAATGAAGTACGGCTTTAATGAGGACTCCTTCATACCGAGGCCTCTGCTCGCGGCCATGTTACTTGACACCGGAGCCCTCATCGATGAGATCAGGAGGAGCAGTGAGAACTTCCAGAACCTGCTCCTAGACATAATAGATAAGAGGAGGATAGTGATTCCAGAGCTCAAGAGGACGTTCAGAGCCAGGGGCCTAGGGTTCCAGTTTATATTTACGAGCAACCCTGATGATGTGGCTCAGGGCGAGCTGAGTGACGCGTTTCTCAGAAGGGTCGTGAGGGTTGAGTTCACGTACCCTTCACCTGAGGAGGAGCAGAGGATCATACTACTCAAGCTTAGCGATAAGCCTGTCGTGAAGAGCCCGCTGATAAGAAGGGTTGTTGACATAGTCAATGAGCTCAGAAGGCTCGGTAGCCTAACTCACAAGCCAGGTGTCGACGCCTCAATAGCCTGGGTTGGCCTGGCCCAGGCAGTGGCTAAGACGGAGGGCAGCCCTCAGGTTACCGAGAGGCATTTACTTGAAGTGGCCCAGGCGGCCCTAGTGAAGGATCCCGCTGACGAGGAGGCCATAAGAAAGGTAGTAGACGAGCGCCTAAGGGAAGGATGAAGCAGATGAAGCTTGAAGAGGCTCTAGAGGCTCTGCACAAATGGGTGCTTGAGCTTAGATCCATTGGAAGGTTCGTCAGCCTAGCAGAGGAGCTGACGGCAGCTACGCTGGCAGAGGCTTACTTAAACCTGAATGGAGGCCTGAGCGCTGACGACTTAAAGCTCATAGCCTTGTCGACTCTTGCTAAGAACGAAGAGACCAGGAAAGCCCTCCTGCTGCTGATCGAGGGGCCGCGCGCGTTGAAGGATCGCGGCCTAGAAGGTGGACCGGCACTTCCATACAATGGCCTGAAAGCAGAACCACTTGCTCAGAGCACCCTCCCCTACGACGCCATCTCAAGGGCTAGCCCGCAGAGGCTCAGGTATATTTTTAGTATAATGAGGAGAAGCGGGGCCCTGCAGCCGAGCCTTGCAGCTAGAATGCTTGAGAGGAGGCCTGCGCTGGCACTTAAGCTGAGCACTAGCGAAGGGCTGAGCGCCACTGCGCTGATGAGGACTGACAAGGCCTCCGAGGTCATAAGCAAGATAATTTCAAAGGCCAACTCCTACGAGGACGCCGTCAGGATAGCTAAAAGCGTTGATCCCAGGTTGCTGTGGAGGGTTGAGGCCAAGGGAGCCTTTAAGGGGTCATCCCTCGAGGCTCTGTCAAGGGCCTCAGCCGCGGTGCGGTACGCCTCCCTCTACTTTGAATACGGCGACTCCCACTATGAGATTATGGCTGCGGAGGAGGCCAAGAGATCTGAGGAGCTGCTGGGCAGAGCGGATGACCCTGAGCTCGCTAAGAGGGCTGCCGACCTGCTAGCGGAGTCCAAGGCCATAATAAGCGCTAGCAGGGGGAGCTTTACAGACCTAGTTAAGTTACCCCTTCAAACGCTGGTACCTATTGTTCAAGACCTTTATATGAACTCCAGGAGCAAGCGCCTGAGAAGAGAGCTGCAGAGGCTGCTTTCAAGGTCCCTGAGCAGGGGGCCTGGGCAGAGAGGTAGAAGGTTTACCTACGCTGAGGGCTCTCATGGAAAGCTTGATGTGCGTAAGTCCACCATGATGTACGTGAGACTTTCTAACGACTTCCTAGTATTTAGGGTGCATGAAAAACTGAAGAAAAAGACGCTCATAGTTGACGTAAGTGGCTCCATGAGGCACTACTCCTCCATGGCACTTGCCTCAGCGGCCATGGCCTCAAGGACCATTGATAGGCTGATACTCTTCAACGACAGGATAAACGCCTTGAAGGGCCCTTTAAGTGAGGGCGCGCTAATAAGGCTATTGGTATCGCTCAGGTTTGAAGGCTTCACAAACCTCTCGGGAGCTCTTTTGCAGGCGCGCGGCAGCAGAAGGGTTGTTGTAGTATCTGACCTAAGGCAGACGGTAGCAGGGCCCAGACCTTCAGAGACTGCCTGTAGGCTTATAAAGGGCGGCACAAGAGTGACGGTGATATCACCGCCAACAGTTAACGTCGCAGAGCTGACGGATCTCAGTGCCTGTGGGGCCCGCATTAACGTGATAGAGGAGGACAGCGTCATGCCAACTAAGATCTCAAGAATAATCAGGAAAGCTTAAGGCCTTGTATAGCTAGTTCACGCTGGGCTGAGGGTTGCTGGACCCAGTCACACAGGCTATTGTAGGTGCCTCACAAATACTTTCGAAGCTAGTCAGTGTGAACGAGCAGACGGCCTTCAGGGAACTCATGGAGCCCATCAAGGAAGAGTATGGCGACGCCTCATTCCCCGCTGTAAGGTACTCGAAGAACCCTGAGGGCGTCGCTAAGGACCTCTTTGAGAGACTTGCAGCTGATTATTCTGTAAGTTACGTCTCTGTAAACAACGTCAACGGCTTCACTAACATAAGCTTTAAGTGCCAGGAACTCGCCGCCGCCGTAAAGTCGTGGTTAAAGGAAGACAGTAGGCTGAGCGTTCCGAGGTCTCCGCAGCCGCTTACCGTCGTCGTAGAGCACACCAGCGCTAATCCCATACACCCGCTTCACATAGGCCATGTCAGGAACGCCTGCATAGGTGACTCCTTGGCCAGGCTCCTAAGGTTGAGAGGGCACAGGGTTATAACAAGGTTCTACATTGACGACATGGGCAGACAGGTTGCAATAGCCGCCCTGGGCGTTAAGCTCCTGAAGATAAACGTCATGGAGGAGTCGCGGAGGCTATCATTGAAGCCGGACGCCCTGGTAGGCTGGATCTACGCTGTCACCAGCACAACCATAGATATGTTAAGCGCTAAGAAGTCCGGTAACTTAGAGGAGGCTGAGAAGCTTGGAGCCACGTTGATGAGACTTAAGTCTCAGGATCCTGGGAACTTCTTCGACGCCCTCTTCAATGCCATACTATCCCTAGAGGACCCCGAAAAGGAAGTGGCGGAACTAAATAACAGGTATGAGAAGGGGCTTGAGCCAGAGAGGAGCTTAGTCAGGTCGATGGTCCTCGCTGTCCTCGAGGGGTTTAAGCAGAGCCTCACACTCCTAGGCGTCAGCTTTGACTCCTGGGACTGGGAGAGCGACCTGGTGTGGGACGGCCTTGTGAGTAAAATTTTGGATGAGGCAAGGGCCAGCGCGTTCTACACCAGGCATAAGGACGCTGACGCCATTGACATACCAAGGATAGTCTCAGAGATCTTAAGCCATGACAAGGAGGCGTCAAAGCTAATAGAGTTACCGAAGGGCTTCGCCCTTCCGCCGTTAATTCTGCTCAGGAGCGACGGCACCACTTTGTACACTACAAGGGACCTCGCGTACAGCGTCTACAAGTTCTCCCAGACCCAGGCCGACAGGGTGATAAATGTGATAGGCGCCGACCAGAGGCTCCCGCAGCTTCAGCTCAGGGTAGCCCTGTTAGGCCTGGGCCACCGGAAGGAGGCGCTTAACATGATTCACTATGATTACGAGATCGTGAGGCTAACTACTGGAAGCATGCACGGCAGAAGGGGCGAGTACGTCACCCTTGACTCGCTTCTCTCAGACCTAACTGCCAGGGCCACGAAGGAGGTCGCGGAGAGGAACTCCTCGATGTCAAAGGACGAGGTGGAGTCCATCGCTATGGGCATAGGCGTCGGCGCCATAAGGTTCTTCATGGTTCAGATGAGCGCCAGCAAGCCTCTCACGTTCAATGTTGAGAAGGCCCTCAGCCTGAAGGGCAACAGTGGCCCCTACCTCCAGTACACCTACGTCAGGGCTGCCAACATACTTGAAAAACATGGACCCATAGACGTTGACCTGGCTGAGCCCGCTAAGTGCACAGCAGAGAGGAGAAGGCTGCTAGTGAAGGCGCTTAAGACGCCGCTCGTCGTCGCAAAAGCAGCTGACGATCTGGCCCCCGAGGACCTTGTCACCCACTTGGTAGAGCTCGCCGACCTGTTCAACGCGTGGTACGAGCAGGACAGCGTCGTCAGGGAGCCTGACATAGGCGCAAGGGAGCTGAAAGCCGTAATTGTGAAGCTTGTGCAGGACGCCATGGGGTTAGGTATGGAGGCCCTCGGCATCCCAACGCTGAGGAGGATGTGAGTTGCCATACCACATAAGGACTGAGAGGGTTCCAGAGGGCGTCCTCATAACCGGCGACCCCCTGAGGGTTGACAGGTTTGCAAAGCTACTTGACAGAGCTGAGCTTGTAAACGAAAACAGGCTGCTCAAAGTTTACGTGGGACGCTTCAACGGCAAGGAGGTGGCTATAGCAGCCCATGGGATGGGAGGGCCAAGCGCTGCAATAGTGGTTGAGGAGCTAATTAGAATAGGTGCCAGGAAGCTTATCAGGGTCGGTACAGCCGGCGCCCTCGCGCCAGACCTCAGGCCGGGCGACTTGGTAGTGGCCACGGCGCTTTCATCAACATATGGCGGTGCCGGGCTAGGGCTTTACTTTGGACACGTGTGCCCCTCGTCGTCGCCAGACCCGCGGCTAACCTATGAGATCCTCTCAAGGCTGGCCAAGAAGGGGGCTAAGTTCTACGAGGGCCCTGTATTCTCAAGCGACTCCTTCTATGCAGAGTCAGCATTAGTTGAAACGCTCAGAGGCCTTAACTTTAGGGCTGTTGAAATGGAGTGCGCCACGGTAACGGCGATAGCAAACGTTAGAGGTGTTAAAGCTTCCTGTCTCCTGGTTATTAGTAACTACGTGGGGTCAGCTGAGAGCAATGAGGAGCTGGTTGACCAGGGGCTTATGGAGGCCGCTAGGGTCTCGCTGGAGGTACTGACATCTTGACGGTATTCATTAAGGCTGTCAAAAGCTTACTATTATCGAGTTCCTGTGCATGAGCTGGGAGGCCTTAACTGCTAGGCTCTGCCCAGTTTTGTCCTTAAACATTAAAAAGCCTCCCCATGAGGCGACTGGCAAGAGCTCCGCCCCAGCCAGCTTCTCTACATCAATAACCCTTGGCCTTGCTGTTGTGAACTGCTCCGACGTTATGGCGAAGATCTTCTCATCCCATTGAACTCCAAGAAGCTTAGAGGCCCGGGAGGCCGCCTCGCTGAGCCTAAACGACGCAAAGTAGTGGTCCTGTGGCATCAGGAGCTTATGTCTCCAGCTCTCCACAGCAATGCCGCTCCTTGATATGTTAATCTCAGCCCTCCTGGCCTCAAGTAGGCTGCCAGTCTCCATTATGACCGTGGCAAGCGTATGCGGTTGCTCAGCTATCCTCTCAAGCAGCCTAAACCTCCTAGTCGTGCCGACCTTCGGCTTGTCACCGCCATAGTCTACCATATAAACCACGTACTCCCCCTTCACTAGGCTATCTATGTACTTGCATGCTTCGAGCGCCTTCTCAGACCTTGAGTCAAGGCAGAGCGTGTAAAGGGCTCTCTCCGATCTCCTGTGCTTTGGACAGAAGCCCTCGGCTGCAACTGGGCAGTAAAGCCTCTTAAGGGGATCGTCGGCCTCATCCAAGGGGCCGTTGTGCCACTGACAGTATGACTGCCACGGCTCTTGAGCTATCTCAAGCTCTGACGTGTACTTAAAGACGTCAGAGTATCCTTCAGGCTGCACTAAAAGATAGTCCAGCGACACGGGATATATAGTTACGTCCACGCTTTCCTGCGAAGTTGCAAAGAGAAAGCCCTTTGGAGGCTCAAACTTCCTTAAGGATGACTCGCCAATTCTCTGCTTTACAAGCCTCAGAATGGCCCTGGTGGCCCCCACAGCAATCATCGAGATATGAAGCCTAACTGAGGGAGGATAATAAGTTTACTAAGTTTACTAAGATCTCCCATCACTGAGTCAAAGATTTATTTGTTCAACCTTAAGTCAATCACAGGAGGCCAACCATGGCTGCCGAGCAGCTGAGCCCCAGCGAGCTAGAGTTCCTCAAAAAGCTTGCAAAACTTGGTGAGCCGCTAGACGCCGAGAAGTCTGAAGAACTTATAGGCGTACCTACTAGCAGTGCCGTGAGCCTAGCAAGCCTCCTCGAGACGAAGGGACTTGTCAAGATTGACAGAAAGACGGTCACCAGGGTGCTTCTGACAGAGAGAGGTGAAGAAGCCTTAAAGGATGGGTTACCTGAGGAGAAGCTTCTCAAGCTGTTGGAGGCGAACAATGGCTCAGTAACAGTTGATTTAGCTAGGAACTCCCTTGGAAGTGATTTCAATGTAGCCATCGGAATTGCTGCAAAAGCCGGCCACATAAAGGTAGTCAATGGCGTGGCAACTCTAGTAGACCGTGAAGGTTTCAGAGCCAGCGTAAACAACCTAAAGGAGGGTCTTAGGAGCATAAAGGAGGGAGGGCCTGTAAGTGAGAATATAGTCGATGTCCTGAGAAGCAGAGGGCTTGTAAAGGTTGAACAGAAAAACCTGATGAGCATAAGACTACTGCCTCAGGGACTCTCGCTAGTAACAGCTAAGCCAAGCATAGCAAAGTTATCCCACGAACTTATAGCCACCGGCAGGTGGAGAGAGTACACCTTAAGGCCCTATGACGTCACAACTGAACCGCCATTAAGGATGCCTGCAAGGAAGCACTTCTTTGCAGAGTTCATAGAGGAACTTAAAGACCTCATGAAGGAAATGGGCTTCGCTGAGGTGAGCGGTCCCTTAGTGGAGTTAGAGCTATTCAACTTCGATGCGCTCTTCCAGCCCCAGGATCACCCAGCCAGAGAGATGCATGATACGTTCTGGCCCGATCTACCGCCAACAGACCTAAAGGATTACGCTGACATAGTTGCTAGGGTTAAGCATGAACATGAACGTGGCTGGGGATATCGGTGGGATGAGAACGTAGCTTCAAGAAGAATTCTGAGGAGCCAGACCACGTCAGTAACTATAAGGGTTCTCGCCTCCAGGCCTAGGCCTCCGGTTAGGTTCTTCACTGTAGATAAGGTCTTCAGGGCAGATCCTGTTGATGCCACCCACCTATCAGACTTCCATCAGCTAGATGGAATTATGGGCTGGGAAGACTTCACATTCAGGGACCTACTTGGGTTCTTAAGCGAGTTTGGCAAAAGGCTCGGCCTAGAGCTTAAGTTTAAGCCTGCTTACTTCCCGTTTACAGAGCCCAGCGTGGAGGGCTATGCGAGAATAGGAGATAACATGGTTGAAGTCTTTGGCGCGGGCCTCTTCAGGCCGGAGGTTCTCAGGATCGCTGGCGTTGAATACCAAGTAGGGGCTTGGGGCATGGGCGTTGAGAGGCTGGCCCTGGCCCGCTTTGGGCTCCATGATGTAAGAGACCTCTACTCTAAAGACTACGACTTTCTAAGATCGTTTAAAGTTGAGGTGTAAAGCCATGGTGACGCTTAGGTTTAAGCCCGAGAGACTGGTAGAGACTACAGGCCTAGATCTAGACATAGTTGAGGAGGCTCTCTTCAAATTAAAGTGCGAGACCGAACTTGACAGCGACTACCTTTCGGTTGAGGTAAACCCAGACAGGCCAGATATGTTCATCTCTGAAGGCATAGCAAGGGCTGTCAGAGGTATAGAGTCCCTAGAGCTTGGCTGGAAGTCCTTAAGTGGAAATATCCAGGATAGCGGCCTGGAGCTTGTCAACGAGATGCCAGAAACCAGGCCCTACATAGCTGCCGCTGTGGTATATAATGTAAACGTTGATTCTGAGTCCTTCCTTGAAGAGCTCGTTCAGTTTCAGGAGAAACTCCATGACACTGTAGGAAGGAGAAGAAGAAAGGTAGCCATAGGATTCCACGATCTGACTAAGATTAAAAGTAAGAGGCTCAGGTATGGCATGCTGCCGCTTGAGAACACCATGATACCCCTTGGCGGCGGAAAACCTGTGTCGATAGCAGAGGTTCTAAGAAGCACGGAGCAGGGAGTAAAATACGGTAACATAAGCTTGACTGAAGGCTTCCATCCAGCATTTACAGAAGATGATGGAGCTGTGCTCTCTCTACCCCCTGTGGTAAATTCAGAAGTTACCAGGGTTGAGGTTGGTACTAGGGATCTTCTAATAGACGTCACCGGAACGGACCTTGCAACTGTACTTAAAGTTCTAGACATCATAACGCTTAACCTAGCTGAGAGAAGAGGTGCCCGCATAGGTCTCGTTAAGATAGCCTCGAGGGCGGAGGAGCCTTTACATACGCCATTGCTTAAGGGCAGGGAGCTGAGCCTTGATGTAAATTATGTAAACAGGGTCCTAGGCGCGGATCTAACGGTTGACGAGGCAGCAATCTCGTTACTTAAGATGAGGCATAACGCCTTGCCTGAGAACAGTCGTGTCAAAGTCGTGGTGCCCCCGTTCCGCTATGACATAATATCTGAGATAGACCTTGTGGAAGACATTGCCATGGCCATGGGATATGACTCTCCTAAGCTTTCGCCAAGCAGGTACATAAACGATGCCAGAGGATCATTACTAGACCACACGATGCTTTCAAGGACAGCGCGCGACATAATGGTAGGGCTTGGTTTCACGGAAGTTATGAGCTATATATTGACTAGCTCCTCCCTGCTGAAGCTTTTTGATATAATAAATGACGTAGTAAAGCTCAAAAATCCTGTGCAGGAGGAGTTAGACGCCCTAAGGCCCTCTCTCATACCCCAGCTACTTCAGTTTATGTATTTCAACGTCAGCAAGACTAAACCTGTTAATGTCTTTGAGATAGGCAAGACTGTTAAAAAGGTAGGCCCAGAAGCAGTGGAGGACTTAAAGCTAGCCGCGGCCATTATGGACGACTCTGTAAGTTATGAGGATATCCAGTCCGTCGCTTACGCGTTCATAAGGTCCTTTGGTCTCAGACCCGGCGCTAGGCCTATCACGATTAGTTGGCTCCTCCTAGGCAGGTCTGCCTCGCTTCTGGCCAACAGTCACGAGATAGGAATTATTGGCGAGGTCAACCCTGTTGTGCTAGGTAAGCTCAATATTACGTATCCGGTGGCCATTTTTGAACTCTCGTTAACGGAGCTCCTAAAGGTGATAAGGGCTGGAGCTGCAGGACAGAAGCCCTGATTACCCTGTGCCAGTTAAGAGAATAGGCTTCAGAGGCGTCCTGAAGAGGATCCTAATAAAGTCGCCTCAAGGACTCTTCGCCTTTGACGCAAAAATTAATGTCTACGTTGACCTTTCATCTAACAGAAAGGGCGCCCACCTATCCCGCAACGTTGACGCCATGCAGATTCTGGACTCCTTTCCTCAGGAATCGTGGAGCCTCGAGGGCCTCGCGGAGAGCATTCATGACCAGCTTCTAAACCTCCACGGCTACAGCGACAGCGCTGGCGTTGAGCTATACACAACGTACTGGGCTAGGGCCGCTTTCGAGGATATAGAGTCCCTAGAGCCCGTTAGAGTTAAAGTTGCTGTAGTGGGAGGCAGAAGCAAAAAAACCTTCCTGACCAGCGTCTCGGTTAAAGGCTTCACTGTATGCCCCAGTGCGCAGAGAACTATAGCTGATATGTTTAACTACAGTTCCACAGCGCCCAGCCATAGTCAGAAGGTGATGCTTAGGGGTTCCGTGATATCTCGCAAGCTTCACATCATTAGTATTGACGATATAGCTTCCGCGCTCTGGGCTTCGCTCTCAGCACCAGCCTTTACGTTACTTAAAAGACCTCAGGAGGCGAGACTAGTCTTCGGTGCCCACAGAAACCCAAGGTTTGCTGAAGACGCCGTTAGGGAAGCCGTGAGGAGGCTCAGGTGCCTAGTTGATGAGAACCTCCCTAAGGATACTGTACTTAAAGCAGAGATCTATAGCCTAGAGAGCATACACCCGCATAACGTCTTTGCTGTTGCTGAAGGAAAGGTGGAAGAGCTGCCTAAGATAGGCTGCGGCGACTGAAGAGTTAAAGAACCCTTTATTATCGATATCACGCAATGTAATGTAGGTAGGCTATCTCGTACAGGCGTATGTCTTTATAAAGTAAAAAACCTTTCTCAAGTTTAAATTTAAATATGTAGGCACTGTTCTAAATTTATGGCGAGCGAAGACGGCAAGACTTGCAATGGTTAGCAACGGAAACATAGCAGCGCTCTATGATGGCAACTTTTACATAAGGAGCATTTACTATCCTATGCTTGACCAACATCATAACCACTCAGTGAACGGCGCCTTTAAGATAGGCCTGTGGAAGGACGGCCAAATGATATGGCTTGAGAACGTGGACAAGTCCATTTCAATGGACAACCTGATAGCCAGGGCCGTTTTTAGGTTAGGTGATGCAACTGTAGAGCTTACTTCGTTGGCTTCTCAAACGAGGCCGGCAATAATAACTAAGGTAAGCATAAGAGGTGAGGGGCTCTTTAGATTCATACAATACAATGACTTCAGGCTTAACAACAGCGAGCTCGGTGACACGGCGCTCTATGACCCCCATCTTGACGCCGTCGTCCATTACAAGGGAAGTACCTGGTTCGCGGTCACCTCGTCACATAAGCTTTACGAGTATACTACTGGAAGGAGAGATCAAGGTAGTGTGCTTAATGACTGCCAGGATGGCACGCTGGGTAAAAACCCAATAGCCCAGGGCTCTGTTGACAGTGCCATCTCCATAGCTGCCAAGGAATTCTATCTCTACATAGTCGCTGGGAAGAGCTACAACGACCTTGTGGAGTCTGTGAAAGACCTAAGGGCCGAGCCTGGCGAGCACTTTGAGCGTGATAGCAAGTACTGGAGCGTTCTCACCGAGCCTTTCAAGGATGCAAAGATCTTGAAGCAAAGTATAGCCGTGCTTCTCGGACACATGGGTAATAGCGGCGAGGTGCCTGCCTCGCTGGATACAAGCATACTTAAGTTTAACCTTGACACATATGCATATACATGGCCAAGGGACGCCGTTCACGTAGCCATGGCCCTTGACTCCATAGGTTACTGGTCCTTCACCAGGAGGTTCTATGAGAAGCTCTTCACTGAGCTGATGACCCCTGAAGGCTACCTTTATCAGAAATATAACGCTGATGGTACCTTCGGGAGCACGTGGCACCCGTGGACCTCTGAAACGGAGGTCAGCAAGAACATACAGGAAGATGAGACTGCCCTAGCGGTCTACGGTTTTTGGTATCATATAGTGAAAGCTAATGACTATTTCCTGTTACGTGAAGTTTATGAGAACTTAGAGAGAGCAGCAGACTTCATGGCAAGTTTCATTAATGAGAAGCTGTCCCTGCCCTTGATGAGCTACGATCTCTGGGAGGAGAGGTTAGGAGTTCACACGTACACTGTCGCTGCCCTTTACGCCGCCATGAAGAGCGCTGCAGATATAGCTAGGAGGCTTGGCGTGTGGAGTAAGGAGGATAAGTGGGGACGCTTAGCCAAGGTATTTCAGAACGGCTTCAGGGAGCATATGTTTAACAAAGATGGAGGCTACTTCTACAGGATGATAATAATAGACAAGGAGAAGGTCGTCGACGTTGATAAGACCGTGGACTCCTCTATCCTGGCGGCCGGCCTCTTTGGCCTTGTGGAACCCTCAGATCCCATGTTTGATAGCACAGTGAAAGTGGTTAAGGATAAACTGTGGGTCAACAGGGTAGGAGGCCTTGCAAGATATGAGAATGACTATTATCAGAGAATCAGCGCTGACTACTCCGGCATACCTGGCAACCCATGGATCATCACTACCCTCTGGCTTGCGCAAGCCTACATGTTGCAGGGCAACCTTGACGCTGCAAAGCAGCTAGTGTCATGGGTTAACGGCGTGGCGTCGCCAACCGGCATGCTACCTGAGCAGGTGAGCCCCTTTGACTCTGTGCCGCTCTCGGTCATGCCGCTCGCCTGGAGCCATGCCGAGTATGTGAAGACCCATGTTATGCTTAATGGAGGAAGCTTCATGCCGCCTAAGCAGTAAAACTTAGAGTTGAATATGGAGCACTTTAAACCTCGCAGCCCTTAATATCAAGAAGGTGCACGGCCTTAGCTAGCGTCTGCAGCCAGGAGACCCTCAAATGGTACGCCGCTAGGCCATGGGCACTTCACTGCGATGAGAGCAGGTATTATTGCGAGCCTATAAGCGGTGGGTTCATGTTTATAGTTGAAGGCTGTGGTGAGAAGGCCTTTGCACCTCTGTCGCTGACGGCTGACGGCAAGGCTCTGAGCGAGCTCGACTCCAATGAGGAGTGGCTGAACGCGGCCCTTGGAGGCGGCGCAAGCCTCCCAGGGAGGCTTAAGGTTAATTGTCGTGTCACTACAAGGATAAGAGGAATTAGGGTTTTGAGCTCAGGGCAGAGGTCCGTAGAGTATGAAGCTTATGCAAGCAATGACGAAAAAGTTCTCATAAAGGCCTTAAGACGTCATGAGCCTGACAACGCCGAGCACTTAGTGCTCGACTACCTTACAGAAAAGAACTTCAGGTGGTCCCCACAGCTTCTCTGCTCCGTGCTCTTTGACGGCGCGCCATATTTGCTGATAACAAAATTCATAGAAGGCCTTCCAGCGGCAACCGAATACGTCAGCAGCTCATTTACAAGGTCTGTCGAGAGCACAAAGGCGTTAGGCTCAAACATAGGCAAGACATTAGTGGATCTGCATGCAACGCTTTTGGAGTGCGACGCTGCGTGGTGCAGGCCTGAACCCATAAGCGAGAATGATATAAGGTCGTGGTTAAGGAGATTAAGCTGGAGGGCAGCATGGCTGAGGGAAAAGGCCCCTCACATGCTTCCCTCCCACGACAGAGCGCTTCTCTCAGAGGCTGCGGACTCCCTTGAAGAGCTAGCAGGTGACTTAGAGCCCTTAGCTGAGAGGCTCATGGGAACCCCCAAGATGAGGATTCATGGGGACCTCCACCTCTATCAGGTGATGAAGGACTCCAATGATAACGTCTATTTCATAGACTTTGGCGGTGAGCCGTATAAGACGCCTGCAAGCAGACTTGAGAAGGAGCCCGCGGTGAGGGACCTGGCAGCCCTAGCCAGGAGCTTGGACTATGCTGGCATGATGGGTGAGCAGCTTAGGACTGGGGGGTCCTTGCTTCAGGTAACCTCCTGGCCTCCTGAGGACCTGCTCACATGGGAGAGCGAGACGTTTAAAGTAATCCTAGACTCATATGTATCCGAGGCCAACTCAAGGGGCCTTGGCAACCTTTACGACGGGATCGGGGCCCTCTTCTTCTGGCTAGTGGAGAGAGCTAGCTATGAGGCTGTTTATGAGATAGCTGCGCGCACCGGGTACCACTATGTGCCGCTCAACGCGCTGCTCAGGTACAGGGATGGCAATGACCGTTTAGTCAGCTTAATTAGGAGTCTAGCCTAGCGGTGCGTCAGTATGGCCGTTAGGGGCTTGATAGAGTCTATTATTACAAAGCCGAAGCGTATAAACTGCAGCCTTGAGCCCTTCGTGTAGTTGCCTACGTAGCCCTCAACAAGGCCTTCGTGAACCACTAGCTTTAAGCCGTCGGGCTCCAGGACCCTTATGTTTACGGCGCTCCTCTCGGGGACCCACTGGATAATTGGGTAACCTTCCCTTCTCGCCTCATCAAGGCTGTCATTCTTAAACACTAGCATGCCATCGCTTAGTCTCACGGTGTAGTTCCCAAGGCCTGCTAACCTCACGGCCGAAGACTTAAGATCGTCAGCGGGCACATATATGTTATCGCCATCGCATACCTTTATCTCGCGCACCGCCTGGGGCCTGTTAGGATGAAGCGGTATCTTCGCTGTAACGCAGCCCTGCTGGCTCAGCCTGACCCTCACGCCTCTGCCCTGAGAGGTCTCGACGAACATAAGCCTGTCAGCCATAGAGTCTAGCTTCTTTCTATTAGTGGCGGCCAGGTTGGCCCAGCTGAGCTTGGCATCCCCAGGCCTCACACCAACGTCAAGTATCACGTCCCTTATGGACTCGGGCAGTATGCCGCGTCTTCTGAGTCCTGCAATAGTTCCAAACCTTGGGTCATCAAGTCCCATGAACTCGCCTGAGCTCTCGCTCATAATCTTCTTAATGTAGCTCTTGCTCATTATGAAGCCCTCCAGCTTCAGCCTCCCAAAGTGGATGTAAGTAGGCTCCTGCCACCCGAAGCACCTGTAAACGTAGCTCTGCTTTACTGTGTTGAGCTGGTGCTCCTTCCCTCTGAGGACGTGGGTTATGCCCATTAAGTGGTCGTCAACGCTCACGGCGAAGTTATAGGTAGGCCACACTATATACTTGTCACCAGTTAGCGGGTGCGGGTGCTGCGACGTGTCTATTATCCTGAAGGCAACCCAGTCCCTGAGGCTCGGGTTAGGGTCCTCCAGGTTCGTCTTAAACCTTATGACGGCGTCACCCTCCTTATAGTGACCTGAGAGCATCTTGTCGAACTGCTCAAGCTGCCACTCCGCTTGCATGTTCCTGTACTCTGGGGCCCCCTTCTCAGCTATGAGCTTCTTGCTCTCATCCTTACCTAGGTCAACATAGGCACATCCCTTCGACAGCGCCTCCCTTATCGTTGAGTAGAATATCTCCATGCGAAGGCTCTGTATGTACTCCTCGTCCCACTTTATGCCGAGCCACCTCAGGTCCTCCCTTATCATATCATAGGCTTCCTTCATCGGCGTCTTAGTCCTGGGGTCCGTGTCCTCAAATCTGAGGACCATCCTGCCCTTGTAAATCCTGGCGTACTCGTAGCTGAGTATCGCAGGCCTCGCGTTCCCTATGTGTATGGCGAAGTCAGGGTTGGGTGCAAACCTCGTCACAACCTTGCCCTCTTCAGCGTTTGGCAGGGGAGGCAGTGACTTGCGTTCCGTCTCCTGCCTCCTCTTCCCCTCGGCAACCTCGCCGAACTCCCTCTCTAAGGCCTCGCGCTGCTCGTCAAGGCTCATAGAGTTTACCTTGTCGACCATCTCCTTAACTAGCTGCGCCAGCTCCCTAGCATTCCTCCTGAGCTCTGGCTTCTCAGCCATAAGTGACGACATGACGCTGTTTACCTGCGCCTTTCCCTCATGCTGAACAGCGTTCCTGAGAGTTGCCCTGTAAACGAGTGTTCTCAGGTCCTCAGAGCTCATCTCATTTCTCCCTCTGGGCGCTGAAGAGCGCCAGGTCCTTAAGAGCCCTGTAAGCCTTCTCATCAACTACAAGCCCTGCTCCTCTAAGCAACTCAAGCTTCTCCACGGCAAGCTGCGAGTAGCTCTCGGCCAACTTCTGTGCGTATTCTAGAACGCCTAGACTCTTCATCAGCTCTGCAGCCTCACTCAGCTTGTCCTCGCTGGCTTTGCCGGAGAAGATCTCCATCAAGAGCTTCTTGGCGCTCTCGCTGCTCCTCGCAACCTTTATTACAAGTATAGTCTTTTTGCCACGCCTTAAGTCGCTGTATATGGGCTTACCTGTCTTCGAGGGGTCGCCGAAGGTGCCAAGTATATCATCCCTTATCTGGAAGGCCAGGCCCACGAGCCTTCCGTACTCGCCCATAGCCTCAATCACTTCGTCCTTCGCCCTTGCAGCTATAGCGCCAAGCTTCGCTGAGGCCTCTATGAGGGCCCCCGTCTTAAGGTAGATCATCTTAAGGTAGTCCTCTGCGTCGACGTCCCAGCTCCTCTCAAAGAGCAGGTCATAGCCCTGCCCCTCAGCAACCTTTTGTGAGGCCTCTGTAAGCGCTCTCACGGCTTTGACCACGTATTCATCCTCTAGCCCTGTCTCCCTGCTCTTCAGGATAGCCACATATGATAGAGAGAACATGAGGTCCCCAGCGGTTATAGCTAAAGGAACGCCGTAGACCTTGTGGACCGTTGGCACGCCCCTTCTGAAGTCATCATTATCCATTATATCGTCATGCACAAGCGTGAAGTTATGGAAAATCTCTACGGCCGACGCCAAAGGCAGGGCGCGGGACTCCGCCTCAAGAGAGCCGAGGGCCCTTGCTGTGGCGAGGACTACCAGCGGCCTCAGTCTCTTGCCCCCCGCCTTTATTAAGTGCGCCGAGGCTCTGTAGAGCTCCTCGGGCGCGCCCCTTAGTATGTTATATATTTCTGAGTTCACGAGGGGCACATACCTGTCGACGAGCTCGTCCATGCTCTCATATGCCACTGCTCCGCCGCCTCCAAAGTAAGGTCATAACTCTGCTATTTAAGTAGCTAGTGACGTCCACGTTTCTCACTTTAAGCTCCTCCATCAGCTCACCCCAGACGGTTACGCTGGCACTCCAAAGATCGTGAGGCCTCCTAGCCCCTGTCATCACTAGGACTGACTTGAGCTGGTACAGAACGTCGGCCAGGTACCTCTCCAGGCCCTCCTGCCCGGAGGAGAGGGCCCTCAGCGCAGGCGCCGCGAACCCACCTATGTCAGCGCCAAGAGCTATAGCCTTCGCCACATCTAGGCCGTCCCTTAGGCCCCCGCTACCTATGATGTAGGCGTCAGGCGCAGCGCTGCGCGCCTCGACTATTGACACAGCAGTGGGGTTACCCCACTGCTCGGCAATACTACCTGGGTCCCTGAGCGGGTAGCCATGCTTTGCCCTGGACCTCAGGGTCTCTATCTTTATCCAGTTAGTCCCACCAAGCCCAGCGACGTCAAAGCATTTAACTCCAATAGACCTCAGCAGGCTGACGTCCTCAGCGCTGAGGCCCGTGCCGACCTCCTTAACAATCACAGGCACCGCCAGCTCGTCCGCAAGCTCGCCCGCGATCTGAAGTATACCCTCAAAGCGCGTATCCCCTTCATCCTGAAATAGCTCCTGCCCGACATTTAGATGTATCGCTATTGCGTCGGCCCTGATCATCTCTATAGCCTTTAGGGCCTCCTTAACCCCATAGCCCTTGACGAGCTGAGCTCCACCTAGGTTAGCTACTATGAAGGCGTGAGGCGCCCTCTCCCTGACAACCGAGAACGTGTGAATTAGAGAGGGGTCCTCCAGAGCAGCTCTCTGGCTGCCAACCCCCATAGCTATGTTAAACTTCTCCGCGGCCTTGGCTATAGCCGCATTTATAGGCTCTGCGTCAGGGTGTCCACCCGTCATGCCAGTTATTATTAGTGGCGCCCCCAGCTCATGGCCACAGAACTCTACGCTTAAGTCTATTCCATCAAGGTCTACCTCTGGAAGCGACCTGTGCACTATCCTCACATATTCAAGAAGCGTGGATCTCTCTGGCTCTACTCCACCTCTTCTCACGATATCTATATGCTCTAACTTACGGTTACTGGTCAGCGTCATGATAGTCTCTCCATTGCCAGGCTGAAGTTAGGAGAGGGCCTTATAAAGGAGAGGGCCAGTTGATGAAAGGGCCTCTTTTATCCTTGTCGTAGGCTACATAACCCACCGCATGGTAGCTAGCCCAGGGCCTATGCGACCTCCTTACTATCAGGGCGACTTATAGCCTTAAGCTCCTCTAGAACCTCGGCGTATATGAAGCCAACTATGATCCACATCACAAACAAGTCGACCTGTAGCTGCAGGCTCTTTGACAGAAAGCTTATCGACGTAGCCCAGAGCGAGATAAGGGTCGCCACAACGCCTATTATAATGTCGCCTACCTTACGCGCTATCCATCTCGTCGCTCTTAGCGAGCTGAACATGGCTGCCCTCTTGAGGCTTCTGACCCCTTCAAGTATGTAGGAGAAGTTGGCAGAGAGGTGCACAAACAGGTTGGCTAGGCCCGCCAGGCTTCCATAGACAAGGAAGAGGGCAAATGGTTTATCATAAACCAGTAGCGCCGGGAACGTGACGGCTGCATAGAGCACCGCTGTAGTTAAGACGGAGTTAAATGGATGACCCCACCTTATAATAGCAAGGCTCCTTGGCAGCATCTCATTTCTTGCCATAGCATAAATGGTCCTGGAGGTAGCTGCCATAAATGAGAGCGGTGCGAGTATGCCATCATTAAACGCTGCAAATATCAGTGGTGCAGCATAAATGTCACCGTAGAACTTCCTCATAAAGTCTATAACTGGTATCCTAGCAGCCAGTATGAAGTTAACCTGCCCTCTCATAATCGAGGCGTCAATAATGGAGTAAACGACAAGTGCTCCAAGAAGGCCACCAGCTACTACAACTATAAGCGCGGCCTTGCCGATGTCCTCCTTTTTTAACGCCTCGCCCCCAAGTGGCGTTATTGATCCATAGCCAGTTGGTATACCTATTGCAAAGAGTATGCCAGCCGCCAACATTGATAGCGGTATTGATGATTCACTTCGCGAGAAGGGGTTGTAGAAGTGAAAGCCTGCGATGGCTAAGTTTATGAGCGTTATATAAACCAAGACCACAAGCTCAACTATAGATGCTATCTCAGCATACTTTGCGGAGGGCCTTATGCCAAGTACTAGGAAAATGGCTGCGGGAACGAAAATTAGGGCCGCTGCCGCTAAGGGGCTCACGTGAAGAACATAAAAAAGCACGTAGGCAGCTCCAAGTACGTAGGCCGAACCGTACACCGTGGAGTATAGTATATAAAGCCATCCCGTCTCAAGGCCTAGCCTTCTAGTTAGGCTGTAGAAGGCATATATATAATATCCGCCTGCCTCGCCGTACCTCTTTGAGAGGCCATAAACGACCGCTGCGTTGAAAAGTACCAGAAGAGTTCCTATCACAACTACGACTGGAGCGAAGCCCCTCGTATATGAAATCACGCCGGTTGCGTATGTCAACAGTGATAGCAGGGCTGCCTGACCTCCGAACGAGAGGAACACCAGGTCTAGCAGGCCTAGTCTCCTAGCTAACAGGCTGCCTTGAGTGGCCTCTGTCGTTGTCATATGAGTTTTAACCCCTCTCGCAGGATAAGCGTCTAGGTTTAAAATCGGTGCTGGCTATGGATGGCTGTAACGAGCTCTACGATAGACTTGTGGAAACTAGGGAGAAAATTAAAGATCTTGAGGGGTCTCTCAAGGACATATTAGATGACCTTCGGAAGGTCATTAATGCAGAAGCCAACCTTATATCATGTCTAAGGCTTCATGCCCCTGATTACTTCTCTCAACTAGAGGAGGCGTCAACCGAAGGTCTTCAGCTCGGTGGCGACGTTAGCCTTGACGTAAATGTTAAGCCTGACGACTGCGCAAGGGTTCGTCAGCTTCTGGTGCACGCCTCCTCCCTTGAGGCCTCCCTCACGTTTCAGATGGCCGAGACTAGCGCAGTAATTAGAAACGAGATCATAAGGCTGGCCGGCCTAGTGGCGCTCTGCAGACATTTCGAGCCTGAGCTCTCAGAGAGCGTCGGCAACGACATACTGTACCCTCTTCTGTCAAAGTATCTTTCAATATGACACCTCATGCCACTATTTCGTCTACCATTCTAGCTAGAGTGCGACGCCTTGCGGACCCCTACCCTCTTTACTATGAAATACACGACTTCCAGTACTATTATGACCTGTACAACGTCTACGTTTAACGAGACCTTGCCAAGGCTGCTTGTCAGCAGGAAGAACATGGGGTAAACCGTGACCTTTGCATGAAGAATCCTAACATCGTATATAAACGAGCCCACGTCGACGCCCGCCATAAAGCCAAGGAATAGAAACCTCAAACTTGGATAGAGGACTAAGAATAATATGTAGAGTAGCAGCGAGAGCGCTGCTGAGGCCCCGACGGTGACCCTGCTGGCAGTCATAGATAAGAGGGCCCCCAGCAGAGCTGCTATCGCAGACAGCACCCCTACTACCGCCACCAGCAAGCGCCTGACTAGTAAAGACTCCTGAGGGCTGGAAGTCATAGGGCTACCTGCAGAACTACGTACTCAGAGACCGTTTTATTCGTTTGACAACCCTCCGCACTTTAACTTTGGAAATTTTTAAAAATGCTTGCTGTCAATCGATCGTTGGGTATCCGATAATGGTATTTCGTAAATGGCATGCGCATGGGTTTGGAGGACAGGTAAACACTCTGCTCAGACCTCTCGAGCTGAGGCCCGGCATGACAGTTGTCGACATCGGCTCTGGGCCTGGAAGGTTTACAATACCTATCGCTAAGTTAATAGCCCCGGCGAGGTTTATGCAATAGACGTTGACGAAGATTCTCTTGAGGAGCTGCAGAGGAGGGCAAAGGAGGAGGGTATGACCAACGTGAATGTTGTGAGAGCCGACGTGACCAAGGGGATACCGCTTCCCGAGGGCTTGGCCGACCTTGCACTTCTTGCAAACGTCTTGCATGACTTCATCCACGAGGGGGCCTCTCAGGTAGTCCTGTCTAACGTCAAGCGCCTGCTGAAGCCAGGCGGCAGAGTTGCCGTCTTTGAGTTTAAGCCTGGCCTCACCAGCTTCGGTCCACCTCCCTGGCTGAGAGTCGTTCCTGACAGAGTCGTTGAAGAGCTAAGGGCAGCAGGTCTTACAGCCGTCAGTGAGCCCATAGATGTTGCTAACACCCATTACCTAGTTATAGCCAAGAAATAGTCTAGCTTGGTTCACTTGACGATTGAAAGGCCAGCAACGCTAGAGCCTGTAGCGCCTTCGCACAGCTCTCCTTTGCCTTATTCGTTCCTAACTCCCAACGATTAATAGAGTTCGGCCTTCATTGTGACTAATAGTCGTTAAGCAACCATTAACAATGATAAAGGCCAATTCTAGCAGAGGTCGGTTAGCAACGGATTCCTTATCTTAAACCTCTCATTCCGTGAGACAAGCCCTCTTTCGTGGTATGCCAGGGCCTCCCAGTAACCGTCCTCATAATCCTTTAGTAGCTCTATTGTGGTGACCCACTTGGTGCCTTTCCATCCATAGAGGAGCGGGCTGAAGATCCTTGCAGGCCCACCATTCTCGTCTGGGAGCGCCTTGCCATCCATGCCAGCTATGAGCGCGGCGCTGTCAAGCGCGACATCCGTGGGCATGACAGAGGAGTAGCCTGAGACGCTCCACGAGTAGACCCACTTGGCCTCGTCAAGGCCGCTCAGCCCCTTGAGAAGCTCCTTAAGTGGGATCCCGAGATATCTCCTTCCCCTGACGCTCCAGCCGGTGACGCAGTGGAAGTCCTCGTCGCCCAGATCCCTTGAGAGCTCCATAACCTCTGCAAGGCTGAGCTCCACCTGGTCGCCGTCAAGCCCCTTAAGTCTTAACTTCCACGACCCCCTCTCAATCCTTGGTATCTCGCCCTCTGCTGAGTATATGACGAACTTCGGTATCGTCACCTGCCCTACAGGCACGTCGGCCGAGGGGCAGTCCCTCGTTGCCATCAAGCGGTCCATTACCTCCCCTGATGATACATAGCCTCTCATCAGTAGGTCGCTCTCGGCAGGGAGCAGGGGCAGGGCGTTGGTGAACATGACGCCTGTCAGGTTCACGAACGTAGATTTCCTAGTGACAATCCTCAGGTTGCCTACCTCGCTCTGGCCACTCACGATTCTGAATGAGAAGAGGTCAAAGGACCTGCCTATGAGCTCATGCCCTGAGTAGATTATCATGAGTCCGCCTGATTCCGTGAGCTCCGAGAGCACCCTGAGGCCCGCGAGGGCCTCGGCCTTCACATCATCAAGCGATGTTAGCTTGTCTGTCGAGGAGCACTCAAAGACCACAGGCATGCCTATCTGCGCGAGCCTCCTGCTTAGGTACGCCTTACAGCCTATGATGCCCTGTACGCCGCTCATTGCAGTCCTCCGGCACAGGGCGGCCCAGGCATTTAAGCAGGAGCACTTGCGGGGAAGAATGGAGCTTAGGAAGGTTATTGACGGCATCCCAAGGAGGTACAGGCCGCTCGCGTCGTTGCCGAGCGCCGCCATAATAGCTAAGTTGTTGCTTGACGCGGGCATCTTAAGGGCGCCGCCCCACGCCGTTGAGGCTGCGGCGGCGACAGCCCTAGCGGCCTCGGCCGCAGCTGGGGCCGTCGCGCTCCTGAGGAGAGGCAGGCCCTCGGCAAGGGGTAGCAGCATGAAGGTGCGCGTCATAGAGGTCATAACGTCAGGGGCCGCAGAGGAGAGGGTGACGGCGGCCCAGGCCCTGGCGTCAATAGTGAAGGAGAGGGCTAAGGCCGGAAGGGCGAGGTACGCGGTGATATCCACCTTACAGGGCGGCTTCAGCAGGACGCTCATAGGCATAATGAACCCCGACCCGGTGCAGGTGGACATTGAAGCGGAGATACTCAAGACCCTCATATCGATGAACGTGAGGGGCGCCAGGCTGAGCGAGCCAAAGGAGGTGCCAGAGCAGCTGCTGAGGGGCCTTGAAGCGCTTGAGCCCAGGGGCAGGGGGGAGCCTGTAGTGGTGGAACCATCTAGGGGCTCCATCCCTGTAACGCTACAGGGCAGCGGGGTCGGAGGCCTTGCGCTAGGGACTGCCTTTGAGGGAGCTTTTCAGAGGCCCGTGGAGCTGACACTTGAAGACATAAGGGGGCATATAGCTGTCTTCGGCTCCACGGGCACGGGAAAGACTACTACGCTTGCCACCGTACTTTCAGGCCTTCCAAGCCTTGGCGTTAACTTCATTGCGCTTGACTGGGCCGGCGAGCTTAGCAAGTTAATTGACAATGCGACTACGTGGAGCCCTATAAATGACGGTGGCATAAACCCGTTCACCGATGGTGACCTTAGGTCGTCCCCAGAGCTCCTGCTTGACGTCCTCAGCAGCGCCCTCGACCTGACGCAGCCGCAGAGCTACATAGTTATGAGAGTGTTTAATGATGACATGCCGAGGAGCTTCAGGGAGCTTAAGGAGGCCATAGAGTCTTACCCTGAGGAGGCCAGGTGGGACAGGGACGTAAAGAGGGGGCTCCTGAGGAAGGTTGCGATACTAGCTAACAGTAAGTTCTCGGGCCTCTTCAACGGATCAGTCGAGCTTGACGAGCTCGAGTCCAGGCCCCTAGTTGTCAAGCTTGATGAGATAGAGAGCTTTACCGTGAGGAAGGCTTACGCCCTGGTGCTTCTTGCAGCTATGTTCGCCCGCAGGACCAGGGAGAGGCCCGTGGTCGTTGCTATAGATGAGGCGCACAACCTCTTCAACGAGGACAATGACCTTGTCGGACACATAATGGCAGAGTCTAGGAAGTACGGCCTCTATGTGGCCCTGGCCACCCAGAGCCCCTCTGCCGTACCTAACTCTGTGCTCCTCAACGCCAACACTAAGGTAGTGCACGCGCTGAGGAGCCTAAGGGATAAGGAAGTCATAGCACAGAGCATGAACCTGCCCTACGATATGACCAACGCTCTTGACAAGCTTGAGCCTGGCGAGGCCATTGTTCAGTCACCCACCATAGTTAACCCTGTCATAGTAAAGGTCAAGCTCTCTTCCCCACGCCGCAACGGCCTCAGCAACCCTGTCGTCAGAGAGCCAGTCAATGGTAATGCCAACTCTCCACTCTGAGAGCGCCCCAAGCGACCTCTCGAGCACCTCCTCAGGGCTCAGCCATGTTGTATCAACCTCGACAGTCATGTCGCTGTAGTCCAGCAACTCCTCGGCAACGGAGCCCAGGGCCTCAGCCATGACGTTCTCCAGCACCTTCCTCCTCTGCCATCCCCTTGACATCAGCCTCTCCTCAAGGACTAGCGGGTTTAGGCGAAGGAGAAGCACGAAAGGGACGTTTACATTAAACTCCTCCCAATCAAGGAACAGCGACGGGTAGTGCGTTGGGATTAACGTGCAGGGTCCCATCAGCCTTGAGGCCACGGCCCTTAGAAGGCCCTCCTCGTCAATTATGAGGGTCCCAGGCCTCTCGGGGTCAGGCCTTCCAAGGCCCTCCCTAACCGCGACCTCAGAGGGTTCTACAACGTTGTTGCAGCCGAGCTCGGTGAGGAGCATGGAGGAGATTGTGGACTTACCCACGCCAGGTGTCCCAGCAACTATAATTGCTGTTGTGTCATCCATGTGACTTCGCCCTTGCAGACCAAAGTCTTGCCACCTCGTCCTCTGGCGGTGAGATGTACTCCTCCACAGAGCTTCCCCTCAGGAGCTTAAGCCTGGGCTTTGACGAGCTGCCCTCTACCCTGCCTATGACTGATGCCTTGACGCCCAGCTCCTTTAGCAGTCCAAGGGCCTCGTCCTTCTGATTAGGCCTAAGGGCTGCTATGAAGGAGCCGCTGCCCATAGCCTTTAGTGGGTCAGCCCCCAGCCTGCTGAATATTATCCTTGTGACGTCCTCAACTATAACAGCCTCGGCATTAACTGTCACGTCGTGACCTGAGGCTCTGGCAAGTTCATAGACGGCGCCTATAAGTCCCCCCTCAGTGACATCGTGCATTGAAGTTACAAGCCCCCTCTCGGCGAGAGCCAGCGCGTAATGAGCCACGCTGGCTCTCTCGATTAGCCTTGAGGCCTCTGCTATGTAGTCCTCGCTTAAGCCAGCATCAACAAGCAGGTCCCTAAAGTCATTAGCTATAATTGCCGTGGCCTCCATGGCCGTTGGGCCCACCTGAAGTAGCAGGTCCCCTTCCGAGGCCGCCCCAGTCATGATGACATGGCCCCGCTCGCCGCACCCCATAACTGTGACAACAACTATTGGGTGACTTATCCCAGGTGTAGCCTCGGTGTGGCCGCCGACAAGCTCTATGCCAAGCCTCTGTGCCTCGGTAACCACGTCATCAATTATGGCGCTGAGAGACGAGAGCAGGGAGCCCGCTGGCATGAGAACGTCAACTATCATCCACTGAGGCCTAACGCCCCTCACAGCAACGTCATTTGACGCCACGTCAACAGCTAGGGACCCAACCCTGAAGCGGGACTCGGTAATGGGGTCGCTGTGGGCAGCGAGAACGCAGTTGCCCAAGTCTATAAGCGCTGCGTCCTCCCCTATGGCTGGGCCCATCAGGGTTGAGGCCCATGAAAACCTTCTAGCCTTTGAGAGCACCACCTGCTCAAGGGTCTCCTGGGGGAGCTTCCCGACCCAGCCGCCCTCATAGAGCTCCCCACCGTCTACCATTCCTTCCTTGCCTCCGAGGTGGCCCTGACCATGTTGATCAACTTCGCCTTCGCGACCTCACGAGGCAGCGGCTTGAGGCCGCAGTCAGGGTTTATGAAGACTTTCTCTGGCGGCAGGACGTCAAGCTTCATTAGCTTCTCTATCGCGTCCTTTATCTCCTTCACAGTCTCTACCTGCATGCTGTGGACGTCGACCACCCCGTAGCCGAGCTCCTTGTTGTAGCCGTACTCCTTAAGGTACGGGAGCAGCCTGAAGTTGCTGTTCTTGAACTCAAGCGCGAACTGATCGACCGGGTAGTCCAGTATATATGGCAGTATCCTCTCAAGCCTACCATAGCATATGTGGACTATGCGCTTAGCCTCAACGCCTGAGAGCACGTAGCTGAGGGCCTCCCCGGCCAGCTCCGCCTCCTCCTTCCACGGCCTAGTTGACAGGGCTGGCTCGTCGACCTGAACGTACTGGGCCCCGGCCTTCACGGCGTCTAAAATCTCCTCCCTTATAACCTTTGCCAGCGCCATTATGAGCTCTCTCCTGTCCCTGTAGTAAGTGTTGAAGCTCCACTCCATCATTGTGTAGGGGCCTGTTATTATGAACTTGACAGGCCTTCCACCGCTTATTGATGTTGTGAAAAGCCAGTCATCAACGGCCAGCCTTGAGGTCCTGGCCAGGGGTCCAACTATAACCGGCTTCCTGAAGTACATGTTATCGTATATCCTGACCCACTCCCCCTCGCTGTAGCCCTGGACCCTCTGGGCGAAGTAGACAACCATGTCCTCGCGCGACTGCTCCCCGTCACTTATTATGTCAACTCCAGCCTCTATGTAGTCCTTCACGACCTCAGATATGGGGCCCTTTATGAGCCTGTGAAACTCCTCCTCAGAGATCTCCCCGCGGTCCCTCCTCTTTATCAGCTCATTGGCCTCTGGGAGCTTCGGGTAGCTGCCTATCACCGTAGTTGGGAACTTCCTGGGCAGGTGGTAGCTCATCCCTGCTCACCCCCTCAGCCTCTCCGCCGCGAGCGAGAGGAGGAAGGCCTTTCTAAGGCTGTACCTGTAGGGTATCACGTCGAACCAGGTGGTGGTCGTCAGGCCTACCTCGTTGAGCCCCGCGGACTTTGTCGCCTGGGAGACCCAGTCATTAACCTTATCAACCTGGTCGTCCTCTATCCTCCTGGCGTCTATTACGCCCAGCACAGCTTTATGGCCACCAAGGCCTTTCCTCGCTATCAGCGAGAGCGCCCTCGAGGGAGCGTCAGCGACGTCCAGCGATATGTAGTCAGCCTTTACGTTAAGCAAGGCCTCGTAGACCTCATCCTTTGGTACATCAAAGTAGAGCGACACTATAGCAGGCACCTTAAGCCTTGAGGTTATAACATTTATAAGCTGGACCCCGAGCTCAGCGTCGTCCCTTGAGATCTCCTGGTCAGTCAAGAATGGCTCGTCTATCTGAACGGCTCCAGCGCCAGCCTGCTGGGCGGCCTCTGCCTCCATGGCTAGGGCCGAGGCTATGCTCTCGCCGAGGTCCTCCTTGCTCAGCCCGCTTAGGTTCTTGGACATCAATAGAAATGTCGTGGGCCCCGGCAACACAGCCTTCAGCGGGCTGGGCTCGGCAATGTCTGAAAGGGCCCTTATGCGAGGCGGCCACACGAAGTGGTCAGGATCCGGCCTATCGGTGAACACTGGAACCCTGTAGAAGAAGTTGTTATCGAAATACCTCAGAAGACCGCTGGCCGAGACGTTCCTCCAGGCTAAAACGAAAGGCCTAAATATGTCGTGCCAGTCAACCATGCCATCAGTAACATACCTGAAGCCCAGGGTCTCCTGAGCCCCTATAATGGCCGCTGACGCTGCCCTGATCCACCAGTCTATGTCAACGTAGGACCTGGAGCCCCTCTCTAGATCCCTTAGGGCGTGCCTCACCTCCTTTGTTCTTGGGAAGCCCCCAAGAATCATTGACCAAACTTCCATGGAGTTGACGCCCCCGCTATCTGTGATGTCAACTATTTTAAGCCTAAGGTCCCTGCTTTGCCCCGCTCCGCGAAGAACACGATCCAACCACTTTAACGTCTTGTGTTGTTCTGCATTTTAACCTTGCAGGGGCCTCAGCTCCAGGCGAGCGGGGTGCCTAAGCTCAAGCAGCCCGTGTACATAGTTGACGGCGTGAGGGTGCCCGTTGGAAGGTTCGGTGGCGCCTATAAGGATGTGCCAGCCGCTGACCTAGCGACTTTCACGCTCAAGGAGGCCCTTGAAAGAACGGGCCTGAAGCCGGAAGATCTTGACATGTTAGTTTATGGGCACGTAATAAGGGCTGGGACAGGCATGGACACTGCCAGGCAGGTTGCCATAAAGGCGGGGGTCCCATACCACATAGACTCTATGACTGTTGACATGGTATGCGCAAGCGGCATGGCTGCAATTATAACGGCTGCCAACTACATCTCCGCTGGCTCCTACAACTTGGTGGCGGCCGGCGGCATGGAGTCCATGAGCATGGCTCCCTTCATAATTCAGTCGTCGGCGAGGTGGGGCATGAAGCACCTTATAGGCAGGGAGTGGCAGATTCTTGATGCCATGGTTTACGACGGCCTGTGGGACGTGCTGCTGAACAAGGTCATGGGTGAGGAGGCTGATATGACGGCGGCCGAGTACAAGGCTCCTAGAGATGAGCTTGACAGGATATCCTATGAGAGCCACGTGCGCGCAGCCAAGGCATGGGATAATAACGAGATGAAGGACTTCGTCGTGCCCTATGAGAGAAATGGTAAGATGCTGCTCGACCGCGACGAGGGCATTAGGAGGGACACTAGCGTAGAGAAGCTCAAGTCGCTACCCTATGCCTTCAGCCCAAATGGGCCGCACACCGCAGGCTCCAGCAGCCAGCTGAGCGACGGCGCCGCCACCCTGCTCATAGCCAGCGAGGAGGCCGTGAAGACCCTTGGGCTTAAGCCTATAGCCCGCATAGTCGGTTTTGCCTATCATGGCGTTGAGACGTGGAGGTTCCCTGCCGCTCCAGTGGGGGCCGTAAAGAAGTTGCTGGAGGACGTCGGGTGGTCTATTGATATGGTCGACTATTGGGAGAACAACGAAGCATTCGCCGTCAACAGCTACATAATGCACAAGGAGTTGGGTATACCATATGATAGAATGAACGTGCATGGAGGTGCAATAGCTATTGGCCACCCTCTAGGCATGAGCGGGGCCAGGGTAACTCTTGAACTTATAAACGTGTTGAGAGGGCACGGCGGCAGGAGGGGCGTCGCATCTATTTGCCACGGCCTAGGAGGCGCGGCCTCGATAGCTATAGAGCTCGTTTAAGGCTATGGGTTATGGCATTGCATTCCTCTTTGATAACAGCTCCCTGACCTTCTCAGCGTTTTCCCTGAAGGCCTGAAGGGCTCTCAGCCTCGCGTCCCTCCTAGCCTCTGCCTCCTCCAACATCTTCTTCTGCCAGTCCTCGGTAGGCTTGAAGAGCTCTATGGGCTCGCTCCTGCCCGTGGGGCCCACGTGGACCAGCGTGAAGTAGCTAGTGGTGGTGTGCTTCTCCTCCCCAGTTATTTCATCGCGCTTTATGACCTTAGCCACCACCTCCATGCTGGACTTGCCCACATATGTTAACGTGCTATATGCGACTATGGTCTCTCCTAGCAGTATGGGCGTGTAGAAGTCTGTGCTGTCAACGGAGGCCGTCACCACTGGGCCCTTAGCATACCTGGTGGCGACAAGGGCCGTGATCTCGTCGAGGAGTCTCATGAGCCTCCCAGCGAACAGCGCGTTGCTCTGCATCACGTCCTCTGGCATAACCACCTTGTTTGTGACGACTGTGTAGGCGTCCAACAGCCCCTTTGGGGGCAAGGTATCAAAGACCTTCTGCCTTCTGTCCTTTATCCTCTCCTCCCTGGCCTTCCTTATCCTTAAGGCGTCCTCATACAGCGCTTCCTCCTCAGGCGTCCTGGGCTCTATGCAGAACCCCACGGGGGCTGGCCTCAGATCCCTCCCAACCGCCACATAGGTCATGTGAGCTAACGTGGTGAGGCGCCTCTCGTTCATTATTGGGTTCTCGGCCTCCACAAGGAGGCTGACGTCTATGCTGCTGGTGCCAACGTAGTCGACCCAGGCCGTTATCATAGCGTTCTCACCCACGAGAACGGGGGAGAGGAAGTAAATGTTCTCAAGGCTGGCCAGCAGCGTTGGCCTCCTGGCGACGCGCGTTGCCTCCATGTTAGAGACCTGTACCATCCAGTCCTCCATCACGCCTCCAAACAGCATCCCAAGGGGGTTAGCGTGCATTGGTAGGACCTGAAATATTGATGTCATCAGCGTCTGCATGGGCGACAGAGTCCTTTCACAGTTAGGCCTAGACATTTGAGGCCACCAAATGCAACAGGGGGTGGGGCGCTATATAATTGTGCAGGGCCTTGATAGATGAGCGAAGGCCTCTTGGTTACCTGCCAGCAGTGCCTGCCTCGCTGGCCGAGCAGTTAGCCTCCACAACTATCTTCTTTACATGAAGCCCCTTTGACTTCAGGGCATCCATGACAAAGGATGCCACGTCGCCATCTACGTCGAATATCCTCTCTGAGTCCAGGCAGAAGACGTTTATGTGTGGTGTTGGCTGGTCTATCCTCAACTTGTCGCCAACTATGAACGTATCTATTATCCCCATGCCCTCCAGCATCTTAATGGTATTATATACCGTAGATATGCCCACGCGGGGCAGCTCCTGCTGGGCGGCGTCGAAGAGGTCCTTAAGCGACGCGTGCTCCTTAACCTTTGACAGGATCAGCTTCGTTAACAGCACCCTCTGCGGCGTTATCCTCTTCTCCTGTAAGCTTATCCTATTCAACACGTCCTGCAACTTATCTTTAACCCACTCGTCCTCCTTGATATCAGGCATGGTCAGCGCATCCTAGTACAGTATTACGGTTGAAAAGAGTTTTTATATTTAACGTCTTACTACTAATGTTCGCTCCATTCATTCCCTTTCTATGTGCTTTTTAATCACCTTATGAACTCTGTTAGCCTCTTAGCCCTAGGCCTGAAGCCCAGAAGGGAGCTATACCTCAGCACGTTGCCAGGGTCAGCCTTAAGCCACCTCCTAGCGTAGTCGACAACCTCCTCAAGCGAGCCTCTAACTGATGGTGGCCTCTGCATGGCCTCCCTGACGGACTCCCTTATGTGCCAATTACCCACGGGCGCGTAGTAGGAGGGTAGGACCTCCCTAAGTATAACTACGTCAGCTTTCCTGCCCATAGAGCTGAGCCCCTCAAGAACTGCTAGGCGGGCAGCAGAGAAGCCCCCGTCCATAGTTGACGCCCTACCCAGGGGGTCCTCCTCGACCCTCTCTATGATGGGTCTCTCAGCGCGCTCGGTCCAAAGTCCCCTTGGATGCCAGACCTCCACCCACTCGAATGTCCCCTCGCCGGGCATGATAATGACTAGGAACCTGTTGCCCAGGTACTCAGCCTCCCTGGCCTCCACGGAGTCCACGGAGGCCAGGCCCCTCAGCCCCTGCCTGAGCCTCTTCGATATAATGTCGTCCACCGCGGTTATAGCCCACCTGGTGGGCACCAGCCTCCTCCCGTGAAGCCTTCCAAGGAACCCAAGGCTCATCATGTCCTGTATCTTATAGATATCAACGCCGGACCTGTAGAGCTCCCATATAATATCCTCAGCCTTGGCGTCGTCCCATATGGCCTCGTCCATCTTCCTCGTCAGCTTA
This sequence comes from Acidilobus sp. 7A, assembly GCF_003431325.1. Classification (NCBI taxonomy): domain Archaea; kingdom Thermoproteati; phylum Thermoproteota; class Thermoprotei; order Acidilobales; family Acidilobaceae; genus Acidilobus; species Acidilobus sp. 7A. The sequence continues at coordinate 469,309 of NZ_CP010515.1, read as the reverse complement.
GGCGAGCTTCCCACGACTATTCTCTCTGCGGGGGCCCTTGGTCCCACAGGCTTTGTCATGCCGTCAAACCTCAGCTGAGGCAGCGGAAGCCTCCTGAGCACTACATCGCTGTCTACAGGCCTCTCTGACAGCGAGGCAAGGCCTAGCTCAGTCTCATAGAGCCTCCAGGGCTCACTTACATCTAATCTCAGGTAGGCTGAGACCGTCTCACTCCTCAACTTCACTATGTTGCCCAGGCTCTCCTTCCTCTCAGCCCAGAGCCTAGGCGCATCGTAGTATGTGGCCTCCTCGCCCTCCTTGCCTGGGGGAACCATGTAGTAGAAGGATACCTTGGGGTAACCATACTCCCCTACAAGGACGCTGGGGGGAGTGGCGCCGTTGACATTCCTTCCAGTAATTCTCTGCAGGGCACCCACCTGGACCCTGAACCTCTCGAGTATGGGGCACCTTGGCAGGCCGCAGAGGAGCTTGTAGCCCTTGCACCTGGCGCAGAGCTCTGGCGGTATTGAGGGCAAGCCGCCACCCTCATCCATACAGTAGGGCGCTGTGCAGCTTTGAGGCTCTGGGGTACACCTTTACGGTCTCTAGGTTCTCTGGGACTATGACCTCTGGGGCACCCTCGAAGCTGAGCTTGTCCCACCTGCTCTTTATGGTTGAGGCAAGCGCCGAGAGGCCAGCGTGCTCACCATGATTAAGTATTATAGTCCTTGGCTTTGGCGTGAGCCTCCTTAGGAACGAGAGCAGTTCACTTCTGCTCGCGTGGCCTGAAAAGCCCTCAACACTGTCCACCTCCAAGTTGACCTTGTAGGTCTTCAGCCTGTTCTCATCCTCCAACTGCACCTCGCGCTCGCCATCAGCTATCCTCCTGCCCAGGGTCCCGGAGGCCTGGTAGCTGACGAACACGAGCGAGTTCCTAGCATCGCCAGCCAGAGCCTTGAAGTACTCAAGTATAGGTCCACCAACCATCATGCCGCTTGTAGACACTATTATCGCTGGGCTCTGGGAGTATATGGCCTCATCCCTCTTGCTCTGGTCATTGACAAAGACCATCTGGGGTCCTATGAATGGGTTGGCCCCCTCGTTGAGTATCTGGTCCCTGATGTCCTTTGAGAGTAGCTCAGGGTAAGCGGTATAGATTGCCGTGACCTCATATATGAGGCCATCTATGTATATCGGCATCTCCGGTATCTTCTTCTCCTGCATGGCTTTGTTGAGAAGCACCATCATGTCCTGGGCCCTGCCAACAGCCATGACTGGTATCATAACCTTGCCGCCCCTCTGATAGGTTCTGTTTATTATGTCAAAGAGCTGCTGCTCAGCCTCCTCGCGTGTTGGCGTCTCAGTGGCGCCGTATGTGCTCTCCATTATTAGTGCTTCGACCCTGTGGAACTCCGTGTTGGCAGGTGGCTGAAGCCTAAGGGCCTTGTTATCCTTTATGCTGTAGTACTTAAGGTCGCCAGTGTAAAGTATGTTGTAAAGTCCCTGGCCTATGTGTATATGAACCAAGGCGGAGCCCAGTATGTGCCCGGCGTTGCTGAACGTCAGCTTGGCGTCAGGCGACAGGTCAGTCACAACGTCGTAGTTTACGGTTATTGTGCGGTTAAGCATTGTTATCAGGTCCTTCTGGGTGTAAGGGGGCTCCCTGCCCTCCTTTGTGTAGAGATTTATGAAGTCCTGAAGCATGAGGGTTGCTATATCGCGGGTGGCCGGAGTCATGTATATGGGCCCCCTGTAGCCGTACTTGTAGAGCATAGGGGCCAAGCCTACATGATCCATGTGAGCGTGTGATATGACAACGGCGTCCAGCTCGTCAAGCCTGAACTCCGGCGCGTCGAACAGTGGGTAGGCGTCAGGCCCGAAGCCGCTCTGCGCAAAGCCCACGTCGAGCAGTATCTTACTCTCAGAAGTGTCTACCAGTATACACGACCTTCCAACCTCGCCGAAGCTGCCGAGACCTGTTATCCTGATGTAGCGGGGCCCTGATATCATGTCCCTATAGATCCTCTCGCCTACCTCCCTAAGCGCCCTCCTCCTCTCTGCTGAGGCCATTAGGTAAAGCGTGTTCAGTGACGTCAACGTCTTGCTAACTAACGGCGGCTTCCTCTGAACCTCAAGCCTCCAGCCAGTCTCCGCCAGGACCTGGTTCCTGAACGTCTTCCCCTTCCCCATGAGCTTTCCGGGCTTGTCTGTGAGCACCCTCACCTCCCCAAGGACTTCGTCAAACTGTACGTCGCTTGGATCTATTGACACGCCTTCAGGTGCATTCTCCAGTATGTACTTTATAGTGAACTCTCTCGTAGCCCTTGACTTGGGATCACTCCTTACCACTATCCTCTTCCTTAGAAGCTTCGCAAGCTCCTTTACCTTCTCCTCGCCCTCTAGCATCCACCTCGGGTTCTTTACATAGATCGCTATCTCTGGCCCCTCAAACTCTATCTTTGATATCTCGGCGTCACCAAGGTTCTTGTAGATCTCCTCCACTATTCGCCTGCGTAGCTCAAGCCCCGACACCAGACGCCTCTCTTCGCCAGAGCCGAACTCACTCTCCAAAGCTGTTTCACCGTAGGAGGCAGACAGTTAACGCCTATGCAATTTTAATGTTGCTGAAAAGGTATAAACTTTTCCTGATACGTGGAGCGCCCTATTACGGTGATATCTATGCCGTCACCTGTGGCAGAGTCCCTTAATATGGCTGACCTTACGGCTTCGGCCGCCAAGTTAATCGCGTCGTCTAGAGACAGCTTTTCATTATAGCCCCTCTCAAGGACCCCCAGGGCTACTGGGGAGCCTGAGCCTGATGATGTGACTCTCTCCTCAGTGACGCCTCCGTATGGATCTATGGCATATAGCCTTGGCGCTGCGTCATAGCCTCCAACTATCAGCTGGACCAGGTAAGGGAAGTACTTACTTGATGACAATATGTTAGCAAGAAGCGTTGCCATGCTATATACGCTCAGCCTCTTGCCCGTGTCAAGCTCATAAAACCTAGCCTCCTCCCTCACGGCGTCAGCCAGAACCTGCGCATCAGCGACGAGACCCGATATAGTCATTGCTGCATAGTCCGTGAGCTTCACTATCTTCTTCACTGTGCGACTAGCTATCATGGTCCCAGCAGTAGCTCTCTTGTCGGCGGCTAGCACAACATAGTCGCCAGCTATAATGCCTACCGTAGTTGTACCATGCCAGCCCCTGCTGAGCTTGTCCATGTAGTTGCTCAACAAGTCCCACACCTGAGCTGTGGGGCCCCTGCAAGCTTTTAAAGATACAATCAAGATTTCGTATAAGGCCGCGCTGTCACTCAATGACCATAGTCTTCGTTGCAAGCTCCTCAGCAGCCTCCCTAGTCAGGCCTCTCTCGCCCAGTATGGTGTACCTCTCAGGCCTTATCGACGCCGCCCTCACAAGCGCCTCTATGACCTCATCATTGTTAACTCCGAGTTCCTTAGCGTTGACAGGGGCCCCTGCCTCCTTCAACAACCTCCTTATTTCCTTCCACCTCATCCCATAGAGGTATGACATGAGTATAGTGCCAACGCCTACAGCCTCGCCGTGAAGAGGCGGGCTTTCACTTATAGTCTCCAGGGCGTGGGCAAAGAGGTGCTCTGAGCCGCTGGCGGGCCTGCTACTGCCAGCTATACACATAGCGACCCCGCTGCTCACGAGGGCCTCGACAAGGGCCCTGACGCCGTCCTTGCTACCAAGGCCTATCTTCTTAGCGTAAGCGCTTACGTGCTTCGCGCTCATCAGCGCCAAGCTGGCCGCATAGGCTCCGTAATACTCACCCCTCAGGTTGTGCGCGAGCTTCCAGTCAAGGACGGCTGTGTACTTCCCTATTAGGTCCCCAAAGCCGGCCGAGGCCAGCCTCCTGGGGGCAGACGAAATAACGTCTATATCTAGAAGTAGCAGCTTTGGCGGCTTGGCCAGCTTTGAGTACGGCCTCTCGAAGCCGTGCAGCGTAGCGAATGGGCTTGTTATGCCGTCGTGGCTCGGGGCTGTAGGGACGCTCACAAACTCCTTCCCGGACTCCGCGGCAGCGTACTTAGCAAGGTCTATGCTCCTGCCGCCCCCAAGGCCAAGGAGCACGTCCACCTTCTCCCTCGAGGCCTCCTCGGCGAGCCTCACGGCCTCCTCTACGGTGGCGGGCCCGGCCAGGGTGTAGGAGACACTGAACCCACTGTCCTCAAGAAGCTCCTTGACCTCGTTGTACAGGGTGTTGAGAACGTGGGGGCCTGTGACAACAAGGACGGCGGACCCTCCTTTAAACATCTCCTTCATGTGAGCCCCTATGCTCTTCAGGACTCCATCGCCGACCACCACTCTCTTGGGCAACTCTATTACATGTTGTTCCACAACTAACCTCCGTTTATGAGCTAGGAGTACTGACATAAAGGCCTTATGGATTGACAGGTTAAATTAAAAAGCATCTTAGCCATAATCCTAAGCCATACTTTTACGTCGATCCGAACTGAACTCCTCCCTGCCCTGAGGGGCGAGGCTTTCGGTTGTAAGGGGTTGAGCGCTAGGCGCTTCAGGGCAACTTTCATAGAGAGGTTATGTGAATTGTTAGCGCGTTAAGCAGTCTGTTGTTTATCGAGCACCATGGCATATTATAGGGCTCTTACAACTGAAAGCCTCGCCCCTCAGGGGTAGGGAGGAGTTCAGATGTGTGAGATCTCGCTCAGGGGTTCAGCTCCTACATGAGTTCACACTGTTTTACGGTCAGAGCCTCATCCTTATTCCCCCGCGCCCCGCTCGGGTCTCATAGGGCCTGGGGCGCTCAGGGTTAAACCCCGGGGGCCTCACACCTTGAGTAGCCTCGGGGGAGCCGCCAGGCCCTTCATCCCTCACAGGGGATCCCGCCGATGAGCATATGCAGTATAATTAACCTTAAAGACATTATATGAAGCTCAAAACAGCTGCGGAAGGCGTTGTGCCCTTGAACTAACTTATAGCGCCGCTCTTTGCCTCACGTCTTGACTTAGCACCTGCTTCTAGCGCCTCAGCAACTCTTTACAGCCCGATGGAAAACTTACCTCTTCCTTCTGGCTAAAAGTAATAAAATTGTCAACATACACAAAAGAACAGCCTATTACATGCACTAAAACGTTATGTGGTGTTAGTCGCTTGAGCCGCTTGAAGATGTTGAAGGTGAGGACTCTTCCTCCTCCTTGCCGCCCTCCTTCTTGCCGCTTGGCCCGCCTGTGGTGCTCCTCTTGGCAGCTACCATGTCGTCTATCCTGAGTATCAGCGTTGCAGCCTCCGTGCCCGCCTTGTAGGCGTTCACCTTAACCCTCAGCGGCTCAACTACGCCCTTAGCCCACATGTCAACTATGTTGCCTGTGTTGAGGTCTATACCGTACCACTTCTTTGATTGGTCAGAGTGGGTGCTTCTGAGCTTCATTAATATGTCTATGGGGTCGTAGCCAGCGTTGGTGGCCAGCGTCTGTGGGAGGGCCTCAAGGGCCTTCACGAAAGCCTCCACGGCCAGCTGCACCTTGCCTGGGACGCCTTTTGACCACTCCCTGAGCGACTTAGCGACCTCCGCCTCGACGGCGCCTCCGCCAGCGACTATCTTGCCATCCATTATTGCGTCGGCGACGGAGCTCAGTGCGTCATGGATGGCCCTCTCAGCCTCATCAACCATCCTCTCGAAGCCGGCCCTTACCAGTATAGTCACGCTCTTCGGGTTCTTGGCACCCTCTACGAAGACCATCTTGTCCTCGCCTACCTTCCTCTCCTCGACGAGGTCAGCGTACCCTAGGTCCTCAGGCTTTAGGTCATCAAGGTTTGTAACTATCTTAGCTCCAGTGGCCTTGGCGAGCTTCTCTATGTCGCTCCTCTTGACCCTCCTGACGGCCAGTATGCCCTTCTTGGCCAGGAAGTGCTGGGCAATGTCGTCAATGCCCTTCTGGGTGATCACAACATTTGCGCCAGTGGCGGCTATCTTCTCGACCTTGTCCTGCAGAATCTTCTCCTGCTTGTCAAGGAGCCTCTTGATGGAGTCAGGTGATGATATGCTTATCTCCATGTCTATCTCAGGCTTCTGTATCTCAAGCGGGGCGTCAAGGAGTGCTATCCTAGCCTTCTCAACCCTCTTCGGCATGTCAGGGTGGACTACCTCCTTGTCTATGACTATGCCGTTAACCAGCTGCGTGTCCGTCAGAGCTCCGCCGTGCTTCTTCACTATCTGGACGTTGTTTATGTCAACGTAGTACTGCTTGTCACCCCTCATCTCAGCGACGGCCCTGGCGGCATCAACAACTATCTTGGCGAAGTACTCCCTTGCCTCACCTACGGCCTTGCTGTTAAGGCTTGTCATAGCAACCTTTATCAGCTTCTCGGTGTCGTCTATGGACACGGGCTCAGCTATGCTGTTAAGCACCTCGACAGCCTTGTCAACGGCAGTCTTGTAGCCCTGGATAATTATGGTTGGGTGTATGTTCCTGTCTATGAGGTCCTCGGCTTGCCTCAGAAGCTCCCCAGCGAATATGACCGAGGTCTTAGTGCCGTCGCCAGCCTCCTCATCCTGCCCCTTAGCGGCCTGGACTAGCATCTTGCCGGCTGGGTGCTGTATGTCCATCTTGTCGAGTATGGTAGCTCCGTCGTTGGTTATAGTTACGTCACCCAGGCTGTCAACAAGCATTTTGTCCATACCCTTTGGCCCGTAGGTCGTCTTGAGGATCTCGGCCACAGCTATGGCTGCCATCATGTTGTTGCGCAGGGCCTCCCTGCCAGTAGTCCTCTGACTACCCTCCTTGAGTATAATTACTGGAACTCCCATGTTTTCTATCTGCGAGGCCATATGTAGTCACCCGACTTAATGCTCCTTAGAGTTACGTGGGAGTGCTTCTATAAAAGCTTTTCTTACGACTTACGGGCTCTTCCTAATGCTTTTAATGCCCGAGCCCCTCACAGTCCTTGGTGGTAAAAATGGGCAAGGTCAGGACAACTCTAGTTAAGAGAACTGCTAGGGAGCTGCTGACCAAGTACCCAAACCTCTTCAATGAGAGCTTTGAAAACAACAAGAAGGTCGTCTCCCAGCTCACGAACTGGTCCTCCAAGAAGCTCAGAAACCAGGTGGCAGGGTACATAACAAGCCTCGTAAAGATAAATAAGGAGAGGCAGAGGCGCGCGGCTGAGGAGGCCAAGGCTGCATAAGGGGCTCAACCCCTTGACTAAGGTCAAGGTTAAGCTACTGGGGGCTCTAAAGGATCTCGCGGATGGTAAGGCTGAGATACTTGTGGAGGGTGTCAGCTGGACTGAAGCCCTGAGGGCCCTTATAGCACGCTACCCAGGGCTCTCCTCTGCCGTGTCGCAGGACGGAATGCCGAAGCCTGGGTTCCTGGCCTTCGTTGACGGCGTCGACAGCAGGCTCCTTGAGAGGGGCCGCCCTGCCAACGAGGTGGTTATCCTGCCTATAAATCATGGCGGGAACGAGAAGTTTCAATTGATAACATGGTCTCAGGTGGACGAGGCCGTCAACAAGATAGCTGAGGGCATTGGGGCCTCCAGCTTTAGGCCTGACGCTATAGTGTGTATAATGAGGGGTGGCCTCATACCTGGTAGGCTACTGGCTGACAGGCTTGGGATTGATGACATAGGCACCATAGAGGTTAAGCTCTACATATCCCCGGGACAGAGGATGGAGAGGCCCTTCCTCAGGCAGCCCCTCACGCTCCCAATAAAGGACCGGAAAGTCCTGCTTGTTGACGACGTAAGCGACTCTGGCCTCACCCTGCAGTTCGCTGTGCAGGCGCTCTCGCTTTACATGCCATCAGACATCAGGACGGCGGCGCTCTACGTGAAGCCCTGGACTAAGCTGGTCCCTGACTATTACGCAGAGCAGGTTAACAAGTGGATAATATTTCCGTGGGAGGTAGGCGAGTTTAAGAGGGAAAGTAACAATAAGAATAGCTCAAAATAGCCAGGCCTTACGTAAGGTTAGCGGTGTCGCTATTGCGCGTGGTCATAGCTCTCGGGGGCAACGCCATATTAAGGAAGGGGGAGAGCGGAAGGCCGGAGGAGCAGTGGAGAAACATCAGGAGGACGGCCTCCCTCATAGCGAGCACCTTCCCTAACGATGAGGTAATAATAACCCACGGCAATGGTCCTCAGGTCGGCTACCTGCTTGAAATAATGAACTTGGCCAAGGGTTACCCCGCGCAATCTATGGACTTGGCCAATGCCATGACTCAGGGCTGGCTGGGCTTCATGCTTCAGGCGGCCGTGGAGGACGCCTTCAAGGGAACCCGGAGAGCCGTCACACTAATAACGAGGACGCTCGTAAGCCCCCAGGACCCCTCATTTAAGAACCCGACTAAGTACGTCGGCGGCTACTTCAGCAAGGAGGAGGCCTCTAAGCTTTCAGCTGAGTTCGGGTGGGTGTTCAAGGAGGACCCGAGGGGAGGCTACAGAAGGGTGGTCCCAAGCCCTGAGCCTATGGACATCTTAGAGTCCGACATAATAGACGGCCTTGTAAAGAGCGGGGTGATAGTGATATCGACGGGCGGGGGCGGTATCCCTGTAATTAAGACCTCCGAAGGCCTGAGGCCCGTGGAGGCCGTGGTAGACAAGGACCTGGCGAGCTCCCTCCTGGCGGTCAAGCTTAAGGCTGACCTCTTTATAATATTGACCGACGTTAAGGGGGTCGCAATTAACTTTGGGAAGCCCGGCGAGCTGTGGCTGAGAGAGGTTAGGGCTGACGAGCTTGAGAGTTACTATAGAAGGGGCGAGTTCCCGCCAGGCTCCATGGGCCCCAAGGTACTTGCCGCCATCAAATACGTCAGCGCAACCAGGAGAACAGCTATTATAGGCAGCCTCGACGAGTTGCCCGAGATGCTGAGGGGGGCATCGGGCACCGCTGTGAAGCCTTAGCCGGTAGCCCTTTCATCGCGGAGCCTCGCGCCGGCCGCTAAGAGCTTCTCCTTAAGCTCGACTGGGACCTCCACGGACCTGCCTGAGGCCTCATCATAGGCCACCGCTACTATAGTGCAGGCTGCAGACAGTCTCTGGGTAGTCTCATTAAAAATCTCATACACGTATGTTATGCTGCTTCTGCCTATCACTATGTCAACTATGTCAACCCTGTACGAGTGGCCCGGTCCCAGCGGGCTCTTGTAGTCGCAGCTGGCGCTGACTCTCGGCATTATAATTCTCTTGCCGGGCTCTGCCCTCTGGCTAAAGCCCAGCCTGGTCAGGAACTCCTCCTCGGTCCTCTCACAGACTCTGAAGTAGTTAGAGAAGTGCATCATGCAGGCCGCGTCCGTCTCACTCCAGTAGACCCTGTAAGTAGCTGAAAATATACGGCCTGGGGCCAACCTCAGCTCACCATTTCAAGGCCGGCGCTAAGGGCTTAATCTTTTTTAATGCCAATAGAGATTCTCTATATAGTATTACGCCCATGACAGGCTAAGCGGGTGACCCCCGCCTGATGGGGCTATGCCCCAGGGGCGAGGGGATTAGGCCGTAGATGGGGGCCCCGCGCCGCCGGCCTGACGGCCGCCCATGAGCCCACGCTGATTGCCTATGAGGCGCGAGCGAGGTGGGGTCCCTGCGCCCGATAGTGAATGAAGGCAAGATGTTGAAGTGAGAGCGTAGGGGCAAACGGTGTCGCCGGCCCTTTTTAAGGTCGCGAAGGGTTTTCCCCAAACCCTGCATCATAGTAATTTTTAGAGGGTAGTTCTCCCCGCGATCATACCATGGAAAGCCCGCTTCTTAACTTTCTTTAAAAAGCGAGAATTGCTATATGGCCGAGGGTCGATGCCCAGGCACACGACCGAGGCCCGGGCTTCACTTGATGAATGTCAGTGCTTTTATTCCCTCAACCCACAGAGTTTAACGCTAGGTGTAAAGGCGGATGTCAATAGCGACGGAGCCCGCGCGAAGATTTACTGCAAAGCTGAACAGCCTGATCGATCACGTGGTCAACGTCACCACAGTAGACGGCAAGACGTACGTGGGCAAGCTCACGGGCTTTGATCCTGCCACGCTCTCCGTAATCATAGAGGAGGCCAAGGACTCCTCAGGCTCAGCATGGCCTATGGTAATAATAAGCGGAGGCCGCCTCGCGGAAATAAGGGTTGGGGAGTCCGAGGTCTTCAACGCGAAGGAGTTCATGGAGTTCCTGCTGAGGTTCGGCAACATAGACAGGTCACAGGTCAAGGTGTACGAGGATGCCAACGTTGTCGAGGTTAGCAGGACCATAAGGGTCTCGAAGAACGGCGTTGAGGGCTCAGGCCCGCTGGCTCAGAAGCTTAACACGCTCTACAGGGAGTACCTCAGGACAAAGGGGGTAACGGTGAGCTGATGGGTACCTTCAAAGTAAAGGACTTCGAGCTCGCAGGTAGGATAGGGGTCCTTGAGACAAAGTCAGGACGCGTTGAGACGCCAGCGTTTTTCCCCGTGATTGACCCCCTAAGGCAGGACGTAACGCCCCAGGAGATTAAGGAAGTCGGCTTTAATCAGGTCATAACTAACGCTTACCTCCTTTTCAAGAGGTTCGGGGAGAAGGCGAAGGAGGTTAACGTCCACTCCGTCCTAGGCTTCGATGGAGTCATTATGACAGACTCGGGGGCCTACCAGCTCCTTGAATACGGCAAGATAGATATCAAGCAGGAGACCATAGTGAGCTTTGAGAGGGAGATAGGGTCCGACATAGCTGTTATCCTCGACCACCCCACGGGCGACGTGAGCAGGAGGCTTGCGGAGGAGAGCGTTAACGAGACCCTTCGAAACGCTAAGGAGGCGCTGGGGTACATAGGCTCCGACGGGCCTGTATGGGTGCTCCCTATACAGGGCGGCAGGTACCTTGACCTCGTGGCCAGGAGCGCCAAGGAATCGGCAGAGCTCCCTTACCCCATGTACGGCATAGGGAGTCCTACTGTCTTTATGGAGAAGTACAACTACAATGTAGTCATTGACATGATAGGCACGGCTAAGAGGTTCCTGAGGCCAGAGAGGCCCGTCCACCTCTTCGGCGCCGGCCACCCACTTATATTCCCGTTCGCCGTGGCCCTCGGGATCGACACGTTCGACTCCGCCTCATACATGCTCTACGCCAGGGACGACAGGTACATAACGGACTATGGCACTGTCAAGCTGCAGGACCTGGAGTACTTCCCCTGCTCCTGCCCGGTCTGCATCAAGTACACCCCGAGGGACCTGCTAGAGATGCCGCCTGCCCAGAGGAGGAAGCTGCTGGCCATACACAACCTCTACATGATAAGGAGGGCCATAGAGAGGGTGAAGCAGAGCATCAGGGAGGGGAGGCTCTGGGAGCTGCTGGTGGAGATCTCAAACTATCGCCCCGAGGCTAAGGAGGCCCTCAGGGCCATAAGCAAGCACTATAAGTACATGGAGTCCTTCACGCCCACCAGCAAGGGCAACCTCAGGGGGGTCAGGTTCACCTCTCTGGAGAGCACCTGGAACCCCAGGGTGCTCAGGCTGAGGACGTGGGTACTCCTCAACTACAGGCCGGCAGCGCGCTCCGTTAAGCTCGTGCCGCTCCTCAGCCGCACCGGCATGTGCCCCAGGCTGAGGGGCGAGGGGGTGGCCTACTACCTGCCCTACCTAGGCGTTGTGCCAGCGGAGCTCTGCGGGGCCTACCCCACTGCCCAGTTCAGCTACGCCGAGCCGGTGCCTGGAGATGTAGTCAGGGACCTAGTCAACTTTATGAGATCTTTAGCCATAAGGCTCAGGTCTGAGGGCTACACAGTAGCTGTGGAGGTCGCCCAGAGGAAGTCGTGGAGCGTTGAGGTTGGAAGGGAGCTGGGCCGGCTGGGCTTCCCTGTCTCTGGCCTAGACGCGGCGCCAGGGAAGAGCGCCGGCAACTCCCCCTTTGGCAGTGAAGGTCAAGCGAGAGCCCTTGAAACCTAGGTTCCGGCAGGGCGGGCTTACATAAATATGTTAGTGCCTCCCTGCCTCCCCTCCCTTGCCTGCGACGCCAGCAGCTCTGTGATCTTCTCAAGCTCCTCCTTCTGCTTCTCAGCGAGCTTCTCAAGCTCCTCCATGGAGGCCTGGATCCCCAGTACCTCGTTAACTATCACCTTCATGCCTACAAGGGCCGCGTCATAGTCAACGGCCTCCACGGCGGAGTACGGGAGGACCATCACCGATGGGACTCCGTAGTGCTCAAGGTATATGTGGAGCAGAGCCAGAGGGCCAACGACGCCAAGTCCCTCCTCCATAAGCGGGGCCGAGAGCTTGGGAGCGCTGTAGAGGCTGTTGTGGAGCCACCTGTAGCCGTACTTCTCGTCCTGCTGCTCGTACTCCCTGCTGAGGCCGCCCACCAGCACCGCCATCCTCACCCCAACCTGGGAGGCCCACAGGGCCAGTTCGTTACAGTAGGCGTTCTGGTCGGCGGGCTCAGGCACAGCCCTGTTGACCACAGAGACGACGCCCTTCCCCGCGTACAGCTCAAAGGGGAAGCCTATGCCGTCATCCTCCATCACTATCATAGACGGCAGCTTCGGCGTGAGCACGTAGCCCACCTTGTTTAATGAAAGCGCCGAAGCAAGATAGCGAGGTATAACGTGGCCAACTCTCCCAAAGCCAGGGAAGCCGGCCACCAGGACGGACCCCTTGAAGTACTCAGGGGGCTGCCTGACCACTATTGTGACGCTCCGCGCCTTCACTCCTCAGCACCTCCCCTAAGCCTCACCACTTCCTGATCGCCAAGGTCGCGCATAAGGAACCCGGGTGCCTTGGCCTTGCCGACGCCCAGCAGTCTGTCGCCCGGGTCAACTATCAGGATCTCGTCGCCTGGCCTTATTAGCGGGTCTGAGTTGACTACGTGCTCCCCCCTCACGCCACTCTTCAGGTCACCGCTCACAACAACCCTAAACCTTGGGGGTCTCGCGGAGTCCCTTATAATCTTGCCAGCCTCATAGGATATGCTGAATGTGAAGTCCTTGGGCCTCAGCGTCATGAGCCTGACGCCATTATAGTAGACGTACCTTATCTTGCCCCTCCTGAGCTCCACCTGGAGGGGTAGCGAAACTATGGACCTGGCCACGTCCCAGTTGAACTGCAGCGCCAGGAGGTAGCTTATCTGAGCCAGCTCGCTCTGGGTGGCATGTCTTGGAGGCAAGGCGGTCCCCAGACCAGGAGTCTGGCTCTTTGTAAGCTTTTAAACTGTCATGATGCCTGGTGACCAGGCGATTAACTTGGTCTCCCCGCATGAGCTGAAGGGCAAGGACCTCCTGTGCCTCACGGACTACTCAACTGAGCAGGTTAACTTCCTCCTGGACCTGTCCAGGCAGATGAAGGAGCGCTTCTACGCCGGCGAGAGGGTGCTCGACGTTCTAAGGGGAAGGAGCATAGCGATGATCTTTGAGAAGCCCTCAACGAGGACCAGGGTGAGCCTTGAGGTTGCCGCCTACCAGCTGGGCGCCCTGCCCATAATGCTGAGCTCCAGCGAGCTCCAGCTGGGCCGCGGAGAGACCGTGCCGGACACCGCCAGGACGCTGTCAAGGTTTGTTGACGCCATAACGGCCAGGGTCAGGAACCACGGCGACCTCGTGACGCTTGCCAGGCACGCCACGGTCCCCGTTATAAACGCCCTGAGCGACCTCTCCCACCCGCTCCAGGCACTTGCTGACTACCTGACCATATATGAGAAGAAGGGCAAGTTCAAGGGACTTAAGCTCGCCTTCGTCGGCGACGGGAGTGACAACATGCTCCACAGCCTCATGGTGGCCGGGGCGAAGCTGGGCGTGAGCATATACGTGGCCTCCCCGGCCTCCCTTAAGCCAAGCGAGCAGATACTCAAGGCGGCCCTCAGCGACGCTGAGGTCAGCGGGGCTGAGATAAAGTTCACGGAGAGGCCCGAGGAGGCTGTTGATGGCGCTGACGTTGTTTACACCGACGTCTGGGTAAGCATGGGGCAGGAGAGCATGGCTGAGGAGAAGAGGAGGCTGTTGTCGCCCTACCAGGTAAACTCAAAGCTGATGGAAAGGGCCTCAAGCAGGGCAATATTCATGCACTGCCTGCCGGCCCACCGCGGCGAGGAGGTCACAGACGACGTCATAGAGGGCCCGTGGTCCGTGGTCTGGGACGAGGCCGAGAACAGGCTCCACACGGAGAAGGCGGTCTTGGCTGCCCTAATACCCTAGCTTTAAGCCTTACAGGGCCCTGAGGGGCCCTTTACCTCTTAACTCCGGCCAGCCTAGGCCTTTTGGGGTATAGCCCTTGAGCTACGAGGTGCTGGGAGGCATCATCGACGTCCTGATGTCCCACGTTGAGAGCCTGGAGAGGAGCGAGAAGAGAATAAAGGACGTGGAGAGCCCCTCAGCAATAGCCAGCGTGATGCTCTACAAGTCTTGGAAGGCCTCCCTCCTGAGGATAATAGCCAAGGCCAAGGAGACCTACGAGGAGGCCAGGAGGGGCAACAAGCTGGCAGCCTCCATAGACAGCTGCGCCCTGGCCGACCTAGTGAGCAGGGTTATAATTAGCTCTAATCCCAACGACCCAGTGTTCATGGAGCTGAGGCCCGTGCTGACCTACCTTAAGGACATAGCCCTGGCCTCCTGCACCCCTGACCTTCAGCCTACTATCCAGCCCTGAACGGGCGCCGGGGGTCCTAGCAGCAGCCCTGGGGCAAGGGGGGCAAACGCGTAGGGGTATGAGCCTCCTGGCGGGAAGACCGGGGCGTACCAGATTAGGTAAGGCGCCATAGAGGAGCTTGGCACGAAGACAGCAAAGTAGGTGTCTGTGCCTATGTCCTGGTAATAAAGTACCTCTACCCTGTAATCACCTATTCTCGTCAGTATGGAGTTAAGCGGAGCCTCAAAAGTTACAGGGCTATTCCAATCATCGTCGTAGTCTGTTGCCCACACGGGCAGAAGCTCATATTTCCTCCAAGAACTGCCAAGCCAGCTCGTAAAGGAGCCTCCGCCGGTGCTGTTCTTCAGCAAGATTAATGTGCCGTCATCTGTTGTAGTAGCTATTGTTACATTAGGATTAATTACTTGGGCCCAACCCACGCCCTTAACAAGCCATGATATCTCATGCTGAGCCTCGTAGAGGCCATATGGCCATGGCTGACCCCCTATGAATTCGTTCTGATAGTTAAAGATAACATCATAGCCTTCTATAAGATAATTCTGCCAGTCGTATACAGGTTCGTCGCTAGGAACTGCCACTGACGGCTCACCATAGGATATGAATGTCCCGTTAGCTAAAACGGGTGCTGCCGAAAAACCGTTATAGACCTCTTCAGCTGAATTATTGTAATACATTATGGAGGGGTTTTGTGGCGAGTAATAAAGCATGGGCTCCTGCAAAGGCCCATTGTAAACAACGCAGTAGCCATAGCTTGCGCTGAAGTTTGATGTAACGTCATATAATGGAAGCGAGTAGAGGAACCCGGCTAGACCTCCATAAGAAAATCCTACCATGGTGCCTTGGTATTTGTATTTATCAGAGCAGTAGTCTGCCAACACCTGCCCGCCTGATCTCCACCAACTGTATACAGAGTCAAACAGCGTCCCATTCTCATCAACGTATACCTGGTAGAGGACGCCGCTCTGCATGACATAGCCTATGTTATCAGTGCTGAGGTTTTTGGTGTAGTAACTGTTAACTCCCCAGTTTATGGTGCCCAGAGCTGAGCCGTTCAAGAAGAGCATGAATATAGTCTGGTTGCCGTAGGGCTCTATTGACCTGTCAAGCTTTACCCAGACCTCTGCCGCGGTCGAGTTGTAGAACTCTATCCAGCCGTCGAGCGGGTCCCAGCCGGTGCCATTCCATATCGCGAAGAGCACGTTAGCGAGGGGCACGACGCCCGTCCCATCCTTAGCTGATATGGCGTTCCTCTTCACGATCCCGCTGCTCAGGTTTATCGTGAAGTTAACCGTGAGCCCCGTGGGCGTGGGGTCGCCTGTCGGGTTGTAGAGTACTATTGGAGTGAGGTTCACAACGGTGTAAGCCTTGGGTATAGCTATCTTCATGCTCGGGCTTACTATTAGCACGAGGTTGGTTATTACCTTGGTCTTTATGAGCTCCATAACGGAGGTCTCGTTGTTGACGTTGACGCTCACGCCCCTGGAAGTGCCAGGCGGCAAGTAGACGGTCACGGGCACCGCGGTCACGGCGTCACCACTCCTAAGGATCACGGCCATGTTAGCCTGGCTGACCACTAGGCCCTGAGTAAGCTTGACTATTACCATGAGTTGCTGCGCCGGCCCAGCCGAGGCCGGGAGGCCGTATATTATGCCGTAGGGCCCCACCACCGTGACGTTCGCGCTGGGCCCTGAGCCTGTCACTACGAGGGGGGAGCCGTTGGCTAACCTTATCGAGAGCCCCACGACCTCGTACGAGTAGGGGAACTGGGACTGAAGCCTGACCTCTATGTAGGTCCCGTTGAAGTAGACTAGGTAGGCGCTCGTCGTCTGCTGCAGCTCCTGCGCCATCTGCAGATCCTGCTCCCTCTCTGCGGCGTACTGAGCCCTCAGCCTGTACTGATCCATGACGTAGATCAGCGCCGCTATGGAGGCCAGCACGGCCAGCGCTATTATTAGGCCCCCGACTATTGCGGCCTGAGACCTACGGCCCCGCGTAGACGCTCACCTCCCCGGACGTTGTCGCCAGGGTCACCACCCCAGGGCCGCTCCAGCTGCAGGAAACGTAGCCGATGGCGTTAGCGGGCAGGTCAGCTGGCAGCCTGTAAGCCGCGCCGTTGACTGTGACGTTGCAGCTTGTAACGCTCGAGTTCACGAGCACGCTAACGAGCCTGGCCCCGTAGGGGCCCACCGCGAAGGTCGCGTAGACGCGACCTCCGCTTGACCAGGCCGACACGGGAACTATGTACTGCAGGTACTCATAGCCGTTCCCCAGCGCCGTCTCGTAGCGCGAGAGCGCGGCGTAGTAATAGCTGAGGAAGGCTCCTCCCACAGCGAGCACCACAAGTATAAGCGTTAGCTCGGCCGCTATGTCACTGATGCCCCTGCGCACCTCGCACCCGCTATCTGTGCTATCCGTTCAGCGTTTTTATTTTCCTTTTCTTTCTTATTAATCGAACTGTTATACCCCGGCCCGTGCATTAGGATCAGTGATACGATTAACGTGGCTGACCCTATGGCCAGGAGCACGAGGAAGTTGACCACCGTCTTGGGCGGGTAGTCATCTATGGCCTTAGCCATGACGTAGGCCGAGGCGAGGGAGAGCACTATGAGCGCGTAGTAGAGGAAGCCAATGATGGCCAGGAGCGTCGCCTCCGACAGCTGGGACGCTCCTAGTGTCACCGGGGTCGCCGAGAGGGACCTGGCTATGGATAGCCCTATGCCGCTCGCAGTCCCATAGACGGCGACTCCCAAGTATATTATCATCGTGTACGACCTCAGCCTGTTGTAGAGCGAGAACTCCATCCTGTCAAGCTCGGCTGCGTACCTGCTAACTATCTCCAGGACGTCCCTCGCCCTGCCCCCGCTCCTCTCGGCGACAACTATGGATGAGAGCAGGAGCCTCACCTCCCTTGGAACCCTTGAGAAGATCCTCCTGAAGGAGCCCTCGGCGTCCCCCGTGACCCTGTAGAGCTCACTGAAGGCCTTTATGTAGTCCCTGAGGGGCCTGTCGCTCAGGGCTGCAGCAGCGCTGAGCGCGTCGGCCATGGACTCGCTCGATGCCGCTATGCTAGGGAACACCTGAAGGAAGACCCTGCTCTGCGCCTTCAGCCTCTTGTTAATGCTCTGCCTCCTACTGAGCACAAAGGCGGCCGGGAGCAGGGGGCCAAATATTATGACGTCTGAGGCTATTATTGATGGTATCCCCATTGGGACGGGTATACCGTCGAATGCCCTGAAAGCTACGTGCTTAATTATCATGAACACCACGACGTACTCGTCAAGCGCTATCGCAGCGGCAAGAGCAGCATAGAAGAGCTTAGCCCTCCTTGTGGCCATGGCTGTCACCTAGAGCTTTACCTTAGACACCTGGTTATCTATGAGGACCACTGTCATAAACGATAGTATCGGCATGAGTATGAATATCGCCAGCACTACCAGGGAAACAAACGAGATGCCATGTATAGGGTAGACAGAGAACAGTATCCCCATTATAGTTACCATGATGGGCATTATCATGCCTATGGAGAGGAACATCTCGAGGAGGGAGCCAACGGAGGCCGTGACCTTATCCACCAGGCTGTAGTAGTAGCTGGTGTAGGTCTCAAGCTGATACCTTACTATAGAGAGCAGGTCCGAGCCCGTAGCCACGCCCTTAGCTAAGGAGTCTGCCAGCGTCTTGAGGCTGCTCGAGGGCGTTATCTTAGCCAGCTCGCTCAGGATAAACGTCGGGTCCTGCGAGAGGGATGTCATCAACGTTATGTAGTTTATCTCAACCTTAAACTCCTTTAGATCGTCGGCGTACCTCGCCAGGCCCTCTAGAGCCTCCGAGAGGTTCTGGCCACCCGCCAGGAGGGAGGCCAGGGTTGACGCAAAGACGTGGAACTTCGCCTCCAGGTAGTCAGCCCTTGATGTGTAGCTGAAGGCTGGCAGCCCTACCGCCAGCCCCAGCGACGCCATGAAGCCCGTGGCTGCAGCTGAGGCTATGAGGAGCGCCTCAAGGGCCGCCCCCAGCCTGAGCTTGACTGCTACAGGGGCCGCGAGGAGCGGCGGCAGCAGCGTCATGGACACCAAAATCAATGTGACCCTCCTGGCGCAGTACTCCCTGAGGCCCCTTGCCATGCCGGAGCCTATGACAAGGTAATCTATGTTAGGGCTGAGCCTCCTAAGAAGGCCACAGAGGGGCTCAAGGTGGAGCCCATCTGGCCTACGGCGGCTCAAAGCGCTTCACCTCCTTAAGGGCCTCGTTATAGATCGCGTCCGGGTCGCGCTCGTAGAGCCTGGTCACGGTGTGAAGCACCGTTACGTCAGCGTTCTTCTTGGCGAGCCAATCAAGGACTGTGGCCCTGCGCAGCACGTCCTCGTAGGCCTTCTCGTAGGTCGTCAGCCTAAGGTCGGCAACGATCTTAAGTAGCTCTATCTTATCGCTAGTTAGCCTCCAGATGTCCCTATCGGGGTCCCACACGACTATCTCAGCTAGGTTTATGGTATCCGTCGAGGGCTCGTACCCCCTCGACTCGTGCACCCTCGTCACTCTCCTTGAAACGCGGCCCCCTCTCTCAACGCGAAGTATATTAACGAAGAGCTTAGCCGTTGAGACGAGGCTTGCAGGCACGTTCATTGGGGGTGATGTCAGCCTCTTCACAAGCACGTCGGCTGACTCGGCGTGGACCGTTGTGAGCCCCCCATGCCCTGTCGCCAGGGCCTGGAAGAACGCGAAGGCCTCCCTCGACCTTATCTCGCCTACTATTATGACGTCAGGCCTCTGCCTCAGCGCCGCCTCGACCTGGCTCTGCAGTGTCACGTTCTCAACCCTTGGGTCCGTGGAGGGCCTTGATGTCATGCCTCCCCAGTTCTCATGGAACGGCAGGAAGACCTCCGGCGTGTCCTCAACGGTAACTATCTTGTACTCGGTTGGCACGAGCATGGTGACAGCGTTGAGGAGCGTTGTTTTGCCGCTGCCCGTGGGCCCGTAGAAGACCACCCCCTGCTTGTTGGAGACAGCTATCCAAAGAATGGCCGCCACAAGCGGGTCCAGAGTCCTTGACCTCAGCAGCTCCACTATAGTGAAGGGCTCTGCCCTGAACTTCCTTATGGTGAACTGTGAGCCGTGGCGCGACACGACGTCAAGCACTATGTTAACCCTGTAGCCCTCGCGCTTAAGGACCCCCTCCACTATTGGTGTTGCCACCGACGGCTCCTTGCCGCTCCTGACGCCAAGCTTTGCGACCAGCGAGTTGAGCTCGTCGTGGGTCTGAAGAACCACGTTCGTGGTGAGCCACTCGTACCTGGTGTGGTATACAAATATCGGTATACCGACGCCATTACATGATATGTCCTCTATGTAGGGGTCCCTCATGAGGGGCTCTATGGGGCCGTATCCCACCAGGTCCCTGGCTGCGTGGTAGGCCACGGCTGTGACAGCGTCATCAACCTTAACTCTCCTCCCTTTAACTAACCTCATGACTATCTGCTCCGCGTAAGGCCTGAGGATTCCAAACGCCTTCTCAACGCTGTCAACCCTTGTTAGGGAGTCCAGGAGGCCCACGTCCTTTGATGTGAGGTCCAGGAGCTCCCTGTAGGCCGCGCGCCTCACGTCAGTGCTAAGAGGAGGCTCCACGGCCTCGTAGTAGCGCCTGCCCTCACTGTCCTCATAGATGTCAACCTCTACCTTCGGCATACCCATTACTGGGTAGCTCTCCAGCAGCTTAACGTTGGCCTGGGGCCTCTCGGGCATTAGCAGGCCGTCGCCACCTTACCTTAGTGAATAGTCCGAGGCTCTTATCACTTGTCCCATGGTAGCAAGGTCTAGGTTAGCTGGCTCACTTCTCCTCGTAGGACCGATTTAGTCAGGGTTGGAGACAATGTGCTAATTAAGTCACTAGGTCGAAGGCTGCTGGGGGCCCTGGGTGCACGACAACTTAAGGAACAAGGCAATTAAGGAGGCCCTGCTGAGCCAGCTGAAGGGCAAGGTGTCCCTCGATGATATCATTGAGTGGCTTTGGGACGATTTTGGCCTGAGGGCTAAGAGGAGCTGGGATGACGTTAAAAGGGTTATAATCTCCAGCGACGAGATACTACCCCAGGACGTAGCTACATTCATGATAGACGAGGGTGTAACTCCTGATGAGGGAGCCTGGGACGTCCTACCAGCTCCAAGGAGGCTGCGAGGCAGTAGCGGTCCTGAAGAGGGTGACAGCCGCTGAGAGGGGCGGAAGGCCTGGCTTCACATCGTGGCACGTCGTTGAGGCCCTGAGGAGGCTGTCAAGGTACGAGCTCGGCAGGATAGCCCTGAGCAGGGAGCTCGGTCTGACCGAGGCCTCCACCAAGACCCTCATCAGGAGACTCCTTGGGGAGAGCCTCATAACAAAGGGCGACTTCGGGAGCAGGACAACCGACAGAGGCCTGAGGCTTCTGTCTGCCCTGGAGAGCCTCATAAGTCCAAGGGAGTGCTCGGTGACCGAGCTGGGCGACCTGAGGAGCTGCCTGTTTATAACCTTGAGCCTTGAGCCTCCAAGGGACCTCACGCAGGTCTACGAGATAAGGGACTACGTGGTTGCAGAGGGCTGTAGGCTGGTAGTTGTCGGCTACCTGGACCCTCCGAAGCTCGGCTTCCCTGGGCTCCCAGCCCAGCTTGAGGAGGCCATAGGTAGGGCGGTGACGTCAACAGGGGTCAGCGGCGCAGGGAAGGGAACAGTGATAGTCGTGCCCTCCGCGTGCGGTCCGGCGCTGGTTAACGCCGTCGTTGATATTATAGCGAGAGCCTGCGGCCTTGGCGCTTAAACGTCTTAAACGGAGCCCGCCTCTAGGTCAAGCCTTTGTAAACCCCCCAGTTTACAGAGCGTCGCGGGCCAGCTGCATGCCTTTGGTGATGACTCAGGGCGCTGGGAGAGGCTAGTATTACTTAGCTCTCCCGAAGGAAACTTCTCATAGTGTAACTCAGAGCCTGGGGAGCCATGAGGAAGAGCACTGATGAGCTGCAGCCGCTGGAGTCGCTGAAGGAGAAGGGAGGACCCAGGAGCAAGCTCGTTGACGCCATACTGGTGCTCCTCCTCGCCAGGCCTATGAAGGCCGCTGAGATAGCGGAGGTCCTAAGTAAGGAGCCCAAGTACGTCTCCAGCTACCTCTCGTACTGGAAGTCGAGGGGCTATGTGGACTACGACCTCGGCATGTGGTACCTAACGCCCAAAGGGGAGGACTATGCCAGGCAGGTGGCTGAGGCCCAGCGAGACGAGAGGTTCAATGAGTTCATGGCCTTAGCCCAGAGGCTGATGAGCTCTGCCAGTCAGACAAGAAACAACAAGAGGGCTCGTGCCGAGGAGAGCGAGGGCAGCGACGTTCAGTCATTCATTGCAAACCTAACTAATAAATCGGACAAGAAACAACAAGAGGGAAGAGTCTCTAATGCCGCCTGCGTCCTGCAGCTCCTCAAGGACAAGGTGACCGACGAGGAGAGCGAGGTTGTTATGGAGCTCCTGAGCCACTACTCCAAGTACGGCGTCACCTATATGTACGTCGATCAGCTTGCGGAGAGGCTCAAGGCTGACTATGAGTGGCTGCTCAGGAGGGTGAGGGACCTCCAGAGCAAGGGTATAGTCTACATCTACACAGACCCAAGGCTTGGAATAAGGGTTGGATTTTCAAAGTCAGTAAAGGAGCTCTTCAGGCAGTGCCAGCATTAGCTTCTACTATACTGACTCGCTATTATTGACGGGTCAGCCGACCCTAGCGCCCAGCGCGCTAGCTCTCTTGATAATACCGTTTGTATAAAGGTAGTAGTATTACACCACCTAGGGGCCCCCGCCCTCTTGTAGCAGCGCCCCTTGTCTCGTAGTAGTAGCTAGGGCTCTAGTTAACCGGGGAGTTAACAAAGGGGACAAGCTGCCCTTCAGGCGGTAAAGTTTAAAATTGATTAAGCTTAAGTTTTGAGAGCGCATATAGGGAGGCCGTAGTGGCGCGCCAGATGTGTAGGCGTCCCCGCGCAAGTACATACTCGATTCCCTGGGATCCATGAATGGGCTGCTCCCCGCAGCGAGGAGTAAGGGCGACGGCCGAGGACCTGTAGCCTATGTGTGAAATTTAATATAAACGAGAACTATGTGGAGTGAAGACGCCTGGCAGCGGCTGCGAGGAGGCCGGACAGAGGACTAGGCTAAGCTCCTTAAAAACGCATAGGCTAAGATAATGGGGAACGGGGTAGCGTAGTTGTCCATAAGCGAGTCAGGCAGGAGCGCTAAGGACAAGCCAGATGAGGACGAGCTGGCGTTGCTCAGGGAGAAGGTCAGGTACCTGACCCAGCTAAACATGAACCTGGAGAAGGACCTGGAGTTCTATAAACAGGAGCTTAACAAGCTCCTGGAGCCGCCTTACATAGAGGCCATGGTACTGGAGGTGCTCTCGGATGGGAGGGCCGTGGTTAAGAGCTCGACGGGGCCCAACCTGGTGGTTAAGGTGGCCTCGAACGTTGACGCGGGCAAGCTGAGGCCGGGCGCCTCCGTGGCACTCAACAACAAGGGCTCAACAATCGTTGAAGTGCTACCCTCTATTCACGACCCGCTCGTGGAGGCCATGGAGGTAGAGGAGAAGCCCTCAGCGAGCTTCAATGACGTGGGAGGGCTTGAGAGCCAGATAAGGGAGATCTACGAGGTCGTGGGTCTGCCCCTCATAAAGCCTGAGCTCTTTAATGAGATAGGCGTTGAGCCGCCTAAGGGCGTGCTCCTCTACGGTCCGCCTGGCACCGGCAAGACGCTGCTGGCTAGGGCACTGGCCGGGGAGGCAAAGGCCACTTTCATAAGGGTGGTCGCCAGCCAGTTCGTCAACAAGTTCATAGGTGAGGGGGCCAGGATAGTTAGGGAGGTCTTCAGGCTGGCTAAGGAGAAGAAACCTTCGATAATATTCATTGATGAGATAGATGCCATAGGCTCTAGGAGAGTAGACCTGGGCACCAGCGGGGACAGGGAGGTCCAGAGAACTATGTTGCAGCTGTTGGCCGAGATGGACGGCTTCGACCCGCTGGAGGGCGTCAAGGTTGTGGCGGCCACAAATAGGATAGACCTCCTAGACCCAGCGCTCCTGAGGCCCGGCAGGTTTGACAGGCTGATAGAGATACCCCTGCCTGACAAGAAGGGGAGGCTTGAGATATTAAAGATACACACGAGGAGCATGAAGTTGAAGGACGTGGACCTCGAGGAGGTAGCCGCCATAACGGAGGGCTTCTCAGGCGCTGAGCTTAAGGCGGTCGTCACAGAGGCCGGGTTCTTTGCAATTAGGGACGGGAAGAACTACGTCTCACAGGAGCACCTGTTAAAGTCTGTTGAGAAGGTCCGCAACAGGATGGAGAAGAGGAAGCAGATATTCGGAACTCACATCTAATCACCTTCTTTGAGGAGCCCCATAAGGTAATCCGCTATGTTCCTGGCGAGCGGCACGGGGACAGCCTCGCCTACCATGTTGTACTGTGAGTCCCTGCCGCCCAGGAACACGTGGTAGTCTGGGAAGCCCATGAGCCTGGCCTGTTCCCTCACTGTGAGCAGCCTATCCTCGTATGGGTGTATGAACCTGGAGGATCCCATAACCGTGGGGGCCGGCCTGTTGGGGTTGAGTCTTATGAAGTTACGGAACCTCCTGGAGTCGGCGCCCTCGAAGGTTATCATCGCCCTACCCCACGCTACCCTGCTCACCTTCCTCTCGAGCCTCCTGCTGAGCGGCTGAGGATAGTCATGGTTAGGAGGCCAGGGGCTCCCCGGCTCAGGGAGACCCCTTAGGGCCTCCTCAACAGTGACGGGCGCTGACCGCTTGAGCCTCAGCTCCACGTTAGACACGAAGGCCCTGACCCTCTCGTTGGGGGCGCCGTGCTTCTCGGAGTGCACTATATTAAAGTATATGCTCTCGTAGCCGTTGCGCCTCAGCTCGCCCTCAATGACCTTCTTTATGGGGCCCTCCGCGACGCCGCTCACGTTCTCTATGACGAAGTACTTGGGCTTCAGCTCGCCTATCAGCCTTATGGCGTGAAGGTAGAGCTGGCCGATGGGGTCAGTTAGTATCCTGTCGGTGGGGTCCTGCATCCTCTTTCTGTTGGTTGGTGTGAAGGGCTCACAGGGGGGGCTCGCTATAACAACGTCAAAGTCGCCCCTTCCCAGGCCGCTCACGTCCTTAATCGTGACCTCGCTCACATCCTTAACGTCGTCAGCTATGAGGTAGGTGTGAGGGAAGTTCGCCTTATATGTCTTGGCGACGGGCGGGTCATTCTCAACAGCGACAGCAACGTTAAAGCCTGCCAGCTCAAAGCCCCTTGAGAAGCCTCCGGCCCCCGAGAAGAGGTCAACGGCCAAAAACCCGCCTCTCATCCTTCTTGATCTCCTCCTCAAGCCTTGATATGCGGTCCTCCAGCACCTTTACATATTTGCTGTTGTCGTCAGGTACAAGCATAGTGCCGCACTTGGGGCAGGTGAACTGGTACTCGTAGGCGTAGTCAAAGGTGTACCTGGCCCCGTCCTTTGGGCAGACGTAGAACTCGTTCTCCTTCTCATACTTTAGTCTCATCTTGAGCTTCTCAAGCACCTGTAGCTTACGCCTGAGGAGCGCCAGGTCCGCGTCCCTTGAGTCGAGGTACCAGTAGTACCTCGTGGCCCCTGTGTCAGGGTGCTTCCCACGGCGGTACGAAGCTATCCTTAAATCATAAAATATCCTGAACACCTTCCTTACGTCTGCCTGTTTGTACCCCTTTATCTGCTCGACCTCCTCGTCGCTTATCCCCTTCTCAGGGTCAACTGTGAGCAGGAAGTCGAAGAGATCGTCAGCCATAGCCTCATCAATGCCAGACTTCACTGACAGTATCCTTATGAGCTGCCTGAGGCTCTTAAGGCCCCTGCTCTCCTCTTCATTTCCGTTCTCTCCGCTCAACCCTCTTCCCTCTCTCGCTCGGCATTATGATAGCTGTGGCGTCCGAATAGTAGTAATAGAGCTCCCGACCTTTAAATAATCTATCCAAGAACAGTGCAAGGGCCGCCACCTCGCTGTGGGGCTGCCACCCCACCGCCACGTTGTAGTCAGAGTTCATGTAGTAGAACGACTCGACCTTCTGCGAGCCAACGACTACCAGCTTAGGCTTGGGCGAGGAGGAGACTTTGCCTATAACGTCATCAAGTGGAAGGCCATACATAGTCAGGTGTATGATCTCGCCACCTGAGGCCTTCCACACCTTTACGTATTCATGGCCATCAACGCCGCACTCGTAACTTATCATGCCGCCCCAGGTCTTAGAGGCCTTAGCCAACGAGCTGTAGACGGAGTCGTCGCACACGCCCTCTAGGACGAAGCCGTTAGCTCCAAAGGCCCTAGCCACTAAGGCCACGTGAGTCGTGACGCGCTTGTCACGCGCCGGCCTGTGTCCCAGCCTTAGCACGTACACCCTGCCGTACTGCCTCGGTAGGCTCTCCAGGCCTTCCGACACTGCTGGCCACCTTCTCAAGCAGTAGGTCAAGGTTGAGGCCCTTAAGCGCTGAGACCCTAACAACTTGGGCCCTGAGGCCCGCCAGGGCCGCCAGCTTGCTCACCGTGGACTCCTTGGCGCCCAGCTCCACCTCAGGCACGAGGTCCACCTTGTTAAGCGCCAATATTATGGGCTTGTTGATTGCATTTAGCTTGCTCAGAACAGAGATGCCGGCCTGCAGCTTCTCCTTAATTGTGTCGCTATCCTCAGAGGAGTCTATCACAAATATCAGGACGTCGGCGAGGGCCGCCTCCTGAAGCGTGGAGTAGAAGGACTCTATGATCTCCGCCGGCACATCCCTCACAAAGCCAACGGTGTCTATCAGCATTATCTTAGCCCCCCTGTAATCCACAAGCTTATGCTTGGCGAAGAGGGTCGTGAAGTACTCGGGCCCTGTGGGCTGCCTCTCACCGGTTATGGCATTGAATATGGAGGTCTTCCCAGCGGACGCGTAGCCCACTATCGAGGCCAGTATGAAGCCGCTGTCCCTCCTGGCCAGCTCCTGAGTCCTCACCCTTCGCCTGAGCTCGTCGAGCTCCCTGCGTATCCTGGCTATCCTGCTTATCATGTACTTCTCATAGGACTCGAAGGCGTACCTGCCAGGGCCCAGGAAGTCCACCTGTTCCCCGAGCTTAGCCCTCCTTATGTACTCCCTTACCAGGGGGAGCTCGTGCTTCAGCCTGGCCATCTCGATCTGAAGCTTAGCCTCCTTGGACCCTGCGTGAAGCGCGAATATCTCAAGTATGATAAGGACTCTGTCAAGCACCTTGACCTTTGAGGCCCTCTCAAGCTTATACATGGAGGAGGGCTCCAGGTTGCCGTAGTATATGATGGCATCGACGCCGAGCTCCTGAGCCCTCGCACTGATGTTTTTCACGGCCTCGTCGCTGAGCCTCCTGCCAGGCTTGGGCCTCCTTATTATGTCAACGACCTCATAGCTAGCGCTCTCCGCTATAGCTAAGGCCTCCTCCAGGTGGCTTATGTGGTCGCGCGAGATGACTAGGAGAGCCCTCCTGGCCCCAGCCCCCTTAGCTAAGCTCAAGAACTTCTGTCCCTCCTAACCACAGCCACATCGCCAAAGGTCAGGGCGTCCTCAGGAGGCTCCTCGCCTTCACCCTCGCTCTCAATGGGCTGGAGCAGCTTAACATTTAGGAGGGCCTCTATCTTCCTCGCCAGCTCCACGGTAGGCTTGTACTTGCCGCTCTCTATCTTCTTGATGAGCGCCTCACTGACCTTAAGCCTCTGGGCCAGGGCTGCCTGGGTCCACCCCTTCGACTCCCTGGCGCCCCTTATTATGTCAGGGTAGTTATCGACAACCTCAAGGACCTCCTCCTTGGCCTGCCTCCTCGGCTTTAGTTTAACCTCCCTTGGTTTCGCGGTGACGGGCACAGCGCGGCCGCTCCTGGTGAGCTTCATAAAGCAGTCATCGCATACGAGGAGCTCTGCGCCATCCATGATAACTCTGTGCCCGCTCCCGACGATCGGCTTGCCGCACACCTCGCAGTAAAGTTCGGGCAAGCTTAACCCCCAGCCGGCTCAACAGGTTAGTGCGTGCTGGGAGATCTTAAAAATGCGAGTTGCGAGCAGTAGGGCCTCAGCCGGGAGTGAGGGCCTTGAGTCCAACCCTCCTGTATGGACAGTCCTGGTATGATATCTCGCACTTGCGCACCTTTGATCTCGCTATGTAGCTCTCGAGGACCTTACAGTAGGCAATGTAGGACCCTCCGATGTCGTAGGATTCGAAGAACTCGCATTGGGACGAGGGCCTGTAGTTCAGCTGAAATATGTTAACGTAGAACACCTTCTTAGGAAGCTGAGCGCTGGAGGCCAACTCGGCTCGCCTTACCTAGATTACGCCTCGCGGAGAGGCCTTAAAAACGATATTAGGCGATAAATAAAGGGCTGTTAAAATAGGACCTTCACTTGTACTCTGGCGGAAGGGCGTTAATCAGGTCCCTGACCGCGCTGATGCTCTTGTCGAGACCTTTCTTCTCCTCCTCGTTGAGCGGGAGCTCAAGTATCTTCTCGATCCCGTTGCGCCCGAGGACGGCTGGCACCTCAGCTATTACATCGCGATAGCCGTACTCGCCATTGAGGTAGGCGCTAACTATGTAGACCTTGCGCTGGTCCTTCTTTATGGCCTCAGCCATCAGGGCCAGGCCGGCCGCAGGGGCCCAGTTGCTGCTGTAGCCCCTCAGCTTTATTATATCGGCGCCCGCGTTTATGGTCTGCTTCACTATCTCGTCTATGTCCTTCTGGCTCATGAGCGAGGTCAGAGGAACGCCGCCAACAGTGGAGAGCCTAGGCGCTGGGAACATATTCTCGCCATGCATACCGAGGACTATAGGCTGTATTGAGGCAGCCGATATGTTAAGCTTGACGGAGGCGTAGTAGGCCAGCCTTGGCGAGTCTAGGATGCCGCTGAAGCCTATCACCCTCTCCCTCGGGAAGCCCAACTTCTTATACATGACATAGGTCATGGCGTCCGAGGGATTCGTGAGGACCAGGACCTTCGAGTTAGGCGCGTACTCCTTTATGTTGTCGGCTACCTGCTTCATGACGTCAGCGTTTACCTTGAGCAGTTCCTCCCTGGTCTGACCAGCCTTCCTTGGGAAGCCAGCCGTAACTATAACTACGTCAGATCCCGCCATGTCCTTGTAGTCGTTGGAGCCGTAGGCCCTCCTTGAGATGCCTAGGACCGCGGTCATGTGATTCAGGTCCAGCGCCTCACCCTGAGGCGCATTGGGCTTTATGTCTATAAGCATCACATCGTCCAGGTCCCTAAGAAGTATCATGGCGCCTGTTGTGACTCCTACCCTTCCGGCGCCTCCCACTACGGTTATCATGAATGGGTCCCACTCAGTTATGCACGTATCGGAACTAAAGCTCTGCACGCAGGTTGTTCATAACAGCCCATTACAACAGGCTTACGTCAGAGAACGAAGTCCAGGGTGTCAAAAGAAACGCCCATCGGCGACCTGTCAAAGTTAGACTAAAGCCCTGAGGACTTAAGGGCCTTATTGGGCAGAGGTTATATAAATGCCGGGCCCTATCTCCGTTCCTGTCGGTCTCTCATCGACGTAGGTATTAAAGTTGACCTTGTGGAATGACCGCAGGTCCTCAATGTAGGAGGCCAGCCTCGCAGGTATCATTACTGTCGAGCCCTCCAGGGGCTCGCTGAGCTTAAGCCCCTTGGACTTTTTGTAGGCCCACACGGCATTGTTGACGCTCATTATTAGCCTTGCGTCCTCCGCCAGCTGGTCCACGTCAGGTCCCTCTAAGAGCTTGCCCGGCAGCCTCTCTGAGTGCACGCTTCTGTCGTAGAGCTGTCTATATATGAAGTCCGTGACGAAGGGCATTATCGGCGAGAGGAGGACTATGATGGACCTGTAAATCCTGTGCAGCGTGTACCAGGCCGACGCCCTCTCCTCCTCAGGGTAGCTCTCAGAGTAGGCCCTGTCCTTGACTAGCTCGACATAGTGTGACGCGAAGACATTCCAGGCCAGCTCGTAGAGCTGCACAGCAGGCTCGTACACGTCTAGGTTCTCATATCCGCTGATGGCCGCATCTATGTACTTCTGCGCGAGGGCCAGGAAGGCGCTGTCTATGCGCCTCAGCTTGGCCTCCTGCGGCTCCGGGAAGGATGATATGAACCTAGCAAGGTTCCACAGCTTAGTTGCAAAGTTCCTGCCGGTTACGACCTTCTTTTCGTCATACCTGTAGTCGTAGCCCAGCCTCGCTGACGAGGCTGCCCAGAAGCGGAAGGCGTCAGCGCCGTACTTAGCTATTATGGGGTCTGGGTCTATAACGTTGCCAAGGCTCTTGTGCATGGGTCTGCCCTTAGGGTCGAGCCCCATGCCGGTTATCCTTACCCATCTGAAAGCTGACTTCCCCGTGAGCTGGTAGACCCTTAGGAGTGAGTAGTAAAGCCACGTCCTTATTATGTCTTCGCCCTGCGGCCTCAGGACGCTAGAGGACGCCTTCCTGAAGAACTCAGGGTCCTCCATCCACTTGGTCGCGTAGAGCATGGATATGCTGGAGTCGAACCACGTGTCGAAGACGCGGGTCTCACCCTTAAGGTACTCCTTGGGGGCGCCGCAGACGGGACACCTGTCCCAGGGCGGCTGCTCCTCCCATGGCCTATAGTACCTTCCAGGCTCTGGCACCAGGAGCGAGCCGCACTTGGTGCAGCGCCACAGGGGTATCTCGGTGCCGTAGTAGCGGTCCCTTGATATGGGCCAGTCCATCGCTATTGCGTCAAGCCACTGCAAGAGCTTCTTCTTGTGGAACTCGGGCCTCATGTCAAGCTTATTTATAAGCTCCCTCAACTGCTCCCTCAGGTCAAGTTGCCTGAGGAAGATCTCCGATCTGTTTATTATCTGAAGCGGCGTCTTGCACCTCCAGCATATCGGCACGCTATGCCTGATCCTCTCTTTCTTCACTAATAGGCCCTGCTTCTCCAACTCCTCTGCGACCTTCCTGCGGGCCTCCTCTACGCTCAGGCCTGCGAGGAAGCCCGCGTCCTGAGTCATGACCCCCTTCTCATTAATTATAACCTTCGGCTTCAAGTTAAGCTCCCTGAATAGCCTCACGTCGTCCTCATCGCCGTAGCTGCAGATCATCTCAAGCCCGGTGCCGAAGTTCATGTCGACGCCCGGATGTTCAACAATGATAACCTCGTTGCCGAAGAGGGGTGCTATGGCCTTCCTGCCCGCCAGGCCCCTGTACCTGCTGTCCTGCGGGTTATATGCTAGTGCAGCGCAGGCGGGCAGGAGCTCAGGCCTAGAGGTGGCAACGACCAGCTCCTCCCCAGCGTCGGCGAGCCTGTACTTTATATAGTACAAGAAGTCATCCCTCTCCTCGTACTCTATTTCAGCCTCAGCCAGCGTTGTGCCGCAGCGCGGGCACCACCTTACGGGCCTCTCAGCCTCGTAGATAAGGCCCCTCCTGAACAGCTCTATGAAGGTCCTCTGCGTCAGGGTCCTGTACTTAGGGCTGTCAGTCCCCTCACGCCAGTACTCAAAGGAGCAGCCTAGCCTAGTCCACACGCCGACCAGGTCCCCCTCGGCCCTGTCAAGGTACTCCCTGCAGAGTTCAAGGAACTTCCTCCTGCCCCCAGGAGTTGATGCCATGTCCTTAGCGTTTATACCGTAGGACTTCTCCACCTGAACCTCCACTGGGAGGCCGTTTCTGTCGGCGTAGAAGGGGACCAGCACGTAGTAACCCTTTAACCTAAAGTACCTGGCGATCATGTCTATCTGCGCGTAGTGGGCTGCTCCCCCCACGTGCCACTTGCCGCTGGCGTAGGGCGGCGGCGTGTCTATCACTAGCACCTCCTTGTCG
Organism: Acidilobus sp. 7A; assembly: GCF_003431325.1. NCBI lineage: Archaea > Thermoproteati > Thermoproteota > Thermoprotei > Acidilobales > Acidilobaceae > Acidilobus > Acidilobus sp. 7A. Next base: position 437,917 of record NZ_CP010515.1, on the reverse strand, counting down.
CGCCACTCCGCTGAACCGGACGACGACAGGGCCTCCTTTCGCCATATGTCAAGGAGCTCCAGCTCCTTGTTGACGTCCCACCTGGTCTCACTTATCTTTGGCTGTAGCTTCAAGCGACGCACCTTTATCTCCAACGCCTGATAGGTTTTAATCGCTTATACCGCAACATAGGAGCTGTGGTAGGCTGAGAAGATTTGCTATGAGCGAGGTCAAGGCAACCTCAGTGGCAGTGGCTGCGGCCCTGGTCGAGGCCCTTACGCTCCTGATTGCTAAGCCTTTTGGGAAGCCGCCAACAACGCTTGGGGGCTTTGTCTATCTTGTAGCTACATTTATAGCCGAAATAGTTTTAATAGTGGTTAGCGTCTCCGTTACGACCGTCGTTACGGGGACGCCGTACGCAGGTCTCATAATATCACTTGTGCCGCTCTCTGCGTCCTCCTCCTTAAGCTACCTGTTAGTGGGCCTCGCCTCTTTTGTGGCAGGTTCCCTGACAGCCATCATGATATATGTAATTATCACTCTTAGGGGACAAAGAGGGGCGCACCACCTTAGCGTAGGCGCTGGTGCCCCCTACCCAATACCCCTGGCTTCGGCGTCCGTAGGGCTGGCCCTTCAGTCCATAGTGCCATTAAACGCGCTGGTAGGCGAGCTATTCATCAGTGAAGTCATCTATACAGGCGCCTCTATAGCAGCTGCAGTCCTAGTTTCTCTAGTTTTTAGGAGACCACTGACAGGTCTACTTTACGGCCTCGTCTCCTCTCTGGGCCCGCTGGGTCTGGCGATAGCAGTAACGGTAGCCATGGAGAAGGAAACCTTGAACGTCAAGGAGGTGGGCAAGCCCATGGTTCAGAGGAACTTTTAAAGCTTCAATGTTCCTAGGGCTAGGGTGATGACGCGGCTTGAGCCAAGAGAAGGACCACATGGACTACGCGCAGGAACTAGACGTGGCCGTTAGGCCTGACCTTGCAATACCGGTGCTTGGGACTGACGTGGGCTCGCTGCTCGGTCATGGCATACCGCTCTTCACCATAGGCGGGGGCTACCTGAGGGCCGCGCTCTCCCAGGTACTTATAAACTTTCACGCAAGACGAGGGTACTTTATAGCTGAGACCCCTATAGTGAGCAGCGGTGCCCTTTTCGAGCTCTCTGGACACATGGGCTATTACAGACAGAACATGTTTGTGTTCAGGCTTGAGGACAGAGACTACGCTGTGAAGCCGATGAACTGTCCCTTCCACATACTGATATTTCTAAGCGAGCTGACCAGGCGCCGCAACAAGGTGTCCCTGCCCTTCAAAGTGTTCGAGGTGGGCAGAGTTCACAGACTCGAGCCCAGCGGCAGCGTCTACGGGCTGCTGAGGTCAAGGAGCTTCACGCAGGACGACGCGCACATAATAACCTTTGGCAAGGACGCAGTCAACGTCGTGACCTCCGTGTTCGAGGAGATGGTCACAATATACTCTAAGCTCTTCAACATAGATATGAACCCCAACACCGTGACCCTAAGGCTGAGCCTCTCAGATAAGAGCAAGATAGGCACGGAGTTCATGGGTACCAGGGAGGAGTGGGAGAACGCTGAGGAGTTCCTAAGGGGTGCCCTGGACAATATAGCTAAGAAGTACGGGCTTAAGTACGTCGCCGCCGAGGGTGAGGCAGCCTTCTATGGACCCAAGATAGACGTCCTGGTAAGGCTTGGCTCAGGGCAGGAGAGCAAGGAGTGGCAGCTTGGCACAATACAGTTTGACTTTAACCTTCCAAGGAGGTTCAAGATTTATGAGGCCGTCAAGGAGCTCCACGGCAGCGAGGACGTCTACATAATACACCGCGCGCTGATAGGGTCCATAGAGAGGTTCCTGGGCGCTTACCTGGAGAACTACAAGGGCAGGCTTCCATTCGTGCTGGCCCCCTTACAGTTCGCCGTAGTTGCGATAAAGGCTGGCGACAATTTTGATCAGAAGGTCATCGACTTTGCATCCTCACTCCACCGCTCGCTGATAGCAAAGGGGTTCAGGTCAGGCTACGTGGAGACCACGAGGACCTCGCTCTCGGGTGACGTGAGACTCATTGAGTCAGGGGCCAAGCCGGCGGTCATACTTTACATAGGCAGGAAGGAGCTTGAGAAGGGCGCCCTGACTGCCTCCATATATGAGGGGGGCAGCAGGAGGCAGGTCTCCGTAAGCGCGAACGATCCACTTCAGGCGGCGGACCCCATAGAGGAGCTTGTTAGGGGTCTGGAAGAGCCTGTGAAGGAGATAGCAGGCTTCGCGCCAAGGATACCCGGGGACCTGAGCTACCAGCTCTAGCGGGGATGGGACTTGAGGGTCGTGCCCGTTTTACATAACACTTCCAGCGTTCAGAAGCTGGTTGATATGGCTAAGGTCGTGCTTAGCCTAGGTATGGACGTGCTGGTAACTACGAAGGTTTACGGCGCGGCCGCCCAATCTGGCATAGCAGAGGCCTACAGGCTTCTACTCAAGTCCGGCAAGGGCCTTGTAGTTCTTCCTGAGCTGAGTGATGTGGCAGAGGTCTACAGGGGCTTTCAGGTGCTCCTAGTAGACAAGGAGCATGCGCAGGATCTCATAGACCCCCTTTCGGATGACGTCACCAAGCTGGGTGAGAACGTTCTTCTGGTGTTCAACGGCTCCGACTCCCCATTCACGCCCCAGGAGCTCTCCCTGGGGAGGCCTATCTACATAAGGGGGCTCTCATACAGAGCTGGCAGCAGTGCCGAGGCCTCGCTACTGCTTTACTCATTGATGAGAAGGGCAAATCCTGGAGCTAAGCCCGCTTAATATTAGAAGGCTCCCTAGAAAGGCCCAACACGTAAGCTGTTATATTAAATGTTGCGCTTTTCATACTTTGTAACAGTTTAACTAATTTCCCTCTATACTAGAAAACAAGTTAACTTATAGGTATCCGCTGCTAATAAGGTAGGAGGTGTATTGAGATATGAGCGACGGGAGGGGTAGGTCGGAGGAAGAGTACTCCATAGCCGATGAACTTTCAAGAATCTATGAGGATAACGACGTTATTGTCTATACGGCTCCCAATGAGGAGGAGCTAAAGGAGATCCTGGTAAACCTACTTCGCCGTAATGGAAGGATGTCTGTCAAGGACTTTCATAGGTATCTTTCGGGCTTAGCCAGCGAGGATAAGATAAGATATGCCCTAAACGAGCTCCTGAGGAACGACGTTGTTACTATGGACAAGCAGGGCTACTTCTATCTAACGGAGCTCCTCGGCTCAGAGGAGTACTGGCAGGAGGAGCTCAGCGGCGGGTCTGAGCTAGAGGGGGCCTCTGACAACCTTAACGATGCGGAGTGAACTATTCGCACTCGTGTTTTGATATTGACTTTATACCATGAGTAGCCTGAGCAGAGTTTCTAATCCAGGGGCCTCAGGGCCTTTAGGTGAGGGCTAGGAGCTCGTAGTGGAGCCTTGGCACTAAAGTGACGTTATGCCCCAGATAATGTCCTGGAAGCTGTTCGGAAGAACTTTCTTTTTAGCGGTGTATTCATCATAAATCCTCTCCAAAAAGCCTGTGAAAGTGGGGCACCCGTCAAACCTGCCCTCCCTGTCGCACTTGACCTGCTGGTTGTTCATAGTTACCATTAAGAAGCAGACCTGAGTCTTCTTATCATAGTATGGGCACAACTTGTGTTGGCTTTTAGCGCTCTTAATCATCTTAAGGACCCATCGTCTTTTGCCGTCTTCTTTGCCTGGCTCGGTGTCATCTGGGGTCAGGGACACGAAGCCTCACCTCGGGTTAAAGAGGGCCAGGAAGTTAAAACCCTAGCATATTGTTGCGCAAGAAAGCACGACAATGATGAGCCTGGGGTTGGCGCTTGCAATCTCCTTGCATGTCAGGGCCTCCGGTACGTTTAGACTAGTAACAGAGTAACTATGAACAAGGCAAGGGATGTAAAGAACATCAGCAGCCAGAGTGAGACGGCCAGCCTAAGCACCTTATAGCCATCAAGGGGAGGAATCGGCAGGAGGTTAAAGAGCGCGATGTAGAAGTTAACATACGAAAAGTTAAGCAACCAGATTGAAGTGAATGCGAGCGCGGGAAGCGTGCTGAAGACCTTAAGTATAACACCCACAACTAGGGTCACAAGGCTCATAACTATGTTTGAGGCGGGGCCAGCAGCGACGGAGTAAAGTATACCTCTCCTGCTTTCAGAGAAGCCATAGCTGTAGACCTTCGTGTACCCTGGAGCTATGAGCTTGATAGGAAGAACGGCCGTTAGCAAGGTAATTATGACGCCCAGCCAGTTAGTGACGTAGCTTGACCTCATGCCATATCTGCGGGCGACGTTCCTGTGCATCATTTCATGAACTACAACGCCAACTACAACGCCAACAATTATGGAGTTCTGCGGGGAAACATAGGTATGGATGTTAAATGCCTTAAGGCCAGCCATAGCTATCACAACGGAGATTATGCCTATTATCCATGAGTATGGCTCCCCAACCTCGGTGTAATACCACGACCTTCTCCATGGGCGCAAATTCTGAGCCCAGGCTGCTTGGGCATTGGTTATTTTAATTTCTTCTTCTTGAGTGTGCAGGGGTCGCGGACTTGGCTGAGAGGGTACTCCTCTACGGAAGGTTCCAGCCGTTTCACAGAGGGCACGTGAGTTTAGTTAAGTGGGCGCTGTCTCAGGGCTTTGACGAGGTAGTAGTGCTAGTTGGCATGGCATCAGAGAACTACACCGTGAGGAACCCCTTCACGGCCGGCGAAAGGATAGAGATGGCAAGACTCTCGGCCAGGGACGAGGGGATAAGCCTTGACAGGTTGGTGACGGCCACTATAGAGACCCTAGAGGTTAGCATAGGCTGTGCCTACTACGTTTTGTCCTATGTACCCAAGGTTAAGGCGATAATGACTAGGAATCCTGTGATAGGCAAGGCCTTCTCAGACGCCGGCGTAGAGGTCATAAGCCCGCCCACGTTTAACAGAGACGAGTGGAGGGGCGAGAGGATACGGGCCCTTATAGCTAGGGGCGATCCTAGGTGGAAGGAGTACGTGACGTCGTCGGTTGCTAAGTTCATCGAGGATATAGGTGGAGTTGATAGGATACGCAGGATATCAGCCGAGGATTAGGTTCCATGCCTTTCGCCATCGCTTAAAGTCCGGGACTGATAAGACAGAGGGTAACGGAGGATAGAAGCCCTCGCTGAGGCCAGCGTAGTGGGCCCTTGAGCTGCGCTGCTATGTTTGAAGGTTGACCTTAAACCTCAGGAGACCCGCAAGCCCGTCGAACGTCTTCATGAACCACTCAGCCTCAGGCAGGGACTCAGGTATTATGTAGACCTTTGCCCCATTCGACTCGCCTTTCTCTCTCCACTTCTCAACGTCAGGCCTATCTTCGTGTATTAGGAGCATTGAAACGGCGCCCATTTCCAGCGCCTTCTCGACGTCGTCAGGTCCATAAACAACTAGGCCCGTTCCCTTAGCGAGGTTAAGCTTGAAGTTCTCAAATGCGTTGATTGTATCCCTATATAGTGACAGCTGAACAACGTCGCTGGCCTTCTCAAGGGCCTCCCTTATTCCCTCCTCACCTTGATAGGAGACGTCTATTAGATGCGGGTCAACTATCTTCTGAAGGCGATAATCTAGGTAGCCAGACTTTATGAAGTCAGACTTGGCATACCCTGGACCAGCTATTATAAGTGCCTTAAGCCTACCCGCCTCATATATTGGCAGGAGGTACCCGTTGGCTCTCTCGCCGATCTTCTTCATGAAGTCGTCAACCATCTGCTCTATTATCCTGTCATACCTCCTCTGGCTCTGGCCTCCCATCATGTGCTTGCCAGGTATGAAGTCCTCGAGCTCTTCAAGCACCTGTATTCGAGACCCCTTTATGAGGCCTATGGTGGCGTGGTCCCTCTCAACTATTATGACTCCGACGGAGTCCTCATTCTCAATCATGTCCTCTAGTATCTCCGTCACGAACCTCTTGTCAGTCCTATAGTAGAACACGGGCACCTTGTCAGGGGGAGTGAACACGTAACACTTGAAGTCCCCCGTGTCGAGGTTTTCGCCGCAGAAGGCGACGAGACCGTTGGAAGGAACCTTGGGGATCGCGGTCAGCCTGTCTATGGCGGCTGCTATGGCCCTCTTCACGGCGTTTCGCGTTCGTTTCAGCTTTATGTTGTCGGCCAGGGACAGCTCCTCCCTTAGCATCTGGACCACGTCACTCACGGGCCTTCCTGGCGGCACATAGAGGCTTAGGAGAACCGTGGCTGGGGCGCTCCACTGCTTGAGCTCATTTATGACATCCTTGAGCGTCCTCTTGTCAACCAGCAGTTTCTTCTCTAGGTCCTCGCTCATGGTTCTTCCTGCTCTTCTAGTTTTTAAGAGGGCCTATAAGGTCTTTCTTATTATTTTTCTAATTTATTTTAATTAATAAAAGTTATATCATAAGGCACATAGGGCTTAGCCACACGCAGTGTTTCAGGTCCTGTGGTGTTCAAAGAGTATAGAAGACGACCCCCTCCCCGCCCTGAAGGGCGAGGCTTGTCGTTAAACGTCATTTTACTTGAATCAAATATAACCCTTTGTCCACCCTAGTCTCTCCGGTGCAGCGATTGGCAAAGCTCTTCAGGAGGCAGCAAAGCCCTAAAGATACTAAAAGCAGACAAATTCATGAACTTATGGAGGCCCAGAAGTCGCTCCTGAGCGCCAGGCTACGTTTAAAGCGCGACCTCGAGAGGATGAGGGGCCTTAAGGGTGACGAGGGGACTAAGGCCGTAGAGGAGTCCTTGGAGACCTTAGATCTCATATTGGAGAGGCTGTCGCTCAGAATAGAGACCCTTGTTGTAACTGGCGTGGTCGACTGGAAGGGTATCGCAACCGTTGCTACTGTCGTAAAGAAGCTGATGTATGAGTACAACTACCTGGATCCTGGGATTACAAGGGAAATCTCAGAGGCCGGAGAGGCGCTTTCAAGGGTTTGGATGGGCTTTGAGCCCTCGGCCTCAGAGGACCTAAAAGAGGGGGAGCTAGCAACTGTGGATGAGGAGGCCAAGAAGGTCATAGAGGAGGCGGAGGCCACGATAAGGAAGGAAAGGAGCAAGAAGGCCGGAGAGGCGGCCTCTCAGACATAACAATATCGTGCAAGGCTTACGGGAGAGCAGGCCCCTTATAGGCAAGCTTACGCGAGCTAAGACATTTGCTTCCTAGAGGTTCTGAGGCGGCGGTGTAACTGCATCACTTTTCATCAACTACAGGCTTTAGTCTCTTGACCATGACGTAGGCATCCTCGCCATCCCTGTAGTAGCCCTTTATTATCCTGACCTTCTTGAAGCCAAACTTCTCATACATCCTGATAGCTGGCTCATTGGACACCCTAACCTCAAGGTAGACAGCGTCAACATCGTACTTGCTGCTGAGCACATCTATAGCCTCCTTCATCAGCGCGGACCCAACGCCCCTCCTTCTGTACTCGGCGAGCACAGCTATCGAGATGACGTGGCCGACCCTCGCAGACCCCGAGAACCTTCTTCTTAAGGCCTCGAGAAGCCCTTCTCTCTTTCCTCCCTCCCTGCCCGTCCCCTCAGGGAGCTCGCTCTCGAGGCCCACGAGAACATTGTCATAAGTCTCCTCAACTCTATTCATAATGTAACCTATGATTTTGCCCTCGCTCTCCGCTACCAGAAATGCATCGCCCCACTCGTTCAGGACGTGGACGTAGAAGCTGTACCAGTAGTTCTCCGGGAGGCTCGCCAGGTTTACCTCCATAACTTGATCTATGTCTTCCTCTGTGGCCTTTCTAATTATGTAGGAAAAGCCGCTGCCTCCCTCCTTCTCCTCGGCTTTCATGCACAGGCGCCTGAAAAGGCCTCTGCACAGATAGCTTATTTTTGCATATACAGGGTTCTGCCGGTAAGATACCGTTAGTATATAGAATAACGGTGGGTCCTAAGGATTTGTGCAGTCGCTCCACAGGCCAGGCATGGTTAATCAAAAGGAATAAAATATTTAAGATATAAGATATTTTATTATATTTTAATCATAAACCACGCTGGCATAATCGCTCTTAAGTTTAAAAAATTGATTGGTTCTAGGCTAGCGGGCTGTAAGGTTGGGCTTCAGGCACCCATCGCTCGACATAACAGGCTCGATCTCAAAGGAACTGGCGGGCCGCTGCGTCGTAGTCGGTGTCACTGCCAGTGCGTCTATATATAGGTCGCTTGACACTGCGAGATCGTTGATGAGGAGGGGGGCTGACGTCCACATAGTAATGACCAAGGCCGCCGCTGAACTTGTCAGTCCCAAGCTGTTCCACTGGGCCACCGGCAACAGGCCCGTAGTTTCTGTGGACGGTGATATCGAGCATGTGGAGATGGCGCGCAGTTGCTCAGCCGTGCTAATAGCGCCAGCCACCTACTCGTCTCTAGTGAAGTTAGCTTACGGAATTGCTGACAACCCTGTTGTGCTTACAGCTGTAACGGCAATGGGCTATGGAAAGCCCGTGGGCGTCGTGCCAGCGATGCACGAGGGCATGGAGAGGAGCCCCCAGTACCAGGATGCGGTGAGGAGGCTGAGGGAACTAGGCGCCCTTGTAATACCTCCTCGCGAGTCTGAGTCGGCAGCCAAGTACCCGGATCCCCACCTTGTCGCTCGCACATTCACATCATTTGTACTCAGAGGCTTTGATATGAAGGGGCTTAGGGTCCTGATAACAGCTGGAGCCACTCGCAGCTGGATAGATTCTGTTAGGTTCGTCTCAAACCCAAGCTCAGGCAGAATGGGTGTGGAGCTCGCCATAGACTCATTTGCGAGGGGGGCCGAGGTGGATCTGCTTTACGGTCACATGGACGTTGAGGTACCGCACTTCATAAACTCCTACCACGTGGAGACGACGGAAGAGATGGCAGATAGAATCGGCGAGCTTACATCTGAGAAGGCCTATGATGTAATAATAGGCGCAGCGGCCCCCCTTGACTTCACGGTAGATTCTCCTTACAGTGGCAAGCTGAAGAGTGACGCCAGCTACTCAATAACGCTTAAGCCCTCTCCGAAGACGTTAAAGGCTATAGCTAAGAGGCCTAAGGTGCTTATATCGTTTGCTGCCGACGTCTCAACAAATGATGAGGAGTTGGTGAAGTCTGCCGTCGAGAAGGCCGCTAAATATGGAGCTACCTTTGTCGCTGCCAACCCCATAAATATCGGCACCTATGGCTTTGCAAGCGAATATGACAGGATAGTCCTTGTCAACGCGCTTACGAATGAGGTGGTGGATTTAGGGCTTGATAGAAAGGAGGTGCTCGCTAGAAGAATTCTTGACTTCGCAGTGGCGCAGCTTAGGAGTTGAGGTAACAAATCCCTTCTGTTTTTAAGGTTTAGCCGAAGAGGCCGGCCAGGCCCTGACCGATGTCGACCTCGCCGCCCTCCTCCTTCTTCTCCTCTTTCTTCTGCTCCTTCTGCTCCCCTCCCTGCTGGGCGGGCGCCTGCGCTGAGGCCGCTGGGATAGCCTCAAGCCCGAGCTCCTTAGCCTTATCGCCAAGAGCTACGACTAGCGCATTCTCTTCGCTGACGGCCTGCTCCACTGCTATCTTAGTCGTTTCGGAGTCTAGCGGCAGACTCGCTGCCCTAATAGCTGCTGTTGTCTCAAGCTCACTCTCTACGGCTAGAATCTGCAGGACCTCAGGCACCTCAAAGAACCCTGCCTCCTTGGCCAGATGCGTCATTTCCTTCTCGGACGTTATCACATCGTTCTTCATGGCCTCAAGGTCAATGTGCAGCACGTCGCCAGGTATCAGCGTCTTGCCGTCCCATGCAGCGACTACGTTGAGGCCTATTTCCATGGGCTGTATGCCCAGCTGCTGGAGTAGGCTAGCAAGCTCAGGAGTTATAACATCGCCCTTCTTAGCTACCATAGTGTCGCTCTTTATGTATATGGTGCCCTTTCTGACCTCATAGGGTATCTTAAGTTTACCGAAGACGCTTACCATGGGGCCAGGCCTTATTCCCGTGTCCCCCTCCGGCACCACTATGTCCTTGGTAGCAGCCTGGCCAGGCTTAGCGGGCGCAGGCATCTTCAGTCTGTCTATTGTCAGCGTGAGGAGGAACGGGTTCTCGTTAGTGGCTATGAGTAGGACCCCGTGCTTCAGGTGAGGCTCAAGGGCCTTCCTATCTAGTCCATGCTTTTCAAGCGCTAAGTATATTAAGTTCTTCTTAGCCACCGCCATGAAAGCCTTGTTGCGGAGCTCCTTTCTTATCATTTGCAGCTGCCTAGCCGGTAGTCCCTCAAGGTCGGCGAAGAGGACGTATCTGTTCTTAGTGAGTAGTCCATCGAGCTCCTCTACTCTTAGTTTTTTGTACTCTGGCGGTTCTGGTCTTCCCATCTTTTTTTGGACAGCTGTTGCCATTGTCTAGCTCACCTCACAGGCACTTCCACAGGTGTACCCATAGTAGTCTTTATATAAATGCTTCCAACCTTGGCCAAGCCTATTCTGGACTCTATTACAGAGAACACGGCATTTATATTATCAGCGAGCTCCTCAGGCTTCATGGAGGTAGTGCCGACCCTGCTCATTATCTGTGGCTGTCCCCTAATTCTGACCCATGCTGCCCTCTTGTAGTTATTCACAAACTCCTCTAAGTTAGCTCTGGGAGGAATGGGCGTCGGTATCTTGCCTCTCGGCCCTAGAGCCGGCCCTAGGACGCTGCCCACGAGACCCATGAGATCAGCCTGAACTAGGACCCAGTCGCAGGAGCTACCTATAGCCTTAGCCTTCTTCTTGTCACCGCGCATGGAGTTTAGGTCATCTCTTGACACAGCAGTTACGCCCAGCTTCTTGGCCTCCAGCAGCAGATCCCCGGCAGCTACCACACAGACATTGGGCTCCTTCGGTGGTTTGTGAGGTAGGAACACTACCTCCCTAAGCCTGCCTTCAGGGCTCTTGACGTCAAAATCCCTTAGGGTTACAATGAGCTCAACCGACTGCTCGAACTTAGTCTTCTTCGACAGCGAAAGCGACCTGCTAATGGACTCCAGCAGGGCCTCCTGTTGCAGGGGCAAGCCTGTCACCTTGGCCTTACGCGGGAATGTTAGAAGTGCTGCGGGTTTAAAAGATGTTGTAGCCAAGGAACGCTATCTGCAGCTAACGGGGTTCAGCTCCTACATGAGTTCACACTGTTTTACGGTCAGAGCCTCATCCTTATTCCCCCGCGCCCCGCTCGGGCCTGGGGGCGCTCAGGGTTAAACCCCGGGGGCCTCACACCTTGAGTAGCCTCGGGGGAGCCGCCAGGCCCTTCATCCCTCACAGGGGATCCCGCCGATAGACATGATGGTATAATGAGCCTTAAGAACCTATGAAGCTCGAAACAGATGCGGAAGGCGTTCACAGCTTTAGCTAGCAGCTATGAGCATCGCTGAGAAGGGCCGTATGCGATGTTACGGCAGGCTAGGGAACTCAGCAGATGAAACAGGTTCTTGCCTTCAAGGGCTCTTCATTAAAGTCGTTTAGAGATTTTCATTGCTTTTTAAACTCTGGTTAGCGCTCAGACGAGGTTTGCGCTCGCTCCAAGGGCCCCTGTGCTCTATGATGCTAACACTTCTCGTCTAAATAAAGTAGCTTTTTCTTAGTTACAACCGGGGCGTAGGTGCCATCTTAGGTGAGCCAAGATTAAGTCTTAACCCTAATTGCCAAGTTTTTAAGCGGTGCTTCCTAGGTCAGGTCAGGGACCCGTAGCTCAGCCAGGACAGAGCGTCGGCCCTCTAAGCCGATGGTCGGGGGTTCAAATCCCCCCGGGTCCGCCTTTAAGCTAACAGCTTTAAGGAACTCGTTTGTGATCTTAACACCGTCTCACAGCATAAAAGATCCGTAGAACAGGTCCAGGTACGTTCAGCTGCAGCCGTTACCTAGATAAGCTCCTAATGGGGTTTTCTCAAAGGCCCTATCTCCTTAGTGCGCAGCCTTTAGCAAAACTGGGCGCACCGTACCAAGGCCAGCTACTTATGATTACGTGGTAGTTATATTAATTAGAGTCATCGAGATATAGTTGGCCCCTCCAGTGCTTACTACCATCTGTGTGGCCACCGGAACCCCGTTAAGGTTAATCAGGCTGGCGCTAACGCTGTAAGCCCCGCTTGTGCCAAGGAAGGAGGTCTGAGGCGCTATGGTGATGTCTACACCCCTATAGTTTTTACCGTTGAAAGAAACAGGGGTGAACACATAGCCCACGGACGCGTCGGTGGCGCTCTGCTGGCCATTAAGCAACTCCCTCCAGTTTATGTTATAGTAGTTGCTAAAATATGAGAGCCCAAGAAGAGGCCCCAGCCCTGGGAAGCCGCTCAACGACGTGGCCCCAGTAAAGGGGTTGTAAGATATCGCAGCGCTTGTGAGAAGCGGGGTTATGTAGGAGCTTATATTGCTCCCGCTCGCATTCTGCTTAAGTCCGTCGATGTCAAGGTAAATCCAAGTAATGTTGGTACTGTTATAACCGAACTCAACATAGCCTATTATGTGACCCGTAGAGTTACTTAGCTCGATTATGGCTGTGTGGTTATAGTAGGTCCTCAGGGCAGCGAAGTAAGTGCCTCCCGTTGAAGCGTCGTAGATCTTGTACTCCAGGAAAGAAACCCTTGACATCAAGGATCCTATAGGCCTTTGCTGGGTCAGGGTGAGCAAAGTCGACCTGTACGAGTAATAAAAAGTTATGCCTACGGCGCCCACGGCCGCAGTTGCTATGAAGAGGGCTATCGTCAAGATGGCCAGTTTGCTCAGCATCTTGGGCACCTTGCCTCTGCTGTGAGGAGTTGTAACGATAGGTTTTAAGTCTGAGCACTCCAGGCCTGTTAGGGCTAGTACAATGACCGTTGGAAAGATGAGAGGAGTTAATGCCATGGGAACCCTCGGCTGGACCACTGTTAGGTGCAGGATATGCGGTAGACTCCTGGACTTAAGCGGCCAGAGGCCTGGCAGCAGGAGGTTCGAGCCAGTCTACATGTGTCCAAAGTGCGCGAAGACCCTCGATGCCTACTTCTGCGCGGCCGACGCTAGGTCACTTAAGTACCGCTGTCCGTTCTGCGGTTCAGAGCTAGTGCTGGCAACACCCGTCATCACAGAGTGAGGCCGCGCTTCATGCTAATAGAGGGCACAACCAGGGAAGGCAGTTATGTAGTCAAGTTAGACACAGGCCACTCTAAGACGTTTATAGTTGATGTCAATCTAAACATTGGCCAACGCCCTGTAAGCTGCGACCAAACATTAAGATATGATGGAGTCAATCTCTGCTATGTAAGGCTCTCAAGCGATTGCACTCTTGTAGTGCTAGAAGTAGGGGGCTCGAAGGAAGTCATAGGGTGCTATGTCAGTGGCTTAGAGGTTAATGAGGACGAAGCGGCTGGCTTCTGTAAGAGCTGTGCCTCGAGGCTGTTGTCGCTGATAAGCTAACTACGCTCACGCCTCTGGCGACCTCGCTCACAAACGCTATCTTCACTTCAAAAGACATTATAGACTTCATTGGATATAATGATTGCTCAGCCCTTCAGCTGTGAAGAGGAAGAGCTATCGCCGAGAGAGTTATTATTATGTAGATAGGTGTAAAGGTTTCTAGAGCTGGCCAATTCGAGAAGTTCCCTCAGCAGCTCCTCATCTATATTAAGTGACTGGGAGAGCTTGACGACGCTCTCTAACGTACGCTCCTTGATAGAGACCTTCAGCTCTCTCCGCACCTGCGGTGAAGCAGACCTCGCGTACCTTAGCGCCGAGGCTAGAAGCCTTATTCCATCACTGTTAATTTCGTTCGCCTTTGTGAAGTAGAGCCAGTAGTTCCTGAGCAGCTTCAGGACTATCCTGGCTATCTCCTTGTCACCGGGACGTTCATGAGGCCCCTCAGGGCTTGCACCCCTCTCCATTGCTGTCACTCAGCGGCGATGCGAGGCCTCATCACAGAGGCCCCTCATCGTGTTTAACGCAGGCGATTTTAAGAACAGATAGCTCTTTAATTGATATAGTATGAGTACAAGGCGTTCGGCCCTTCAGCTCTCGGACTCGTACTCCCCAGGGGCCGGGATGTCTGGGGAGTTCCAGTCCACTGGGGCGTTGCCGTACCTTATTGGTCTCTCCAGCTTTGATAATAACACTACCCTGCTCGGTAGGCTCTCGCTAACTATTGGGTAGCCCGTAAGCTCGCTCAGCCTTTTGGCAACTTCCTTAACTTCCTGATGTCTTGGCATATTATCTAAGCGCAGCCTGTTCCTGCTCGCGCCAACGTACATGTATGCCTTCACCTCTATGTAGTCAGGCCTTCCAAGGTCTACAAGCTTTGCAAAGCCTCTGATGGCCTCCTCCTTATCATTGTAGCCCCTTATGATAGTTAACCTGTAAACTGTCGTGGAGGAGAAGCTAGGTAGCATTTCAAGCGTCTCAAGGGTCAGCTCCCAGGCCCTTGGCACGAGGGGCCTATTGAAGTAGTTATAGGACTCCTTATCCCAAGACTCTAGACTTATGTATACCTGGTTTGGCTCTTCCTCAAGGTTAGCTAACACGTCAGGCCTTACACCCCTGGTCACTAGGAAAGTTGAGATGCCCCTTCTGTGGAACTCCTCTATAAGCTCGCCAAGCCTTGGATAGAGGGTCGCCTCGCCTGTGAGGCTTATAGCTACATGCTTGGGCATCACGGCCTCCTTGTACATCTCTGGCTTCACGCCAGGCCTGCCCTTATAGCCACTCATTATTCTGCGGTACTCCTGTATAGCCTTTTCTACTATCTCTTTTGGGTCATCGACGAAGGGCATGCGCGTCTCATTCCATTCAATTCCTACATCCTGAGGCCTAAGCCTCCAGCAGTGGAGGCAGGCGTTCCAGCACCAGTGGTTTGTGACGCTCAGCTGAATGCACCTGTGACTCTCTATGCCGTAGAACTTCCCCTTGTAGCAGAACCTGCCCTCTACAAGAGCCGCGTGGTTCCAGTAGCACTTTTTGACGGAGCTATGGTGACCTATTATGTGATAGCCCTGCTTTATCAGCCTCTGGTTAAGAATATCATATATGGCCTCTTCACTTAGCTGTCTCTCCTCCAATCGATTTTACCTCCCTGCTGGCCGGCGCGGGCCTCCTTGTAAGCCCGCGTTCTGTCAAGTATGTATAAGCGCTGTAGGCGGCTATAGCTCCAGATGCGGCGGCGTTAACTATCTGTCTGAAGCCACGCCACAGGCTTATGGCGTCGCCAGCAGCAAAGACGCCAGGCAGGTTGGTTCTCATCCACATGTCAGTCTTAATATAGCCAAGGTCATCAACTTCAAGTCCGAGGGACTGGTACCACTCCTTAGGCGGCTCAAACCCAATCTCTACAAAGACACCATCTACATTTAGCTCCCTCGTGGTACCGTCTAAGTTATTCTTAACTATTACGCTCCGAACTAGCTTGTCGCCCCTGATCTCTGTCACGACCGAGCTCAGCAGGAACTCTATGTTTGGCCTGGACGTGGCCTCCTGGACGTAGTATGGCTTCGCCCTAAACTCACTCCTCCTGTGAACCAGGTAGACCTTCTTAACGTAGCCCGAGAGAAGTATGGCGCCTTCAAAGGCCGCGTCCCCACCGCCAACGACCACAACAGCGTCCTTCCCCTTGTAGAGCGGCGCGTCACATATGCTACAGTAGCTGACCCCCCTGCCGGTGAACTCAGCCTCACCAGGTACGTTCAGCTTTCTCCTCCTGGAGCCCACTGCAAGAATTATTGTCTTCGCATAGACGTCAAGGTCGCGCGTCCCTGTGACGTGGTATTCGTCACCCTCCCTCTTGAGCTTCTGAACGCTGATGTTAGTGTAAATAGGCACCCCGAAGAGCTTCTCGGCATGATCCCTAAAGCGTGATATCAGCTCGGTGGCGTTTATGGAGAGCGTAGCAGGGTAGTCATCAACAACATTTGTAAGGTTCAGCTGGCCGCCGACGTCTTCAGTTATGACCACAGACTTGAGGAGAAATCTGGCTGCATAGATAGCTGCTGAGAGCCCAGCGGGCCCAGCTCCCGCAATGAGTACGTCGTAGTGCTCACCCTTTGGAGGTGTCCTGTGCTGGGGCAGAGCGCCTAGCCTCAGCGACATTCTAATCCCTCCGCTAGAAGTTATTCGGCGGCCTTTTAAATGAAGCTAAATATTCACAAAGGTCATAGAGGGATCTAAGCTTAGCAAACGAGGCCTAATGGCGATGGAACTCCTCGAACAGCGCGCTTAAACGTATCGCCTATGAGCGCTTAGACTAATATGCCTCCCACCATCCTTTTTGATTTAATGAACTCAATTAAGTTGTTCTGGTGCCTTAGGGCTGCGTCATAGGCTTCCTTGGGGTCGCCCTTCTCTATAGCCTCATAAATCTTCCAGTGCTCCTCTATTTCCTGGTCAACACGGCTGCTCGAAGCGAAAAGGTCCACTCTCACAATAGCAAGCTTATTTCTTAAGTCCTTGAGTATGTCCCTAAGGTACTCGTTTCCGCTCATGTCAGCTATAATATCGTGGAAGTTGCTGTTGGCCTGAGCCAAGGTCAGCGGGTTTGACCTGTCTGCCTTCCTGAAACCCTCTGCGGCCTCCCTTAACCTCTTTAGCATCTCGGGGTCGCGGTTCTCTGCCGCCTTCTGAGCCGCTAGCGCTTCAAGTACAGCCCTGACCTCGAAGATTTTGAGTATCTGTTCCTTGGTCAGAAATGACACGTGGTAGCCGTCACTTAGCTTTACCACGAGGCCCTCCTTCTCAAGCTTATGCAGAGCCTCCCTCACAGGCGTACGGCTGACGTTGTAGAGCTTTGCTAGAGTGGTCTCGCTTAGCTTGTCTTTGGGCTCGAACCGCCTGTTAAGAATGTCGTTCTTAAGCATCTCATAAACCATATCAGAGTACTTAACAGTCCTCTCGTTGTCCTCGGCTGCACACATCTCTGCTCCCGCGCCCTTTGTAAATAAAAAGCAGAAGAGAAATAAGTTTACCTTTTTTAAATTGAAAGGGCCCTATCTTGGCGGGCTTTAAAAGGTATGGCCGCATTCATTAGGGACGAGTACTACGAACTTCTGTGGAGAACCACAAGGCTTGGGCTGGCGGAGGCTCCTCCATGTACTAGCGTCGAGGCTAGCAGGCTGGAGCGCGCGTGCTACTCCTCAAGGGGCTTTAGCTCATTCCGCGATATGCCGCTCCACCAGAGGCTGCTCTGTGCGGCGTCCCTGCTGCTGGCTAACCTGTTGTGCAACTATGCTTATGTAGTGGCAGACTTCGTTGCCTCCAATGGGCAGGACCAGGCGTCGCTCTGCGACATCCTTAAGCAGGTGTCGCTCACGTTTGCTGACATTGCTGCGACTTTGACTGAGGAGAAGAAGGAGTACAACGTTAATGATGAACTCTACGAGAGCATTCTAAGACTTACCGGTTACCTAAGGGATCTCTGGAAGCCTATGTGTGAGTCAAGGCGCAGCGGTGAGGGTAACGCTTAAAACAATTAGGCAGCAGAGACTCTAACAGGTCCCGCCGTAGCTCAGCGGCTAGAGCGCCCGGCTGTAGTGGGACGGGCGGCTGGAGGCCCCCTCCGGCCGAGACCGGGTGGTCCGGGGTTCAAGTCCCCGCGGCGGGACCACGCCCGCGAACTGTTTTTAGGACGGCCTAACAAAGGCTGCAGGGGCCGAGGTCATTGTTAGCCGCAGTGATGCCAAACGGTGCCGTGCTACTCGGAAGTAATGTCGTGGCCGACTCTTACCACAGGAGGCCCGTAAGGGTCGTCACTCATGCCCATGAGGATCACACAAAGTACCTCTCGCGGAGCGTAGCTGAAAGCCTCTTCATAGTGGCTACGCCTGTCACCCATGAGTTTCTCAGGATCCTCGGCCATTCCATACCGCAGAGTAAGGCACTTTCAGTTGATTATAATAAGGAGATAGAGTTCGACGGTGAGAGAGTGAAGCTGTTACCCTCAAGGCACATAGCGGGCAGCGCCCAGGTTTTGGTCGAGGGCCCGGACGGCACAGCAGGATATACTGGGGACTTCAAGATGCCTGGGACACCCCCCATGGAGGACCTAGATGTCCTGGTAGTGGACGCCACGTATGGAAGCCCCCACCTATCTAGGAGAGGGACAGAGTGGGATGCCCTTGGAGCCCTTATTGACATAATTGAGAGGCGCTCCCCCGAGAGCCCCCTGGTGATATATGGTTACAACGGCAAGCTCCAGGAGATAATGGTAGAGCTGCGGATAAGGGGCGTTAAGGAGACGTTCTTAGCCGATGACACTACGCTTAAGCTGGCAAAGGTCGCCTCTAGGTTCTACAACGTCGATATCGGTGACGTGAGGCTCTACAATAAAGATGAGCTCACGCCAGGCTCCATAGCATTCCTCCATGTCTCAAAGTCTCAGCCTATGCTTAAGTTACCAGCGGTGCATATAATATTAACAGGCACCGAGAGGAGAGGACCAGCGGTCAGGGTTAACGACAACGTCTACAGGGTGTCATTCAGCGACCATGCTACGTTCTGGGAGGTCGTGGAGTACATAAAGGAGTCGAGACCAAAGAAGGTCATAGTTGACGCATCCCGCGGGTTCGACTCTAAGTTTATGGCCGAGTACCTATCGAAAGTCCTCAATATAGACGCTGTTTCTGAACCTTGAATGAGAGCCTCCACTCTCAGCGCAGATACCAGCAGATTAACTTCGGATCAACGCTTCAGTTTAACCGAGGCTTCTGGCATCACTACTGTTTTGCCATTAACCCGAGCGCCAGGAGTTCAGCTCCTACATGGGTTCATTGTTTTACAGTAATCGCCTCACCCCCTGTCCCCCCGCGCCTCGCTCAGGCTTTCATAGGGCCTGGGGGCGCTCAGGGCCATCCCGGAGACCTCACATCTTTGAGTACTCGATAACATAACCTCCTGTAGGCGTTGGTTGCAACGACACTCTATACCTATATGAAAATTGAAACAGCTACGGAAGGCTGTTTGCATCTTCTTTTCCTTTTAATATTCCGGGGTTAAGCGCTTAAGAAAAGGACTAAATATAAGCTTTAAATGAACTGAGCTTGCACTGAAAACTTTATCTTCGCTAAAGGGCGGAGACCCTGGGACAGCCGAATGGAAACTTTACCCCAGCCTCAAGCCATCCAGCCCGGAGGGGGTCCGGATCGGAGGCTCTCATCAACTAAGGCCTATTTGAAGCACACCGCCGAGGTGAGCCTGGGCCCTGTGCTAATGTCGCTTGGCATGGTTCTGGCCCTAACCTCTTATGTAATCAGGAGCCTAAGGACTCTCTCTGTCGACATAGCCCTTCTCGGGCTTGTGCTGGCCATGGTGGGCTCCGCGCTGGAGATGGCCTTCCTTGTTATAGTTTCTAGGGCTGTGGACGTAATAGCGGGCAGAAAATACAGTTTAACCCTTAAGATTATAGGCATAGCTGCCATGATGACGGCATATATGATAATTATAGGCATGCCTATAGTCGGCGCCTACCTAGGCGTGCTGATGTCAAGGCTCAGGGATGCGGCGCAAGGGAGCTCTCTGAGCTTAAGGGCTCCAAAGTCAGAGCTCCTCTGGCTTTACTCACTCCTGTCCTTTGGTTTCTTCCTGGCCTTCGCTCAGGCCTCCTTCGCCTCCAGCCTTATTGCCGTTATTGATTCCCTCACCCCTAGGTAGCGCGCCCCTAAACCTGTCAGCGGCCATAGCTATCAGGGGCAGCAGTATATTTGGCGCTGATGCCATATCCTCGTCCCATATGACTCTCCAAGAGGAGCCGCACTCCTGACAGTACATCAGGCCGTACTTCCATTCCTTATCCATGAACGTTCCAAGCTTAAACCTGTTATCATTGCCGCAGAAGGGACACCTAGGGGAGCCCTCAGAAACTATCCACTCATAACCGCAGACAGGGCAGATCATAACGTACCTGTTCCCGCGCTTTACCATTGTGCTGCTCTCGGCGCCGCAGACGGGGCAATAGGGCGATACATGAGTTATAGTGCCATTTTCTTTGTAGTACTTCTCAGCATAGGCTCTGGCTATCGCTTGAAACGCTACTAGGGCGCTCCTAGCGCCACTTCGTGACGTGTCGCCTGATAAGGCGTCTGCAAATAGCTCGTCAACAGAGTCGGAACCTATGCGCTCGCCTAGCGTTGATGACGCTAGAAGAACTTCGCGCCTTAAGGTGCCGTTGTCGCTGAGCTTTGCCAAAAGGTCCTGTAACGTCAGTCCCTGCGACCACGCTTCATCTATTAGCTTTGAGACATCATCAATAATCTTCAATTGAACCTCCTCGATCTTTTTGGAGAGCTCTATGTTTATCCTGAGTCCGAGGGAGCCGGAAAACCTCCTCAAGCTCCTTTCAAAAGATCTCAGCCTCTCATCAATGGAGTTGCTCATGTCACTCACTCTATCTTAGGCGTCTCCCCCTTCTTGACCTGCTCTTTAAGCTCCTTCAGCAGCTTTATGAGGTTCGGAATGACTTCACGGTAGTCAGCAACGACACCATAGTCGCTCTGCGAGAATATGGGTGCTGAGGGATCCTTGTTTATGGCTACCACGACCTCTGCCTCTCTGACGCCAAACATATGCTGGGCGGCGCCGCTTATGCCTACAGCTATATAGATGACTGACTTTATAGACTTGCCTGTCTGCCCTATCTGCCTCTCGTGAGGTATCCAACCAAGGTCTACGGCCTTCCTGCTGCCGCCGACGACTGCTCCCATAACGTCAGCTAGCTCCTGAAGCATCTTGAAGCCCTCAGCAGTTCCGAGACCCTTGCCACCCCCTACAACAAGCTCTGCCTTCTCTATGGGCGTCTCGGTCCTTGGGATAACCTTGCGGGAGATCAGCTTGGCCTTCGGCGGCGGTACATGATCTACCTTCTCCTCTATAATCTCACCGCTCCTGTTAGGGTCGCGAGGGGGCAGCGGGAACACGTTGGGCCTGGCCGTGGCCATCTGAGGCCTTCTGCTAGGCGTCCTTATGTAGGCCAACAGCACTGCGCCGAAGGGAGGCCTTATCTGGAACACGTCTCTGGTCTTCTCATCAGCGTCAAAGTCAGTGCAGTCAGCCGTTATGCCGGCTCTGAGATGGTTAGCGATGTAGGGAGCCAGCTCCCTGCCCTTCATGGTGCCTGCAACGAATACCATCTCGGGCTTGTACTTCTTGATGAGGCTAACTATGGTCTCGCCATAAACGTTAGGAACGTACATCTCCAGCCTTGGGTCATCAACTACTATGGCTTCGTCAGCCCCGTACTCTATAAACTGCCTTGCAAACTGCTTAACATTGTGACCTATTACAATGCCGGTTATCTTGGCGTTAAGTTTAGATGCGACCTTCTTAGCTGGAGTCAGCATCTGGAGGCTGGGCTCTATTATGCCATTTTCGTCAACCTCGCCTACGACCCAAACGCCTCTATACTCACTGTTGTCTCTGCACTCCCACTCAGGGCAAAGCTTATCGCAGTTCTGCTGGCCACTTACTTCGCTGGTACCCCAGCTCATGCCTTCTCACCCCCCTCCTTAAGCGCCCTTATGAGAGCCTTGGAGGCCTTCTCATCAGAAAGAAGGGCCTTCAGTATCCACTTGGCGGCGTCCTCGCCATTCTTAGGTGTATAAACTTGCTTCTTCCTTGGCACCTCCGGCACGTCGACAGTCTTGGCGACTATGGTTGGTGAGCCCTTGAGGCCTGTGCACCTGGTGTCAAGCTTTAGGTCGTTGTTAGACCACGTAATTAGAGTGCTTGGATTGGCCTTGAACCTGATCTTGTTCAACAGGCTCACGGGCCTAGGCTTTAGCGACTTCATCGCGACATTTATTATAGCTGGCATATCAAGCTCCCACTCCTCTACAGCGTTCTCTAGGATCCTCTCGACCCTCAGCTTGCCTTCCTCGGTTAGCCATGCGTCGCGCACGTAGTAAACATAAGGCCACTCAAGCCAGCTAGCGGTCTGCGCCGCTATGTGTGCTGTGCTGGAGTCCGTGGTCTCCTGACCGAAGACCGCTAGGTCAACCTTGCCGATATCCTTGTCTATTTTCTTTATAGCGTTTGCCAGCACGTAGCTGGTGGCTAACGTGTCAGCACCAGCGTAGACTCTGTCACTAACCAGTATAGCTTTGTCAACACCCATGCCGACTAGGTACTCAAGGCCCTTCACAGCCGGCGGGGGCGACATAGTTAGCGCTATTACCTCACCGCCATACTTGTCCTTAAGCCTTAGGGCTAGCTCAACAGCCGGTAGGTCGTGCGGGTTAACTATGCTCGGTACGCCCTCCCTTATCAGTGTGCCAGTCTTAGGATCTATCCTGACCGACTGGGTTCCCGGAACCCACTTCATGCCTACGACTATCCTCACGCGCATCACCTCACGTGAACCTGTAAATAATGCCATGTCCGTTCTTGGGGTAGTTCCACGTTATTGCGTCCATAGGGCATATGACTCTGCATGTACCGCACTCTACGCAACCCTCATAGCTAAATACTAACCTGTCCCCAGCCAACGTATAGCAGCCTGCAGGGCAGAGGTATATGCATGGCTTAGTGGGGCACTTCTCGCACTTGCTGTAATCTACGACTATGTGCGGTTCCTCGTCTACATTCCATACGTCGCTCTGGAGAATGTCCTCTAGCTTGATGGGCTTCGGCTCCTCCTGTTTCGCCTGCTGTGTGCTCATAGTGACATCACCGTTGATAGAGAAAGGCTCAAGAGCTTAAATAGATCCAAGCCTTCGTTGGAGAGGACTGAAGTTAGGGCCTCAAATGGAGTCGGGGTCACATAGTCCTGTTCGTAGAGCTCCTTGAAGAGGCCTATAGCTATGTTAGGCAGCTTGGCGAAGATCGCTGGGTCATTCATAACCATCTCAACCCCTAGGTGCCTCTGGAGCTCTGTGTAGACAAAGCTTCCTCTAATGTAGGCATCATAGACGCGTAGGTTATCATATGTGAACCCACCGTGGTCCATAGCGTATTTGATAGCCTCAGCCGCTAACTTACCGCTGTAGGCTGCGAAGTCAACGCCGCGGTAGTTTATTCCAGTGGTGAGCAGGAGGCCGGCAGCGTCGCCCACGACCAGGAGGCCGGGATAGGCAAGCCTCTTGGGCGAGAACTTCAGCCCCCCCTCTATTGTCAGGTGCGCGCCATACTCTGATATTGTGGCGTCGCGCCACAGCCTCCTGAAGTATGGGTGAAGCCTGAAGCCCTCCACCAGCTCTGAGACGTGCTGGTTAAGTTTGCCAGCCTCGATGGCATCTATGGCATGCTTTAGGTGTAGCACAATACCCATGCTGACAGTGTCCTTGTTCGTATATATGAAGCCACCGCCGGGCACGCCTTTGGTTATGTCTCCGATGACTACCCACGCTGCGCCCTCATCGGAGTCTATTCCAAAGGAGGCCTCAAGTTGAGTTGAGCCGGTCCTAAGGATCTCCTTCACGCCAAGGGCTACATTGTCAGGCTTTATCCTCTCAACAAGCCCAGCCCTCTCAAGGAGAAGCCTGTTCACGCCCTCGGCATCTATGATAACGTCAGCTTCGACGGTGTCAGAGCCACTCCTTACACCGACAGCCCTACCATCCTTAAATATAATCTCATCAACGGTTACCTCATTGACGTATAGCGCGCCAGCCTGCTCAGCCTTACGAGCCATCCAGGAGGTTAGCTGAGGCAAAAGTGCTGTGAAGCTCTTGCCTTTAGGGCTCTTGAACTCAACTGTGACGGCCTCGTTGTCTTTTACAAAGCTTATCCTCTCGCGCGTGACCCACCTCTGTATGGGGGCCTCCTTATCAAGTTCGGGCCATATGTCCCTTAAGGGCTGTGCGTAGACCCTCCCGCCGAAGAGTTCCTTCTCCCCGCCACCCCGTCCTCTGTCAATCAGTAACGTTTTGAAGCCCTCCTTGGCAAGCGTGTAGGCGGCTGCTGAGCCAGCAGGCCCAGCGCCGACCACAATTGCATCAAACTTCGATGGTATCGAAGCCAAAGCTGAAAGCACCACTTTAAGGCGGCTCTGCAAGTGCTTTAAAGTTTACTCACAACGCATATATCAGTGAGCTATTTCTACAACCTTTTTCTTAATGTAATATAGGCTTCGTTAACTGCTCATGTAATTTTTGGCACGTCATAATGGCGTCTTGAAGTGTCTACATGAAGTCACCCATTCACTACGAGGCCCTATGCTCTTCTCTGCGGTTGAGATACGGGCGCCGAGGCCTACAGTCTTTCTATATTTTTGTTTAGCTAGGAGACAACGGGGGAGCCATATCGCCCTTTAGAAGGGCTTCAGCGTCTGCTCAGCGCCGCACGCCTCGCAGACTAGGACCCACACCTTGCCCCTCTTCTCTATGTGCGTATCAATGCTGCCACAGGTGGGGCACCTCACGTAGCTCTTAACGAAAATATCAAGCAGCTGTTTAATGACCTTGCTTGAGACCTTGACGCTAAGCACCAGCTGGCCTGAGCTCTTTTCATAGCTGCCGGCGGATGCTAGCTCCTTCATCAAGTACCTTGAAACCATATCTGGATCTCTTTTGAGCTTCTGTGAAATCTCCCTGAAGTTCTTTATAATGGTCTGAGTGCCCACCCTTATTATCTGCGGCTCTGGCAATTCGAACGCTCCGGCGCCGCTCTTAGGCGGTATCTTCTCATAGACTCTTCCCAGCAGCCACTCATAGTCCTTAAGCTTTTCCCGTTCCTCGCTCAATCTCGACCCTAACGTTGGACTACTCTCAGGAGGTATTAAGCTGAAGACCCCATAGGAAGGTTTTGGCCCTCTTTCTGGAGGCTCATTAGCTTGAGCCATAAGTGTCGCACTTAAGCCTTAAAAGGACGCTTAGAGAGCATGCGAGATGGTGGGCCGGTAGCTCAGCCGGAAGAGCGCTCGGCTTGCACCCGAGAGGTCCCGGGTTCAAGTCCCGGCCGGTCCACCATCCTTCCTTTTGTCAATCCCGAGCTTGTACTTAGAAACTAGCTCAGTGCCCTCTTTAGCCTCTCCTCAGGCCTTCCAATTAGCTCGATACCTCTAACCACAAAGGTGCCATCAGGGGTGGTAACCTGGAGCACGGAGGTGCCTTTAATCAAGGTAACTACCTTATGGGTCTTTCCAGTGACCGCTATTCTTAGGGCATTCCTTCCATCATCTAAGACTAGACCTTCTAGGCCTACAAGGCTCCTATCTGTAGAGTCAAGAACCTTGACCTTAAGGCCTATGAGGGGTCTGTACCTTACATTACGTTCTGTAAACTTCAACTCAGCTTGCCCTGTCTAGCCCCAGGGGCTTGCTGGGCAGCTTTCCTGGAGCTCTCTGCCATGATAGTTAGTATTCTTGCTATGTTCTTTCTGAGCTCCCTGATCCTGGCAGGCGAGTCTATGGAGCCAGCCATAGCTTTATGCCTTAGAGACGCCAGCTCGCTGCGCTGCTCCTCAAGCAGCTTTCTGAGCTCTTCGGCGTCCTTGTTGCGGAGGTCCTTAGCTCTTAGCCTGTACTTCCCCACTCCCCTCACCTCCTTCCTCAATTATCTCCTTAACCTTCTCGGCACCCTGGCCAGCGCCAGCCTCTTCAAGCAGCCTGACTACATCAGCTGCCTCACTGTCAGACTTAATTGTTATGTTCGGCTGGGCAGCCTCAGGCTTGATTATGCGAACCTCAACACCAATGATCCCCAGGGGCAGCCTTGCGTAGGCTATAGCCCTGTCCGTATGGACGTCTACCACGTTGCCAGTCTTTATGACCTTCCCGGCCTGAAGCTTCTCGAACCTGGCCCTCTCCCTGCTGAGTTTCCCGCTTATTATTATTTCGACGCCTACAGCTCCTGCCTCCATAATTCTCCTCAGGGTCGCCATAGCTACCCTCCTGAAGTGATATCCCATCTCAAGCGACCTGGCTATCCTGAACGCCTGCACTCTGGCGTTCAGCTCTATGTTGTCAGGCTGGCTCACAGTTATCTGAGCCCCCTCGAGTCCGAAGACCTTCTCGAAAACTGCCTGAAGCTTCCTTATGGTGGCGCCCCTTCTACCTATTACTAGTGCCGGCCTCTCTGCGTATATGTGAACCCTAGTGCCAAGGCCGCTCTGAACGATCTGAACGCCAGCGTACCCAGCTGTGTGGAAGTTCTGCGCCAGGTACTCATCTACCTTAACTCTGGTGAGCCCCTGCCTAAGGAAGTAGGCCTTTATCCTCGACATCTCAGGCTCCACCTCTCTCCTCAGCAATCACCTCTACGTGGGAGTGCACCTTCCTCCTTATGTCAGCCCTCCCAAAGGCCCTTGGGTATGCCCTCTTAAGCGTTATCCCCTTGTGCACGCCTACATGGACTATGTAGAGGTTGTCAACGTCAAGGTTCTTGTTCTCGGCATTGTTTGAGAGGTTCTCAAGTAGCTTAAGCATGTACCTTGCGCCCTTGACTGGGTACTTACCCATCGGTATGCCCCACCTGTCTGCGAGGCCTCTCCTGTGAGGTATTTTCTTTGAGGCTGACCTAAATGGCACAGCCTCCTTAAGCTCCATCACGCGCCTCAGGTACGCCTCAGCCTCGCCGACCTTCATACCCTTAATGGCCCTTGCTATCTCTGTCATAACCTTCGGGTGCACCGGCACGTCCCACATCATGGCCTTAGCTGTAAGCCCCTCCTTGGCAGGCCTATAGGAGTACGTCCACTCTGGCAAGCACATCACCCTTTAGCCGCTATGTGCAGGCTGCTCCTTGAGGCCTTCAAGCCTGGCTCTCCGTGGTGGACTATCTTGGTCGTGTGACTGAACTCCCCTAGCCTGTGGCCAATCATCTCTGGGACTATCCTTACCGGCACGAACTCTTTACCGTTATAGACGGCTATAGTCATGCCCACCATCTCTGGCAGTATGACTAGGTCCCTTACGTGAGTCTTTAACATAACGTCTGTCTTGCCGGCTCTCCTCAGTGCCCTTATCTTAGCTATAAGCTTCCTCTGAGCTGGCGTTAGGCCCCTCTGTAGGCTTCTCCTCTGCCTCGCCGGCAACAGCTGAACAAACTCGTCTAGCTGCATGTTTAAGAGCTCCTCAAGAGTCTTGCCCCTGTACTTGAACCTCCTCCACTCTGGCCTCAGCTCTATTGACATTACGCCCTGCCCTCGTCTCCGCAGGTGCTGCGTCGTAGAGGCTTTTAAATAATTTTAACTGCAGGGGTGAGGCGAAAGGCGATTATTTTCTCATCAGAAGCTGGGGGCTTCGAACTGCCTTATCATCACCTGGGTCACTATGTCCAGGTTCTCCAGTGCCTTGCGGACGGTTTCAACGTCGGTTGCTGAGTGGCTCATGTCTGCGATGAAGATGCACTCGCCCTCCTCGCCCCTGGTTATTGACGCGCACCTGCTGGCAACTATGTCGACCTTCAGCTCGCTCAGTTTGTCCGCTACCTTTGCAAGCGCGCCAACCTTGTCAAGCACGGAGACGTCTATCTCTATGACCTTAGCGTTCTCGGCTAAAATGGGGCTAACTATTATCTCCTTTTTATTAGTATCAGCTAGCATAGCAACCAGCATGCCAGACTCTATTCCAAGCGACTCCCTAATAGTCTGAGGTATGGTTATCCTTCCCTTCGAGTCAACCTTTACCAGGCCCGTCAGCCTAGTGGACATTATATCCCACCAGGCCTATATATTACAAGGTAACGTTATTAAAATTTTTGCAGTAATGATACCAAGGAGCTTTCGACGCTAATAATGACATAGGCTTTCATGTCAGCAAGCAGGAAAGACCTTGCATTGATTATATAGGCTTTGCGAAATTCACGGCAGAAACCGCCTAGACTAGAAAAGTTTCATGACAAGTAGCAAGGACATAGGGTTGACAACCACGGTCAGAGTGAGTCTGAGCATCTCATCCCTATGGGTCGCTGGCTGCCCACGTCCTCATCCCGTGGCCTTAGGACAAAGGCCAACCAAAGCTTTTAAACGACGCTGCGTTTGTCCGTAAAGAATTCCTTTAGCTGCTCACTCCGTAGTCCTTGAGTAGCGGCGGCCTCTTAGAGTTTGCCTTTCTCCTGGCCTCCTCAACCATCTCATCAACGTGCGACAGGAAATCATCAGGCAACTTCCTGAAGAGCGGACGTATGGTACCTATCTTGGTGCCCTCATCTATAGGCTTCTTCAGGGTCTCAGGCCAGAGGGCTTCGTGGACGCTGTTGGTGTACCCCAGCTGATGCCAGAGGTCCTCGGCAACTTGTGGCATGAATGGAGCCATTAGCTGAGATACAACCTTGACTATTGTTGCCGCGACGTTTAGTATCGAGCCTGCCCTCTCCTTGTCTGTCTTTATGTAATCCCACGGCGCTGACTCGTTGAGGTAGCGGTTGCCAAGCCTTGCAATATTTAGCAGGAGCTCACTCGCCCTCTTCAGCTCTATGTCATTCATAGCAGCATTAAACTCATCTACCAGTGACCAGACCTCCTTGAGAACTTCCTCGTCTCTGTCATTCAACTTAGTGGCGCCTGGAATGACGCCGTTGAACCTACTCCTAATGAAGCTGAGCACTCTGTAGGCCAGGTTACCTATGTCATCATTAAGCTCGCTGTTGGCAATCCTGTAAAACTCCTTCCATTGGAAGCTCACATCGCCGCTCTCAGGCCTCATCCTGATTAAGACCCACCGCCAGTAGTCGGCAGGCGCTATCTCAAGGGCCTCATCTATCCAGACGCCAACCCTTCTGCTCTTGCTAAAGTGCTTGCCCTCGTAGAGCAGGTAGTCAGTGGCGCTGATGCGCCACGGCAGGACATAGGGCTCCCCCGAAGCCATTAGAAGAGAGGGCAATATTATCGCGTGGAACGGTATATTATCCTTGCCGATGAAGTAAACAGTCCTTGTTGAAGGGTCAAACCACCACTCCTTCCACGCCTCCTCCCCAAGGCCCTTTGACACCAGGTACTCCTTCGTGGCGCTTATGTAGCCTAGGAGCGCGTCAAACCACACGTAGATAGTCTTGCCGGCGCTCCCCTCAAAGGGAGCATCTATACCCCATTCTATGTCCCTGGTGAGCGCCCTAGGCTTAAGGCCCTGCTTAACCCACTCAACGCTGTAGTTCTTCACGTTGTCCTGTAGCTCGCTGTGCTGAAGCCAGTCCAGCAGATTGCCCTGAACCTTGCTGAGGTCTATGTAAAAGTTCACGGTTTTAACCCATATCGGCTTAGCACCACATATGGCGCACCTGGGGTTTATTAGGTCCTTGGGGGTTAGCAGCCTGCCGCAGTTATCGCACTGGTCCCCCCTAGCGTGCTCATAGCCGCAGTAGGGGCACATGCCCTCGATAAACCTATCAGGCAGGAAGATCTTATCGTTAGGGCAGTAGGGCATCTCCTCTTCCTGCTGAAAGATGTAGCCCCTTTTCTGCAGTCCAAGGAAGAACGACCTGACAAATTCCTTATGGATCGGACTCTCAGTCCTTGAGTAGAGGCTGAACGCGAAGCCAAAAGCCTTAAAGAGCTCAACGTCATAGGAGTGCACCTGGTCCGTCAGCTCCTTCGGCATTATGCCCCTCTTCCTGGCCTCAAGCTCTATGGGCGTACCATGCTCGTCACTGCCCGTTACGAAGATCACGTTATGCCCCATTAGCCTCAGGTACCTAGCATACACGTCAGCGCTCAGAAGGTGCAGCACAGTGCCAAGGTGAGGTATGAAGTTAGAGTAAGGCCATGCTGACATCACTATGTACTTGCTCATGGCCACTCACTTTTTCAGCCTCCAGGGTTAAGCACACGGCTTTAAACTAATCTTCAGTCGGGCCTTAAGATTTAAACTTAGCCCTGAGGGTTAGCCCGCCCGGCCGCTCCCTCGTTCCGACGTAAACCACCTTGCTGTCTGATGAGGCTACCCCCTCGACCTCGACCTCCCCGCCCCCATATAGGTAACCGCCTAAGTTATACTCAAATGACACTACGGTGACTCCCTCCTCGGTGGTCACACAAGGAGGATAAAGCAGGGCCCCCTCCTGGCCTGGGGGTATGCTCAGGGTCCCCTTGTAGTTAAGCAAGGGCGGCTTTATGTGAAGGTAGTCATTAAGCGGCTTACAGAAGGTAGCAACGCCATACTCAGGGACGCCGACCCAGCTCACGGGGACCTCAACGTCTCCTATGAGACCCCTCCTCCAGTTTAATGCCGCAAAGCCTTTTATATAAACCCCGCCCATTGACTCTTGTTGCTCAACCTGTCTAGAACTTGTTACGTAGAGCTCAAAGGCCGCCTGAGCCCCCTGGGAGCCATATACGACAATGTCAATGTCGGAGAACGCCTGCTCTATACCCATGGCTAACGAGCCCGTCAGGCCTAGGAACTCCGAGGAGCCAACGGCTCTTGCAATGAGGTTCAAGGACTTTACGAGGTCCTCGTAAAGGGGCGACGCGCCACTTAAGGCCTTTTCTAAGGCATCCCTTGGACTTACGTAGGTCGCCACGTCGCTTAGCCTAATGTACGGCATAGAGGCCAAGTAGAAGGGATCATAGGTTAGCCTGAGCTCAGACCTGCTAATGGCCCTAGCGACGCCTCTTGGGCCATAGCTCTCTATCACCCTGCAGTACCTAGCCCCAGGTCTTGACCATTGACCCTCTCTACAAGGAACGTACTTCGGTATTATTGGAATAAACCCGTAGGGCGAGGGCAGGCCTATCTCTACCCCTAGGAGTAGGTCCCTAGTCATGACTACGCTGCCGTGCCCATACCTCCAGCGGCTTAACGTAGCCTCGAATGTCTGGCACCAGGTAGAGGTCAGAGCCTGAGGCCTGTAAAAGGCCTCTGGCTAGGTAGAGGCCAGGCGGCAACTCCTGGTACCTGGTTCTCCAGGTAACCAATGTGACAGGGGCGTTAACCCCTACAATGGTAGTTGTGTATGTGGCTGGCACCAGGAATTTTTCACCGCTCTCAGCAAGCCTTATGAGGCCCTCAGACCACCCCAGGCTTCTGTAGGAGCTTTTGCACTCGCGCTCCTCTGCGTACCTCAGCATCCTTAGCGTGTAGGGCACCCCCATGTAGCACGAGTCCAGCAGTTTGAAGCTGTGAAGAAGCCTGAACTCCTGCGACGACCATGTATCACCTACCTTTGAGTACCTTATGTTGGCCTCACACTCCTTTATCTTGGACTCAGCGGCAAGGTCTTCGAGCACCTTGTAGAGTTCGGAGGGCCTCGACGAGTACACAAGTATGTCAAAGTCACTTGAAGGCTTAGCCGCTCCAAGTGCCCTGCTGCCGGTCAGGCCTGCCCACTCTGGGTCTAACTGCTCCAGGAGCTCCCTTAGCGGGGCCGGGATAGTGGCCTGCTTAAGGGCCTCCGAGGGGTCCACAACGCTAATTTCAGGGCTTCTCGGCACCACCTGGACCTCCCTGCCAACGCACTCTAAGTATCTAGTTAGACCCCTCAGGTTCCATGGCTCTCCCGAGTAAACCTTGCGGTAAGGTATCGCAACATAGCCTTCTGTTGGATGTTCATAGCCTTTCACAAGCCACACAACATTACGATCCCAGTCTTTGAGCAGCCACCCCTCAAATGGCACGAGCATGCCCCTCAGTTAATGCGTCATTTAAGATGTATTACAGTTTAACGCAGATTCGGGAGTCACCGCACCCTTTACCATTACAGGCAACAGCGCTCTAAGGTGTTCCTATTTAAGGTTACGCTATTAATCTCTGGCTCTATACTTTGATCACGGTGCTTAGCGGTGAGCAGCCGCGACAAAAAGAAGAGGAGCTTTGATATATTTGATGAAATAGACGAGCTCATGAGGAGGTTTGAGGAGGAGTTCGAAAGCATGGAGGAGGAGTTCGAGAACATGCTTAAGAGCGCCCCAGCGCAGGAGGGACCTTACTTCTACGGGGTCAGGGTCACAATAGGACCTGACGGCGTACCTCACATAGAGCAATTTGGCAACATAAAGAAGGAAGGCAAGAACAAGGTTATTATAAGCGAAGAGACGGAGCCTATGGTCGATGTTATGGAGCGCGGCGATGAGGTCTGGGTCATAGCTGACCTGCCAGGCGTTGACAAGGATCAGATAAAGGTTTCTGCAACGGAGAACGGCGTTAGCATAAAGGCTGAGGGAGAGAAGAGGAAGTACTCTAAGGAGGTCGAGTTACCAGCGCCCGTGGATCCGGGCTCAGCGAAAGCCACATACAAGAATGGCGTGCTTGAGATCAAGTTCAAGAAGCTTCAGGGGAGTAAGGGAACTGTCAATATAAAGGTAGAGTAAGCCAAGGTAGTTAGTGGTAGTTAGGAATTACTACTATTATTATATTTGTTTAAATATGCTGTTGTTTTAAAGTAGCAGCTTCAGTTGGCAACTGACCTCCTCCACGCCCCGAAGGGCGAAGCTTGCTTTCCATTTTGTCAAGAATACCGCTTTTAAACTCCACTCAAACATAGCCCTCAGGAGACATACATTGACGAAGGAGTTTAATTATGACGTGGTTATAGTGGGCCTAGGTCCTGCTGGCGCGTCGCTTGCCTACTTTTTGAGGAAGTCCGGCCTGAAGGTTGCAGGTATCGAGATGAACGGCGCTGAAGGAGTGTGGGGCAAGCCGTGCGGCGATGCAATAGGCAAGCATCACTTTGACGAGACAGGCCTGCCCTACCCCTCTGGCGACGCTCTGAAGCAGAAAATAGAAGGCATAGATATTATCAGCCCGTACGGTGGTGTGAAGTTAAGAGTCAACGGAGAGGGGTTCATGATAGACAGGAACAAGTACGGTCTTTTTCTAATAAACGAGAGCGCTAAGGCAGGGATCGACGTTTACCTTAAGACAAGAGTCCTATCGCCTAAGCTTGAGTCAGGAAAGCTTGTAGGGGTCAGAGCTAAGAATGAGGCCGGTGATGATCTGCTCTTCAGGGGAAAGATCATAGTTGACGCTACAGGCAACAGCGGCCTGCTGAGGAGGCAGCTGCCTCAGTCGTGGCCTGCCAACGAGCCCCTTGACCCTAAGGACTCTAACATAGCCTATAGGGAGATTAGGGAGCTTAACTATGACATCGATGAGCCCACGTACCTTAGGATTTATGTGAATCAAGAGGTATCGCCGGGGGGTTACTGGTGGTACTTCCCAGAGGGCAGGAGCTCAGCTAACATAGGCCTAGGAGTTCAGGGCGGCATGGGCTACCCGGCCCCTAATGTGATATTCAAACAGAGGCTTGAAACCTTCGACGAGGTTAGAAACTACGCTAAGGTCATAAATGCTGCGGGCTCCAAGGTGCCTACTAGGCGCCAGGCTAACACGCTTGTCTGGGACAACTTCATAGGCATAGGCGACAACGGTTACAACGTGAACCCGGTTCATGGAGGAGGCATGGGATATGCCTTTGTGGCGGCGTTCCACGCCTCTAGGACTATAATTAATGCTTTTAGCGCTAATGACTTCTCAGCCAAGGCCCTCTGGGACCTTAACATAAATTACATAAAGTCCATAGGGAAAAGGCAGGCGTCATTGGACATATTTAGAATATTCCTTCAGAGGCTAAGCAATGATGACATAGAGTACGGGCTAAAGCACGGCATCATGAACGCCGACCAAGTCTATGAGACCAGCGTCTCAGGGGAGCTTAAGGCGAACCTAGGCCTCCTTGACAAGGTCTCAGTGGCGTTGCGTATGCTTGGCAGACCCTCGCTGTTGCCTAAGCTTGCCACCGTGGCCACATACATGAAGAGGGTGCAACAGTTATATGACGCTTATCCGACGTCGCCTGAGGGCCTTGATGTCTGGGTCAGTAGTGTCAAAGCCCTTTACTCCGAATATAAGGCTAAGATAGGTGCCGACTGACATCCCCCGCCTTAGAGGGCGAGGCTTCCTGCCTCCTTGAACCTCGTCTTTGTGTGAATTTGAGTTCTATGGTTGCCGTAGTAACCAGCTACTTTGCGGAAGTCAGCACATATTGCTTTAAACCGCAAGGGGCTCACAGAAACCTGTGCAACTTTCTAGCTTAAGAGATCCCCCATCAAAGACTACAAAGTTTCTCAGGACTTAAAACGTATCAGTCTAAGGTATGGGCTAACGTGCACATCAAGAAGCCTGCTGGGCCCTCTTCCACGTAGTCTCACTGCCCTTGTCATTAAGCGTAATGCCTAAGGAGGCCAACCTTGACCTTATGTAGTCAGCAAGGTCATACATTTTGTTCCTGCGCAGCTGTGATCTGACCTCAACCAGTAGGTCAACCAGTTGGTCCTCTATTGACGGCACCGTCGACATCGGGGCGCCCTCAAGTATATCATCTATGACAGCGTAGACTCTGTTAAAGTCTATGAGCATCTTATAAACATAACTTAGGAGAGCCACGGACTCGGAGGAGGAGACGTACCTGTAGTACTCTGACGTTAAGGCCCAGACGCTACTTGACGCCTCTCCCATGTTAAAGTCCCTCTGCATTGCTGAGTGCCAGCTAGCGTAGATGGACCTCAGCCTGAAGAGCTCCTCTAGGTCAGACTGCTTTAAGTAGCTCGTGTACTCCTCCTTCATGGCTCTTTTGACTACATCGGACGCCACGTCGTGAAGCCTCTCCACAAGCCTCTTAGCCTGGCCCAGGCTCTGCTCAGAGTACTCCAGGCTGCCCCTGTAGTGCGCCGTCAGGACCCACATCCTTATCGTCATGGGACCCCATTCCTTGAGGGCGTCCTTGAGGCTCACTATGTTGCCCAGGCTCTTGCTCATCTTCTCGCCTCTGATTGTAAGCATGCCGGTGTGAAACCAATACTTAACCCACTGGTCGCCAAAGAGCGACTCGCTCTGGGCCCTCTCATTCTCATGGTGAGGGAATATGAGATCTGAGCCGCCGCCGTGTATGTCTATCTTGTTGCCAAGATACCTGCTGCTCATCACGCTGCACTCAATGTGCCAGCCGGGCCTGCCCCTGCCCCAAGGGCTGTCCCACCAGGGTTCCCCTGGCTTGGCGGCCTTCCACAGAGCGAAATCATACGGGTGGCGCTTCTCGGAGACCACGCCCTCCCCCTGGTCCCAGAGCGCCTTGTTGAAGTTGCC
Organism: Acidilobus sp. 7A; assembly: GCF_003431325.1. Classification (NCBI taxonomy): domain Archaea; kingdom Thermoproteati; phylum Thermoproteota; class Thermoprotei; order Acidilobales; family Acidilobaceae; genus Acidilobus; species Acidilobus sp. 7A. Next base: position 403,002 of record NZ_CP010515.1, on the reverse strand, counting down.
ACTGAGCCTACCGTAGTCTGGATACTTGTCTACATCGAAGTAAACGCTACCGCTGGGAGCCACATAGGCAAAGCCTTTATCTATGAGTCCTTTAACGAACTCTATTATCTCATTTATGTGAGACGTGACCCTCGGGTGCATATCAACCTTAACCTTAAGCGCGGTCATGTTGTCAAGGTAGTCCTTGGCGTAGGTGTCTGCCACTTCATTCCAGCTGACCCCCTGCTCTGCGGCTCTCTTTATTATTTTGTCGTCGATATCAGTTATGTTCTGAACGTGGTAAACAGAGTAGCCGATTAGCGAGAGGTACCTCTTTATTCCGTCAAATGCTACGAATGTTTTTGCATGTCCTATGTGAACGTAGTCGTAAACGGTGGGCCCGCAGACGTACATGGTTACGATAGGTGGGGACCAGGGCCTGAAGACCTCCTCCCTCTTGCCAAGGGTATTTGTAATGATTAGAGTCATCCGTATCCCTAAGCGGTTTTTGGGTGGCAGCTTTAAATCTCCTGTACAGCAGGTAAAGCAGCTTCTAGTATAGGGCGCTCAAAAAGTTTAAGGCCTGTCAAACCACTTATTGGTGGTGCAGAACGTGAACCGCCTCAAGAGGTTGCTCGTTGGAGTCAGGCCTTGGGCGCTACCATTTTATGTCATAACCCTCGTCATAGGCTTTGTGGCATTTAGTGGCAGGGTAAGGAGTTTAGCTTTAGTTGTCCTAGCGGTCGCTGCTCTTGGTGAACTCCTCATACACTCAGCAACGAACGTCATTAACGACGTCTACGACTTCTATCACGGCATTGACGACCCCTCCGTGTCATCAATGAGATATCATATGGCCTATGACAAGGACATAGGCCCCAGCGGGGCCCACAAAGTCTCACTAGCCATGTTCCTGGCGTCAATACCTCTAGGTGTCATAGTGGCGGTGCTCGGAAGGCCGCTTGCGATACTCTTAGGCTTAATCGGCATAGCTATAGGCTACTTTTACACTGCACCCCCTCTTTCATTAAAGTATAGAGGGCTGGGGGACGTTGGGGTGATAGCTGCTGGCCTACTGCTGTCGGAGACAGGGTACTATTTGGCAAGCGGCTCCCTATCAATTAAGGGCCTCCTCGTAGGGGTGCCTATATCACTTTTAATAGACGATGTACTTCTGGCAAACAACATAAGGGACATTAGCAAGGACAGCAGCAGAGGTGCAAAGACCGTGGCCACGATGTTAGGTCCTAAGAGGGCTTCCCGCCTTTACTTCCTATTCCTAGCCTTGGCTTATATAATACAGGCAGCGTTGGCCGCGACCAGCTTCCTATCGCTATATTCCTTAGCCTCGCTGCTCTCGGTGCCGCTGGCCTTTAAGATAAACGAGAAACTAAAACACGACAGCTCGTGGCTTGGCATAGACGTTATGACTGCTAACCTAGCTATGACATTTGGCCTGCTTGAAGTAGTGGGCCTAGTGGTCAGCTTCCTTTGAGCATGCAAGGAGTCGTGCGTCCTCCAGCCTCCTCTCCACCCTGGAAGGCGAGGCTGTAATGTCTCTAAGTAGCTGCTAATAGCTTTTAACAATTCTCGGGCAACGCTGAGGGGTCTGCTGCGTTTATATGCTCCGCTCAAGTGCTTTCTTCTGATGAACCTCCGACTAGTGACGGGTGCCGCCCACGAGGGCTGAGGTAGGGGCCGCGGATGGGGGTAGCGGCATTTCCTTCGACCAACTCCAATGGCCTGAGGGCGACGCGGGTGATTCATCAGGAGGGCGCCCGTGGCGCACAGAGATAATTAAAGAGATAATTAATAGGTGCGTCACGGGGTAAGCACTTCAAGTCCCCTTAGACTCCCTGCCGCGTAAGACCTCAGGCATTTAAGAGGCAGCGTTGGCTTTCGAGGCATTCATAAGCTTGGTCAGGCCTTGTGATACGTTACTTGGACTCAGACCTTTGAGCTCTACGGAGTAAACCTTCAATTCCCCACGCATTGCATTGCCGGTGGAGGCCTCGAGATAGGTTCCTGGACCTTCAAAGAGCTCAACGTCATATTCAAGCTTTTTGACAACACCTCCTTCGTACTTGACGCAGACGAAATCCCTTGGGTCATCCGTTGCAGTAACCAGCGATGGGCGTCTTATCATGTAAAGCCTCCTGTCCTGGAAGGACACACACAGTTCTAGGCCATCAAGTGCGGCGTCGTAGGGTTGGCAAAGTAGAGCATCCCTTATGAAGTCGTATTTGAAGCTGTCGCATTTAGTCATCTCGCCGAGTAGCCTCTCAACGTTCGATACCTTTACCTCGTTCCTAACTAGCCACAGGGCAAAGAGGATGAGTGATAGCCATGTGGCAGCCACTATAGAGTCTCTGATGTAGCCGGCCGCGATGTATATGAAGGCTGCAAGAGTTAACAACGCTGATACTATAAAGTCTGCAACCAGAAACTTCAAGGTAAGCCTGTGCATCTTGGCAATAGCTCCCAGCCCATTTTAACCTGTATTAAGCTTGCGCCTTTTATTTGGACTCCCACTCCTTTTCATGCTTGTTCAGCAGATCGTCAAAGGCTCCTGAGTCCACGTCCTTTATTAGGTCCTTTGGATCCTTGCCATCTACTGTAAGGCCTATGCTCTTGGCGGTGCCTAGGACGCTTTTAACTGCTAACTTTAAGGTCTTGGCAGTGATCTTCGGCTTTATCATTATTGCCACCTTAACTATTGACTCAAGGCTTACGTCGCCTATCTTCTTGTGAGCAGGGTCGCCACTGGGCGCTTCAGCTCCTGCCTCCTTAAGCAGGAGGGCAGTGACTGTTGGTATTCCCACCTCTATCCTGTAGCTCTTCGTACTCATGTCAACTGTGATCTTTACTGGCACAGTCATGCCCTTGAAGTCCTTGGTCTTCTCGTTAATTTCATCTATCACCTGCTTCACATTAAGGCCTAATGACGAGAGCGTTGGGCCAAGGGGCGGGCCAGGCTTAGCACTACCTCCCTCTATCTGGATACTTATGGTCTTCTCCTGGGGCACGCTCAGCACCTCCTTTTCCGGCAGCAATAACCTTTTAAAAGGTTTCAGAACGGCGGTTGCGCAAAGTTATTGCTTAGTTCCATGCAGTCAAAGGTTCTCTTGCAGTGACGTGCAATAATAGGGCTTTAACGCGCTGTAAGTATTTAAGTCTCTTTAAAAAGGTTAAGAAATCGTTGAGAGGCGGAGGAGGGCTTCATGGAATTCAAGGTGCTTCACATAGACGCAACGCGTCACTCCTACTATATTGAGAAAGTTAATGACCCCGAGCTGCTGGGGGTGGTAGACCTTGGGGTTCAGACGCACATCAACATGGAGAGCTACAAGGCGGACCCGCTAGATCCAACGAATCCGCTGGTCCTTGGAATTGGACCTTTCGCTGGCGGGGCTGTAGTGGGTAGTCACAGGATAGTCGCTGTTTTCAAGAGTCCTGTGAGCAAAGGCCTTCACGTAAGCGAGATGGGAGGGGCCGCCTACTCATTCTTCAGGACAGGCCTTGACGCTATTATAATAACAGGTAAGAGCGAGAGCCCCTTAATCATTTCAGTAATAGGCGACCCTAATGGGAACCAATCTATCAGCTTCTCAGAGGTATCAGCGGAGGAGCTGAACAAGATATATGCAGGGTACGGCGGGCTCGCCGGAAGCAAGGCCCTGACTAAGTTCGTAGTAGATGCTAACAGGGAGACCCTGGTTAAGAACCATGGGCGTGTGGCCGTAGTAGGACCTGGTGCCTTCAAGACGCTCTTCGCTGGCATCTTCAGCTACGTACTTGATGACAAAGGCAACATAACCGAGGTCTCAGACTCAGCTTCAAGGGGAGGCGGAGGTACTGTCATGGCTCAGGCTCACAACGTCGTTGCAATAGCCTTCGGGGGGACCTACAAGAGACCAAATCCAAATCTCTCGAACATACAAGCTCTCAACAAGCTCACGCAGGAGGCCTACAAGAAGCCCTTCTCCCAGGCGCTGCTCGACAAGACCACCAAGTACAGGTTTGACCCAGCCACCAAGACCGGCGGGACGTTCGGCGAGAACTACCCGCACTATAAGGACCTGGTTCCCATGCTCAACTATAACAGTGTCTATCTGAGCCGCGGCCTTAGGCTTGAGCTTCATGGCAAGATTATGGATAACTTCTGGCGTCCCTTCCAGGACGAGGTATTTGACGGCGGAAAGCTTACTGCCGCCTCAAAGAACTGCGGCGAGCCGTGCCCCGTGGTCTGCAAGAAGATATTCAGAGGTGTTAAGGTGGACTATGAGCCTGCTCATGGAGTTGGCCCGGACAGTGGTATATTTGATATTAAGAAGAGCGCAGAGCTGGTTGAGCTGGTTGACGAGCTGGGCCTCGACGCTATAGAGGCAGGTCACTTCATTGGATGGATTTTTGACCTCATAGACAAGGGCCTCCTCGAGCCGGAGGACGTCGGGCTTAGCGGAAGACCTATAATGGATCCAAAGCTTCAGGGTCCGGAGGCTAGTGCAGTTAACGCTGAGCTCGCTAGACAGCTTCTGCTAAACTTAGTCAGCGACAACCCTCCAAAGGTGCTGAAGATTGTAGGGTCTATGGGTCTGAGGGCGGCGGCCAAGGAGCTTGACAAAGTTTACAGTGACCGCGTCGCCCGGTCTGGGAGGAAGTTCGAGGATCTTCTCGTTTATGCCGCGTTTGGCAAGGACGGCTACTTCACGCCCAACTTCTACTGGTCCCCTGGAGTCCTTGCACCGCTCTATGTGCTTGGGAAGTACTGGACTGATTACTCCCCAGCGTTCAGGGACCCTGAGGACTACAGCGTGGCAGCGCTCAGGCGTGCTGTTATGGAGCTCCTGGTAGCCAACGCTGGCTTCTGCAGGTTCCACAGGGGTTGGGCTGAGGAGATTCTCGGAGGGCTTTATAGGGACATAGTAGGTGTTAACGTAGATCTCTATAAGCACGGACTTTCTACGTATAGAAAGATAGCTGAGTACCAGGTGAAGTCAGGGGCCGCGCCAGAGCCCTGGGAGTCGAAGAAGGTCATGGATATCATAGCCTCGCTGGCAGCGGAGACAGGAGTTCACGCGTGGGAGGACGCCATGTATAACGAGCAGAAAATGATGGACTGGTGGAAGAGGTTCTATGACAGGCTTAATAAGGAGCTTAACAGCCTCTCATGAGCTCCAAGCACTGAACTCCTTTTAATTTTCAATCAAGAGGTCTTTTAAGGTTGTTTAGATGTCTTGGATCTGATGTCGTTAATTATCTTCCTCATGGCTTCGTCAATCTTTTCTGGGCTCTCAGAAGAGTAGAAGCTCCCGTAGGTGCCCCTTCCGCCCCCACTAACGTTGAGCTGCGACCCCACGGCAGCTATTAAGTCCTTGGCGTCTACTAGCTTTGCGGCCTCCCTTCCTATGCCGAGCTCGTAGGTGTAGCCCTTGTCCTGCTTCACGGCGATTGTAACTATGGAGTTCGTGAACTCCTGCGTCAGTTCCTTAAGTGCCTCCCTGGCGGACTTGACGTCAGGCTCTGGGTACTCTATAACGGCCACGTGAACGCCACCAACCGAGCTGGAGGTTAAGTTGTTCTTGGCCAAGCTTAGCCAGATGCTGCGGTAAGCCTTAACGGTATCCTCAAGCCTCTGGAGCTCCTCCTTTAGCTCCTTCACCTTGCTTAGCTCATCGCTGCCCCCTGAGCCTATTTCTTCAGATATCTTTGAGAGCCTGTCCTCAAGCGAGCTCATCTCCTCAGGTACCCTCGTTCCAGCCACATACTCAAGCCTAACTACGCCGTCCTGTATCTTCTCAACATTAACTATCTTGATCCCCCCCACGTCGCTTGTGTTGGCTACATGAGTTCCGAAACACGCCTCTACGTCCCAGTCCTGTATATCGACGACCCTGATCTTAGGCTCCATTGGGACGCCGCCCTCATAGAGCACGAAGCCGTACTTGGCTTCAGCCTCATTGCGGTCCATGTAGGTCTGGGTTATGGGTCTACGCTCATCTACGACCCTGTTGGCGAGCTCCTCTATCTTCCTAATTTCATCTCTCGTGAGGGGCTTGTGGTGAGTTATGTCAAGCCTGCCCTTCTCTGGGGTCTTTTCAGCGCCGGCCTGCCATACGTGGCTGCCCAACACTCTTCTGGCGGCGCCTAGTATTATGTGGGTAGCTGTGTGGTGCCTCATCAGCCTGAACCTGCGCACCCAGTCTATCTCGCCTTTAGCATCGCCACACTCTGTGGCAGAGACGTCCCTGTCGGCCTTATGCACTATGACGTTGCCAACCTTCTGCACGTCAACTACCTTGTAGCTCTCCCCACAGATCTCAACGGTTCCAATGTCATGAAGCTGGCCTCCTCCAGTTGCGTAGAAGAGGGTTGCGTCAAGCACGAAGTAAGGCCCTCTGACTCCGAGGAGCCTGGCTGTGAAAGCCCTGGCGTAGGGGTCGGAGTGGAAGAGCAGGACCGTCGGCCTAAACTTACGGGCCCACTCCACGACGTCCTCTGGCAGCGAGGCCTTCTCCTCCACGGAGCGCACCTTCGCTGGCGCCCTGTGCCTAGCGGCTACAAGGGAGTAGAAGTTGCGCGGCACGCTGACCGCAAGGCCCCTCTTGGCCGCTGCCTCGGCGATCAGCTCAGGCGGGACCCCGTAGCTGTCGTAAAGCCTTATCAGGGTCTCGGTGTCAGCCCCCTGGGAGAGCTCTTTTACAATGAGCTTCTCCCCTCTCCTGAGGAGATCTCTGTACTTTTCCTCCTCAAGGGTCACGGCTTCAACTATGTAGTTCCTGCTCTCCTTTAGCTGTGGGAAGTCAGAGGCCCACATGTCAACCTGCATGTTAACTATGTTGGTAAGGCTGTAGCTCTCGTTAAGCTGCCTGAGCTGTCTGAGGGCCCTCCTTATGACCAGCCTGGCCAGGTAGCCCTCGCCGGAGTTGCTGGGAACTACACCATCTCCGAGCATCATTGCAATGGTCTTAGCGTGATCTATGACGCTGTAGAGCCTCGCCTCACGCTCGAGCACGCCCCTTACGTCGCCAATGTTGGCGCCCGTTATCCTGGCCACCTGGCTGTAGAAGTTGTCAAGGCTCCCTTCGACATCTGGGTTGAACTTGGCTGCAGCCCTGAAGGCCGCCCAGAGGTACTCGTCTGGAGGCCTCGGCAGGCCCAGCTCAGACCTGACCTTGTCAAGAAGCTGGCCGTAGATTGCATGAAACGCTGTTGGAGTCTTCTGGGTAAACCAGGCCATGCGTTCAACGCCGTAGCCTGTATCAACTATCTTCAGCGGGAGCTCCACGTAATTGTCGTTCTCAACTCTATACTGCATGAACACAAGTGTTGCCAGCTCGAGGCCCCCAACAGTTACCTCAAATGAGGGGCCCGCGTTGCCTCCTCCTTCCCACCACGACTCCTTAAATACTATGAGGTCGCCTGGTATGCCGAGCTCCTTTGTGAAGAACTCATACGCATACCTGACGGTCTCGTCCTTCCAGTAGACCCACTTGTCGGGGTAGTTGAATGCGTGGTGAGCTGCCATCTCAAAGGTCGTTAGGTGCCTTCCTATGGTCAGTCCGACGTTATCTATGTCCTCAAGCCTTATGCATGGCTGGCTTATTACTAGCGGGTTAGCTGGCGGAGGGACGAGTCCGCTCGTCACGTGAGGCTGGAAGTCAACTATGCTAGCTATAGTGAGGTAAAGGTCCTCGCGCCACCTAGCAACAACAGGCCTGGGAGGAACTGGCGTGTGGCCATGCCTTGCAAAGAAGTTAATAAACTTCCTCCTGGCCTCGCTCACGGTTAGGCCTGGGACCGATGGTATCTTATCAAACCAGTAGTCAGTGTCCGGGACGTCCTGGCATGTGTCAAAGCCGCTGTTAAGCGTCCAGAAGAAGTCGCCACCAACCGAGCAGCGCTTCCTCTGGTAGCTGTTCTCTTTGAAGAACTGCAACCTGTACTCGTCTGGGCTCGCCTGAAGCGGCATTCGCGTCACCCTCCTTGCGCTACAAAGTGAAGGTTTGAAACAGTTTAAAAAGATGGTTAAAGGGCAACTTATGCCCCTGTGCTGTGGCGTTATGCCTTGATTTTTAAAGCAGCGCCTCGCTTAGCCGCAAAATGTTAGACCTCGAGGTGGTCCTCATAGGTTAGTTGCGCCTTTTGATGTTCTCTCATCTATCAACTTGAGGCATTGATGGGGGCTAAGATCTGAGCTGAGCCCTTTTTCACGTTAATAGAAAATCCTTTACAGTATTACCCCTCCGTAACAGGCTAAGCGAGTAACGCCCTCGCCTGATGGGGCTATGCCCCAGGGGCGAGGGGATTAGGCCGCAGATGGGGGCCCGCGCCGCTGGTCCTGGCGGCCGCCCATGAGCCCACAGGGATCCCAAGGGCCCTGTGGGCGAGGTGGGGGTCCCCGCGCTCGATCAAGAATAAGCAGATGATAGAGGTGAGGGCGTAGGGGCAAACGGCCTGTAAACTATAGCACAGATACTATCATTGATGGGCCTTCTAAGGCTTCCAGTGATTTTAATCAAGAGTAACATCAGATGAGCCAAGGCTAAACTGCTACTATAAGTGCGCTGTCAAAAGTACTATGAGCCAATAACTTCATATCGGGCTTGTCGGGCTTACATGCCGAAGAGGCCGGCCAGGCCCTGACCGATGTCGACCTCGCCGCCCTCCTCCTTCTTCTCCTCTTTCTTCTGCTCCTTCTGCTCCCCTCCCTGCTGGGCGGGCGCCTGCGCTGAGGCCGCTGCAGGCGCGGCTGCTGGGGCTGCCACTACTGCAGCGACGGCTCCTTTAAGCACATCTTCTAGGTTAAGCTGAGAGAGGCCGGCAACTAGCATCTTTACCTTGGCGTCATCGACCTGGAGGCCCAGCGCTTCAATGACTTTCTTTAGATTATCCTCGTTTATCTGAGCCCCTGCATAGTACAGCGCGAGGGCCGCGTGCATATATGCCTTACCTTCCTGAGCCATACGCATCAGCCGTTGTTCCTAGAGGACTCTTGGGCTTTTAAAGATATTTGGAGCCCTTGGGAAGCTCCCTGCTCTAGGCGCACTTCTTTCAAAGAAATGTTGCATTAAGCTTTACGCGCTTTCGCCCCACGACGCTTAGTAAAAGCGTAGTCTTAAAATTATATTAAGCGGCAGACCCAGAATTCAGCGGGGGCCCCTTGACTATAAGGAAGATCTCTCTTGAGGACGTAGTGAACATAGATTATGAACGCGCGGTTAACGCCATTACTAGCTTCATAAAGGGTTTCCTAGAGGAGGTGGGCATCAAAGGCTTTGTGATAGGGATAAGTGGTGGTGTGGACTCGGCGGCCGCGTACTTTGCGGCAGTGAAGGCGGTGGGCCCTGACAAGGTCCTCGCGCTGATAATGCACGACTCTACCGTGACCCCAAAAGAGGACGTGGACGACGCTAAGCAGCTCATAGCTGTCGCTGGAACTCGGTATAATGTCATTGACATAGCTCCCATAATTGAGACATACATGTCGTCCATACCAGTCTACGAGCCAACGGACTTAGTTCCGTTGGGCAACCTGAGGGCGAGAGTCAGGATGTCACTGCTATACTATTACGCCAATAAGTTCAGTTACGCTGTCCTTGGCACTGGGGACAGAAGCGAGGCCTTCCTGGGTTACTTCACTAAGTATGGTGATGGGGGAGTTGACCTTCTGCCAGTAGCGCCACTTCTTAAGAGCCAGGTAAGGAGGCTTGCGATGAGGCTTGGCGTTCCAGAGAAGGTGGCGTTCAAGCCGAGCAGCCCAAGGTTATGGCCAGGCCAGACGGCTGAGGGGGAGCTAGGAGTAAGCTACGACCAGGTGGACCTGGTTATACATGCTATTGAGGATCTGAAGCTTACGCCGTCAGAGGCTGTCGAGGCCACTGGCGTGAGCCTTAACGTGATAGAAAGGATGCTCAGCCTGCACAGGGCCACGCAGCATAAGAGGTCCCTGCCACCCTCGCCTCCGTTGCAGGAGGTCGTTAAGTACCTAGGCTAGGAGAGGCCATGTGGCAAATGTTGCCGCTAAGGGACGGCTACGTGTGCGCGTCCGTGCCGCATCATATAACGGCAGCCTTCATGCCCGTGTGGGGCAAGAGCCCAAGGAGCACAGGATCTATAGGTGTTGGGATTGCTGTTGAGCCACGTCTTGAGCTCTGCTATAATCTGGGTCTATCGGGTAGCGTCACAGGCACCGCTGCCAAGCTTCTTAAGATCAACGGGGTGGAGCCAGGCTCTGTCAGGGCGTCAAATCCGCTCCCATGGGGTTTTGGGTATGCCACCAGTGGGGCTTCCGGGGTCGCCGCGGCTCACATAACGTCTTACCTTAAAGGGAGAAAACTCTTAGCTCTTCTTGAACAGGCCCATGAGATAGAGTTACAGGATAAGACAGGCCTTGGTGACGTGCTTGCAATAAGCTGTGGCATCGGCCTTGTTATGAGGACTAAGCCGGGCCCGCCAGGGATCGGGGCTGTGGACTGCATCTACATGCCAAGGAGCGTGTCCGTGATAACTGTTGAGGCTGGCAGCATGAGTACCGAGCAGCTCCTCTCGTCATTAAACGAGGGCTTTTACAAAGAGTCCGCGGAGCTACTGAGGAGGCTTTCCGAGGACTTCAGCCTTAGCGTGTTTATAGAGAGCGTTAAGGGTCTCAACGATAAACTGAGACTTCCTGCGTCAGTGGTTGGCGACGAAGGATATGAACGCATAAAGGGCACGCCAGGCCTTCTGAGCTATTATGTTAAGAAGAGGCTTGTGGTGCTGCTCGTGGAGAGCGACAGGATAGCTGACGCAGTTGAGCATCTCAGGGCGAAGCTCCCTGGCTATACAATAAGGGAGCTCAGCCCCTCAACAGCAGGGCCTTATATTATCTGACCTCTTCCCCGCCCTAGGAGGCGGGCTTCCTGCCCCTTAGACCCCGCCGTGTAAGAAGACCATTGTTGCAGACATCTAACAAGACATCTGTGTTTACTAATAATCGCACTTAGCTACGTTCAGCCTAATAATTGATGCCAGCTTAAGAATAGGGCTAGGCAAGCACCTAGAAAGGGACTTTATGAATAACATAGCCCCTTGCCGACTTGTAAGGAGCTTTTAATCCTTCCTTTATAATGTTGTAAGAGTTGGCTCTAGGTCCGGTGAGCGCATGGAGGAGATACCAAGGAGTCACCCTAGGTACTGGTCACTGGTGACTAGGCAAAAGCTCGTTGATGCGATGAAAGAGGGAATAGTTGTACCACAGGGACTCATATCACATGGGAGAGGTGAAGCATTTGACTATATACTGGGGGAGAGGACCCTCGACTTCGCGCTTGAAGCTGAGAGGGTAGCAGTAGCCTCCCTACTCTTAGCCAAGAGGCCAATAGTTTCTGTCAACGGTAATTATGCCGCTCTCGCAGCTGATGAGATCGTCGAGCTGTCCAACAAGCTGAACATACCTATTGAAGTTAACGTGTTTCACAGAACGGAGGAGAGGGTGAGGAGCATAGAGAACTTCATGAGAAGCCATGGGGCAGGGAGGGTTTACGGCGCCGACTGCAAGAAGACGCACATACCGGGGCTTGAGAGCGCCAGGGGGATAGTGTGCGAAGATGGTATTTACTCCGCTGATGTTGTTATGGTAGCTATAGAGGATGGAGATAGAACTGAGGCCTTAAGGCGCATGGGCAAGGTCGTTATAGCTATAGACCTCAACCCGTTTAGCAGGACAGCCCAAGCGGCCTCAATAACCGTAGTAGACGAGGCCATAAGGGCCACCAAGAATATGGCAAGCCTCGTTGATCAGCTAAAGGGATTTGGCAGGAGCGGCCTGGAAGCCATTGTAAAGGGTTACAGGAACTCTGAGGTCTTGAAGAGGGCTTTTAGCGCGATGCTGAAGAGGCTGGAGGAGGCCTCTTCAAAGGGAGTCATTATTGACTTTGGTTTCCCGGACGAGATCAGCCTCTAATGGGCGACCGAAAGAGGCTTTAGGCTTCACAACATCCTCTGCTAATCTAAGTATCTCCTCGCCTAGCTCTATTTCATTCGAGAGCTCCTCAGGATACTGGGATTTCGCTTTCTCTAGGAACTCGACCACAAGGGGCAGTGTGCTGAAGGCCTCCCTTGCCACGGCGGTCCTGTCACCCCTTCTCGCAGCGGCCTTAAGCTCGCTCAGGAGCCTCTGAGGGTTGAGGCTGTAAAACTGTATTTTCAGGAGTCTGAGCCTATAGTCATCACCGTTTTCTGGTGACTTACCCTCAAACTTAGCTATGGCCTCCTCCATGACCTTTCTTTTAAGTATGATCCACCAGTGCTGGTTGGAGCTCCTATACGAGGTCCTTATAACGCCATAGACTTTCTCAAGTGAGTAGAGGAGGGGAACAGGGTTATAGTCAAGGCCATAGGAGGCGAGCCTGTCCTTAAGGTCCCTTAGGCTGAAGTCGCCAAGCTTTGCCCCTCCCCTGAGCGAGGCCTCAAGTAAGCCCTTTAGGACATAGTACCCCCTCTCTCCATACTTTACTATGAACTCGTCAATCTCAGAGGCCTCACCCTCCTCCATGCCGTAGCTCGCCCGTCTTAAGCGATTTAACCGCTATGCTCTCCAGTCTACTTTGACTCTCGGTGGATTTCAGTGGAAGCTACCTTGAGCCGCCCTGCAGGGGTTCCTCTGGACAATAATGGACTGGCGGTATATGCCGTCGGTGTCGTAAAGAGGTTTAAGAAAGTCGCGGCGCTTCAGAGCGTTGACCTTAAGGTTAGGGTCGGCGAGGTGCACGTAATAGCAGGGCACAACGGGGCCGGTAAGAGCACGCTGTTCAAGATAATAGTGGGCCTCATAAGGAGGGACGCTGGAAAGGTTAACGTGCTCGGCGTTGACCCATCAACGCCTGCCATGCGTAATATAATAAAGCAGATAGGCTACGTGCCTGAGGATGCCTCGCCATATGAAAGGCTCACAGGCTATGAGTATCTTAGGTTCTTTGCAAGGCTTTACGCAGAGAGACCCGAGGAAGTAGATGACATAGTGAGTCGTGGGGTTGCTATCTCGGGGCTCGGCGACAAGGAGCTGAAGAGGAAGGCCGGTGAGTACAGCAATGGAATGAAGAGAAGATTACTCATAGCCAGGGCCCTCATGTACAGGCCCAGCCTTGTCCTCCTAGATGAGCCCACCAACGGACTTGACGTCTTCTCTGCACATGACGTGCGCCAGCTAATAAAGTCCCTGTCACGCGGTGGCGTGACCTTCATAATAGCGACTCACAACATGGCAGAGGCGGAGTACTTGGCAGACAGGGTAACGTTTATGGCTTATGGAAAGTCCCTGTTCACAGGCACGCCAAAGGAGGTTATGGAGACGTTCAACGGCGAGAACTTAGAGGATGCCTTCGTTAAGGCGGTGAGATCGCTTGAGGCTGGACGAGGTTAGAACCATTCTGTGGAAGGAGCTCCTCGACATAGCCAGGGACCGCAGAGCTCTCGCGCTTATGATAATTGTGCCGCTCGTCGGGCTTCCCCTGCTGGCCCTGCTCGCAGGTGGTCTCAGCTCCGCACAGGTAACTTCTGTCTACATACAGGTTAATGACACAAAGTCCATGGGTATCGCTAAGTGGCTAGGTGAGAACCTTGTTAACCAGTCGGAGCAGCAGGGGCTCAGGGTCAACGTTACTATATCGTCAAGGCCACCGCCACAGGTATACGATATAGAGGTGATGTTTCCCCAGGGCTTCTACTCTAACTTAACATCGCTTGACGGTGTCGCAACCCTGATAGTCAGGGTTATGGTTGGCAGCTACGCGGCCCAGGAGGTCGATAACTTAATCGCCGGCATAGTCTCGGGTCTCAGCTCACAGGTCGTCAACAGTAGGGTTGAGAGCCTTGCAAGGCTTGCCAACGTCACTATCTCGCCCCAGGCGTTGCTTAATCCCATATCCATAACTACAGGCTACATACTTCCCTCAGGTCAGGCCGCCAGCGTCCAACAGGTACAGCTCTCCTTCACAGTAAGACTTCTGCAGTTCTCCCTCTTCTTTGTAGTAAACCCTGCTGTCGTGCTTGTCACGGACGCGTTCCTTGGTGAGAAGGAGCGCAAGACGCTTGAGGTCCTGCTCGCGTCCCCAGCGTCTGGCACGTCTATGCTCGTAGGTAAGCTCCTTTCATCTGCAGTAATGGGACTAGCCATAGCTATCGCTGACAGCGCTGGTTTCATAATTTACTTCCTAATGCTCGCCTCCTCTGCGGGCCTTAAGTTGACGCCCTCCCTGCTGGCCCTCAACTTGGCTGACTCGGCAGTGCTTGTGCTTATGACATCATCATTTATAATGCCCATAGTGCTAAGGAGCCCATCAGCTAGGGCTGCCCAGGCTTCATCTTACGCGCTCCTCATGGTGGCCTTGGGGATTTACTTTAGTGCGCTCTTCGTTAACATAGGCTCTCTGCCAGCCGCTTTGAGATATGCCATCATGGCGATACCGTTTACTGAGGCCTCGCTGGCCCTCTCCAGCTATGTGTTGGGTCAGTACGCGCTTGCGGTAGTTGATATCCTGATAATGCTTCTCTTTACAACAGTGTTCACTCTTATCTCAGTTAAGGTGTTTAACGCTGAGAAACTAGTGACTTCAAGGTGAGCTACCCCGCCCTAAAGGGCAGGGCTTCCTGCTTCATAGCTCCACCTTGCCCGTAGCGGTGAGCTACGGGTAGAGGGCGGAGCTCCACGGGCACTAAGGGTGGCTCCCACCCCGCACCTCTTAACAAGTTAAGAGCAGCGTTATAGTCACGGTCTACAGTCCAACCGCACCTGGGGCATGCAAATACACGGTCGGCAAGTGTTAGATCCTTCTTAACGTACCCGCACCTAGCGCAAGTCTTTGAAGTGAAAGCTGGATTAACTAGGATGAGTTTCTTTCCGTACTTGTTTAGCTGATATTCCATGATACTCCTAAGTTCATGAAAAGCAACATCGTGAAGCCTCATCCTCAGCTTTTTGCCCGACTTGCCAACAAGTTGTTTAACTTGAATGTCCTCCATCACGAGGACGTCGTAATGCTCGGCAAACCACTTACCGAGCTTCATATACAAGTCCTTCCTGAGGTTCTTCAAGTGTTCGTCAGCCTTTGTTAACTTAACCTTAGCCTTAAACCAGTTGCGGGAAAGGAGTTTCTTTCTTGAAAGAGCTTTATGAAGTCTCCTTATCTTATCGAGCGCCTTCTCATAAGGTCTTAGGTTGGGGAAAACTTGCCGTCACTTGCAGTTAGGAGCTTCTCAACACCCACATCTACTGTTACCACTTTACCAGTACCTGCTGACCTCCTCCCCGCCCTAAAGGGCGAGGGTTCCCTTAGGGCGGTTCACAGGTTCCCCCCATCTGTTCGGGCTTACATCTGTCACCTGGGGGGCAGTCGGGGAGGTCAGAGCTCCCCCCATCTGGCTAAGCGCCCTCCCCTCAATGTTCAGTATAGCTATTGTGTCCCTGTCGGCCTCAAGGCCGCAGCTAGGGCACCTGAGCCTGCGATAGCCAACCTCAACAAGCCTTGCGCCGCACCTTGGACATGTAGAGGACGTGTCGGCAGTGTCGACGACGAACAGAGGCACGCCGCCCTTCTCAGCCTGCCAGTCAATCCAGAACCCCAGCCTCCTGTAGCCGAGCGCTATCAGGGCAGTCCTGTGCCCCTTCGGGAGCTCCCTTAGGCTCTCCACCAGCCCTGTGAGGTCCTCCCTGGCGACAGCCAGCTGGCCCTGCTTTGTTAACGATATAATCATGTACGACGTCTTCCTGGCCCAGTCCTCTATGATGTTCCTGGCCTTCCTGTGGAAGTGCCTTACCCTCCTCCTTACCCCGCTCCTCCTGAGCCAGGTCCTGTACCTTGAGGAGGAGTACTTCCCTGAAGCCTTTCAGCGAGCCTCCTGTAGCGCAGGGCCCTCTCAACTGGCGTCTCTATCCTTACCTCAACGCGTGAGTTGCCCACTACTATCTGCCTCTCGTTCACGTCAACTGCCAGCGCCCCCTTAGGGGCGTACTTGGCTGGCCTTGGCACACGCTTGGTCACGTAAAGGGTGAACTCGCCGTCCCTGAACACGAGCCTGGCCTCCCTGCTAGGGTAGCTGTCATACCTCCTGTCCCAGCCGATGACTCTGAGCCTGTAACTCCCTGCCAGCTCCACGCGGTCGCCTTTGACCCTGTAGCCCAGTCCGTGCGTCAGCCACATGCTCAGGCCCTTTACTGTTGGCACAGCGCCCTTCTCGGGTTCTTAAGCCACGACTTGGCTATAGCTATGGCCTCCCTGTAGCAGTCCTGGGCAATCTTGGATGGCAGGCCGTACCTCTCCCTCAGGGTGCTGTACAGGAGCTTGTGGGCCTTAGTGAGGCTCAGGGCCTTACTGGCTATTATTGCCCTTACCGAGTAGTTTAGTGCGTCCCTGTACCTCCTCATGAGGTCCAGCACTGCCTCCTCTTGCTCGGGCTCGGGGCTAACCTTCATCCTCACGGTCACGGTTAGCTCCCCCTCACCGCCCGTGAGCATTCACTCCACCCTGTTCTTTTGAATGTTTACCTTCCTCAGGCAGTTGGGGCAGGTGGCGTAGTACATCTTCTTACCCTTATAGTCCCAGACATAGCCGCAGTGCGGGCACCGCAGCTTTACAATCACTACCACCTAACTACTACCAGGAAAACAGGGCCTTATAGGCTTTTCTACCCCATTCCCGCCTTAAAAGGCGAGGCTTTCAGTTGTAATGGGCTGGAGACCCAGCCTGGGGCTGAACCCTCGGGAAGAGGGGATGTAGCCCCAAGCCTCCCTGCCCTTGCAGGAACCCTCGCCTTTTAAGGCGGGGAGGAGGTCAGCCCTAGTATTTTCCAACCTGATTGAGGGTAGACTAGTGAGTACCACTTGTGCGGCTTCTTTTCCTTCGGGAAGCGTGATAAACCTTCGAAGAACTCTTTCTAGCCTCGTAGTAACGGTCTGCAATTTGCTGTACTACTTGTGAGTAAAGTTGCTGGTATTGCTCGTCCTGTTTCCTCAGATCTAGGGCTAGTTGCCTCAGCTCGGTCTGAGTGAGACCTTTCCCATCCCTCTGGTAGAAATAGATATCTGCCCACCGCAGGGTGTTGTATACCTCACACGCTAACATCAACTGGGCTTTTAACGCCCTCAACGTTTGTTCATCGGTGTACGCCCTGAAACGGAACCCTACGGTGGGCATCAATAGGATATTTGAAAGAGAAGCATTTAAGCGTAACTACAAAGGGGGCTATCCATCCCCGCCTTAAGAGGCGAGGTTTTACGCCCCCTTAATCCCTAATTTTACAAATATAAAATCCCATAGTTAAGAGCCTCCCCAGGCTTTCAATTGCAGAGCCTTGCTTCAGCTCAACTAACTTTCGCTCTAAATAAGCCTAGTAACTCATCTAGTAGCATAATAGCATCGCTCTGCTAAAGCGTCTGTAGTCGCTTTGCAAAGCGTATCTAGGGAGCTACTGACGTTCTCGGCATAGCTAGGTTGACGATGACTGCATGTCGCGTTCATGTATTTGTCAGATAACATGCGATGTGCGTATGCATGATAATATCAACTAGGCATGGATCTAGCAACACGGAGAAGTCTAAGTACAATATTTAAGAAAGAACCTCATATAATCTTCTTGCTCCTAGGTTTTATGAAGTCCTTGGGGGCCTTCTCAAAGGGCTCTAGGTACTTCCTAAGGACCTTGGGTATCAGCACGGTGCCATCAGGTTCCTGGAAGTTCTCAAGTATGGCTGTTATTGTCCTAGTCGACGCTATCCCTGTGCTGTTCAGTGTGTGAACATATTCACCCCTCTCCATTCCCTTCCTCCTCACCAGCCTTATTCCGAGCCTGTAGGCCTGCCAGTCAGTGCAGTTGCTAGCGCTCACCATCTCGCGGTACTTGCCCTGGGCGGGCATCCAGGCCTCCAGGTCATACTTCTTGACTGCGCAGGCTCCCAGGTCGCCAGATGCTATGTTAACTACCCTGTAGGGTATGCCAAGGCCCTGGAAGATCTCTTCGGCGTTAGATATCAACTCCTCATGCATCTTGGGGCTGTCCTCTGGCCTTGAGAAGATGAACTGCTCAACCTTGTGGAACTGGTGCACCCTAAAGATACCCTTGAGGTCCTTATTTGCAGCGCCTGCCTCGCGTCTGAAGGCGGGGCTTATTCCAACAAACCTCTTTGGAAGCTCATCGTCGTAGAGCTCCTCGTTGAAGTACATCGCGGCCAGCGGGTGCTCGGCGGTAGCTATGAGGTAGAGATCATCGTTTTCAACCTTATATATGGCGTCTTGGAATGTCGCCAGGTCTATGACACCACTTATAACCTTATACCTCAGCATGTAAGGTGGCAGCACCAGGTTGTACCCCTTAGAGGTCAGCTTATCTATAGCGTATAGCAGCAGCGCGAAGTCAAGCCAGACTAGGTCGTCGAAGAGGTAGTAAAACCTTGAGCCTGCCACCTCTGAGGCCTTCGTTGTGTCGCCAAGCTTGAGAACCTCCTCCAGCATGTCTGCGTGGCCCACGGGCTTCCAGTCTATGAGCTCATAGGACACGTTAAAGCCGTAGGCCTCTGTCTGGGCCTTGAAGGCTTCTAGGTACTCCTTGTAAACCTTAGGCGTGCCCCAGAAGCGCACAGGTCTCGTGGCATCCTCGCCGCCGACGGGCACGTCATCAAGCACTATGTTGGGCAGTTTCCGTAGGGCCTCCTCCCTTTTGGCCTCCAACTCATTAAGCTCCCTCTCTGCCTCCTCGAGCCTCTGGCGCAGCTCCTTAGCCTGCGCCAGGAGCTTCTCCTTTTCGTCCCCCTTAGCCTTTGGTATCGCGGCGCTAATAACATTGTGCTGGTGCCTGACCTCGTTTATCTCGGCCTGCACCTTCCTCCACTTCTCGTCGAGCTCCACAGCAGCGTCGACTATGCTGACGTCCATTTGTCTCTTCCTTGCAACCTCCCTCAGCGCCTCGGGATTAGTCCTGATGAGGGTCAGTATTGACCACGGCACCTCTTTCACCGTCAGCCACTGGAGCGCCTCTGGGCGCTTTAAGGTTACCTAAGTCACTCCACGTCAGCTTAGCCTTTGCCTAAGCTGTGCGTCAAGTCTTAGTTCCCTCCTCGGAGCAATGCCTCCATGGCTTGAGCAAAGCTTTCGTTCACGTAAAGTTTTTAAGGCACATTATAGCGAAGGCAGGTCCTTAAGAAGCCCTAATCGCGAAACTACGCATTTATGAGGCTGTTGCAGAGGCCTGCAATATCTATATAGTCATAGAGTTAAGGCCGGGAAATCCTTTTAAATTGTTAGATGCGCGGTACAGAGGAAAGGGGATAATTAGATCATGCCAGCTCAGAAGGCATTAAAGGCTTTGAGTGTACCTGGAGTTAAACCGCCGTCTACCTCGTGTTCAGACCCGAACTGCCCATGGCATGGCTCCCTAAGGGTGCGCGGCGTTCTCCTAGAGGGTTACGTGGAGAAGCTGAGAACTAAGAGCACTGCTGTGATAAGGCATGAGTACCTGTACTATGACAATAAGTTTAAGAGGTATGAGTGGAGGAGAACTAAGAAGCACGCCCACGTACCTCCATGCATCGACATCAAGCCAGGTGACAAGGTTCTCATAGGCGAGACGAGGCCCCTCTCCAAGACCGTCAAGTTTGTAGTCTTAGGTAGGCTTGAGGGGTGAGCGGCCTTGGTCAGGAGACAAAAGTTTACTGCAATCCTGCCACGCTTTGGGTACAGCGCAGGCCTCCAGGTTGGCACCTACGCCTTTGTAGCTGACAACAGCGGAGCTAAGGAGGCCATGATTGTTGACGTGCCAGGCGTTAAGACCAGGGTCAGGAGGCTCGCCGCCGCAGGGCCAGGCGACATGGTGATAGTAACTGTCAAGAAGGGCACGCCCCAGGTCAGGAAGCAGATAAGCTACGCAGTAGTGATAAGGCAGAAGAGACCATATAGGAGGCCAGACGGCACGTGGGTGTCGTTCTCCGACAACGCTGTTGTGCTAATAAACCAGGACGGGACACCCAAGGGCACTGAGGTCAGGGGCCCTGTGGCTAGGGAGGCGGCCGAAAGGTGGCCCTCGATATCAAAGCTGGCGACAATTATAATATGAGGTGATGTGGTGTGGCAAGCCAACAGGCTAGGAAGCAGCGCAAGTTCCTCCTCAACGCGCCCATGCACTTTAGGCACAAGCAGGCTTCGGTACACCTTAGCAAGGAGCTTAGGGACAAGCTGGGCGTAAGATCCCTTCCTGTTCGCGTTGGAGACAAGGTAATGGTAATTAAGGGTGACCGCAAGGGCAGGAGCGGCAAGGTTGCAGAGGTTGATCTTAAGGGGCCCTGGGTTAAGATAGAGGGCATAACTAGGAAGAAGGCCGATGGAACAGAGGTATTAGTCAAGTTCAGGCCGTGGAACCTAATAATAACAGACCTTAACATGAAGGACCCTTGGCGCAAAAAGATTATAGAGAGGAGAGGAGGCGCTGCTCAGGCTGTCGAGCAGCCTGCGACGCAGACGCAGGAGGGAGGTGCTAAGTAATGGCTAGGATGGGTGGCTCTAGGCACTTCAAGGCTCTGAGCGCTCCACCTGTTCAGAGGGTGCCAAGGAAGGTAAGGCCCTGGACTGTGAAGCCCTCGCCGGGCCCGCACCCGGCCGACAGAAGCTTGCCATTGCTCTTGATAATAAGGGACGTCCTCAAGTATGCAGAGGCCGCCAGAGAGGCCACCAAGATAATAGCTTCCGGCCAGGTTAAGGTTGACGGAAGGGTTGTAAGGGACTACAAGTTCCCGGTCGGAGTTATGGATATTGTGGAGTTCCCCTCGCTGGGCGCCTACTACCGCGTGCTTCCAGACCCGACTGGGACCCTGAAGCTGGCTCAGATAAGCAAGGAGGAGGCGTCACTCAAGCTCCTTAGGGTTGAAGGGGTCACCACGCTTAAGGGCGGGCACTTCCAGATGCACCTCAGTGATGGGAGGAATCTGCTCGTCAAGGTGCAGGACCCCACCAAGCCGGGCCAACTACCCTACAGGCCCCTCGACTCCCTGCTAATAGCGGTGCCAAGCGGTGAGGTCAAGGCTTACGTTGAGTTCAAGGAGGGTAACCTGGCGCTGGTCGTGTGGGGCAGGAACATGGGAAGATATGGTAAGATCATGTCAGTGACCAGGGGGTGGGGATGGGAGAGGAGCGTGGTCACGCTACAGGACTCCTCAGGCAACACGTTTGAGACCTCACTGTCCAACATATATGTCGTCGGAACAGAGAAGCCCTTGGTCACAATAGCTTAGGAGGTGACATGAAGTGGGCCAGCAGGTACATGCTTTCACGGAGGACGTGGTGAAGAAGGTCCTGGACGAGTGGCAGAGTAACCCTATGAGGAAGCCAAGGATAGCCAAGGTAACAGTTAACATAGCCCTTGGATCAGCCGGTGAGAGGCTAGTTAAGGTTCAGGGCCTCCTAGAGCAGCTCACAGGCCAGAAGCCGACCCTCAGGAAAGCTAAGAAGACGATAAGGGCCTTCGGAATTCACAGGGGTGAGAACATAGCCGTCGCCGTCACACTGCGCGGCCAGAGGGCCATGGACTTCCTTAAGAGGGCTTTAGAGGCCGTTGGCCACAGAATAAATGCCTCGAGCATTGACAAGTTTGGCAACGTATGCTTTGGCATACCCGAGTACATACTTCTCCCAGGCGCCAAGTACGACCCGGAGATAGGCATAGTTGGCATGGATGTGTGCCTGACCATAGAGAGGCCCGGGTACAGGGTTGAGAGAAGGAGGAGGGCCCGCTCATCTATACCTTTAAGGCACAGGGTGAGACCTGAGGAAACTATGGTGCTGCTGAACAAGGAGCTGGGAGTCACCATAGTGTGAGGTGGTGATAGATGGGGAAGATAAAGCCACCTAAGGCAAAGGTGATGGGAAGAGGGGCTCAAAAGTGTCAGAGGTGCGGCACTCGCGACGCGGTGATTCAAAAGTATGGGCTATACCTCTGCCGCCACTGCTTCAGGGAGATAGCTTATGAGCTCGGCTTTAACAAATACTCGTGAGGTGAAGCGGGATGCCATTTGACACTCTATCGGCTCACCTGTCCGCGATCTATAACGCGGAGCTCAGGGGTCACAGAGAAGTTATCCTCATGCCTGCCTCGAAGCTGACGCTCTCGGTGCTGAGGGTCCTGCAGAAGGAGGGCTACATAGGTGACTTCGAATACGTAGACGACGGCAGGTGGGGCAAGTTCAGGGTCACATTGCTAGGCCACATAAACAAGGTAGGGGCCATTAAGCCGAGGACTCCGGTCACCTATAGGGAACTCCTCAGGCTGCCGGAGAACCTGAGGAGGTACCTGGCCAGCAGAGACCTAGGCTATCTAATAATATCTACAAGCCAGGGCGTTATGACTAACAAGGACGCAATTCAGAAGCGCTTGGGAGGCATACTATTAGCTTACGTCTACTAGCGACAGCCCGTTTCATTCTTTTAAAAGCTCCCCTTTATCAAGCTAGCTGGGGGAGCTTAAGGGTGGCATCCATAAAGGCTACATATCCTGAGGGCAGCAGGCTTAAGAGACTCATCGCCGCAATGGCAAAGATTGGCGACGAGGCAGACTTCAGGTTTACAAGCAACGACGTCACTATATGGCTCTTCAGCCCGGATAAGACCGTGCTTTCAATAGCTAAGATGGAGTCCTCCTCATTTGAGGAGTACAGCGTTGACTCTGACGCGACGCTCACCGTTAACATAAGCGAGCTTCACAGGGTGGCTAGAAGGGCCGCCAGAAGCGACGCGATAGTAATGAGCTATGAGACTGGGGCTGAGGGCCTAAAGGTTGAGCTTCAGGATAAGAAGACCTCGCTCACGAGGTCGTTCCTTGTCGCTGCTACAGAGTCACCTGGTGAGACTTTAAGGGAGATTAACATGAGCCCTACGGCTAGGCTCGTCATAAGCGCTGGCGACATGGAGGTATTGATATCAGACGCTAAGAGCATCGGTGATATTGTGGAGTTTCACGCTATAGATGATAAGCTTGAAGTGACGGCCTCCTCGGAGGGGAGAAGCTACACATGGACCATGCAGCGTGGGGCGCCTTTGCAAGAGATTAGCGTAGATGCCGAGGCTAAGGCGTCCTATAGCACTAAGTCCCTATACTCTTCACTCAGGCCGCTCATGACAATAGCCGAGAGCGTCACTCTGGAGTTCTCTACCGACTATCCGCTCAAGGTCTCGCTAAGCCTCTCCGGGCCTGAGCAGGTGGTTGTTTATGTGGCGCCTGTGCAGGGCTAACGCCTAACGTAGCTGTTTTGACTTTCACATAGGACTATAGGTTTAGCGCAATTTCAAGAGCAGGGTCGCCGAGGCCCTGGGCAGGCTAGCACTCGAGATGCGGGGCCCCTGAGGTGGCCCTGAGCGCCCCTAAGCCCGATGAAACCCCGAGCGGGGCGCGGTGGAATAAGGGTGAGGCTATGAAGCCAAGTCATGTAAAACTATACGAGAGCCGAACCCCAGTAGTGTGGTCATACATACGGCCGCAGGACCATGCAAGAGCGCAGCCGCTCAACGCCTTTAAGGCACAGCTAGGGCTTATGTTAGTCGCTAGGATATTAAAGAACTCTTAAATTAAGGCCTGTCACGAGTTGCTTAAGTTCTAAACAATGCCTAAAGCCTCACTCTATCCAGTCATGCGTCCGTATCTTCTCAGGAAGGTACTGGAACGCAAGGAACTTCAGCCCCTTGCTTGCCATAGCCTCTATCTCCAGCTTGGCCTTCTTATCCAAGAACATGTCTATCTCCCTCTTCCACAGCGGTGTCCGGAACCACGAGTAGTTCATGAGCTCCTTAGCCCTCCTTATGTCAAGGTCCTTGGCCTTTATTATGTAGTTCCTCCTCTCCTCCTCGGTCAGGTAGGGCTTCTTCCTTCCGTAGCCGAAGATATCACTCATAGAGACCCCGAGGAATTTGGCCCTGGGCGTCGCGAGCCTCTCGCTTTCATAGCTCAGCTGTATGCTCCCAACCTTGAAGACACTGTAGATGTACCATCCATAAGGGTCACTGTCCGTTAGGACGTAGACCGGTAGCTGAAGCTCCTCGTTCAGCCTCCTCACAAACCTCCTAGTGGCCCTGTCAGGCTGGCCGGCGCCAGTTACTAGTATGGACTTGTACTTCTGCCAGAAGCCTACCCTGTGGAGCTGCTGGAAGACAGCGTCCTTCTCAACTACAAGTACAAACTCGGCATCAACGTCAAGGAACTCTATTAGGTCCGGTGTGGACTCTATGGCATAAGCTCCGTGGCCAAGCTTGGAGAGGTCTATGACATCGTTACCGCTCCTTATCCTCATGTTGCCCACAACCTTTCCCTTCTCCTTGCTCAGTATCATTAGGTCCTCCCTGAGTAGCCCCAGCATCACCTCAAGGTCTCTGAGGGCCGCGTCGCTCTCCGCCTGTTCGTCCCAAGTGTTCTCCTCCTTAGCTCTCCCCTCCAGGTCATGGTAAACTATGGTGTGCTTGCCCCTGTAGTACAGGTCCCTTATGGTTGGGTACTCATTCTCTATGAGAGCCCTGTAGACGTTTGCAGCCATTACAAGGGTCTGCATGAACCTCCTGGCCTCATTCATGTCAAGGAACTTCCTCTCGAGCTTTGAGACGCCAAGCTTCAGGATGCCCTTCTCTGGGTCAAAGACCGTGTTAGCAAGGGTCCTCTTAGGTATGACAAGCTTTGGGTCATGACCTCTTTCCATTTGTTCAAGGAGCTGAGCGAAGGTCTTGTATATTACCTCTGCGCCCCTCCTCCTAGCCTCAATGTCAACTTTGTCCTGAGGTGGCGCTGACACCTCAGCTCACCTCCTCCACAGTAATGCCCTTGATAACCCTGTTAACTATGGCACGCGGATCTTCCTGTCTGCCGTCTATCTTGGGCATCTCTATAGATGACGCTACCTTTGTCATCAGAATGTCAACGATCTTAGGCTCCAAGTCCTTATACTTGTCAACCTTGTCTGGGGGCGAGCTCAGTACCGCCAGGCTCCTCGCGACCTCAGGTATGTACTTCGCTATGCTAACTATCTTCTCCTTAGCCAGCTCCTCCCTCGCCTTACGTGTGATGTAAATCCTTAGGCTCCTCACAACCTCATGTATGCCGTTCCTTATCTCGCTTTCAAGCTCTGGGATCTCGCTGATGCTTTCCTTTCCAACACCCTTGTAGGGCACCTTAGTGCTAGCCACATGGACTAGCACTGCCAGTTGGTATGGCTCTTTGACGCCGTACCTGCCCCAGTCTATGTTAGAGAGGACCTTGTAAGACACGTCCTCCTTCTCCTCGTAGAGCAGTGGTATCTTGTTAGCGAACCTCAGTAATATGGGCTCCTCCTGCGGCTCTATAGCGCCCCCATAGGCTATACCAACCTCAACTATGAACGGGTGGCCCTGGTAGGCCCTGGCGGGCCTTGTCACAGCCTTAACCCACTCAGGCTTAAACATCCTCGTGAGGCCGAGCTCTATGAGCTCCTCCCCTATGGGGCTCAGGAAGTCGCTCCTAGGTCCTTTAAAGCCCTTGTAGCTCCTCAGGGCCGTCGCCAGGGCCTCAAGCTCCTTGCTATTCTCTTTCTTAAGTAAGGTCTTTGGGTTAGCGTCGGGCTTCAGGCCTACATGCTTTAAGAACTCCGATGCGGTCTTGTCGCCTATGCCCTGGAACTCCTCCTTTAGGAAGTCGAGCAGCGTCTCCGCTCTTGTGGAGAGAAGCATGCTTTTGACCTGCTCTAGGTCAACTCCGTGTGGGTGGGGCTTAGCCTCCCTGGGGGGCTTTGGCAGCCTCTTAGTAGCCCTTGGGAAGAAGTATACTTCGCCCTCAGGCGTGAAGAGCCACAGCTCTGCGTAAGGTGCTATTACAGCTGTACGCCTCACGTACTCCACTATCTTCTGCTTCGCCCTGTTCCAATCGCCCTCAACGATAGCTGTTACCGCCGTGCCGTGCCATAAGCTTCTTTTGTCGAACTGTCCGTCCTCTACTATTATCGGCTCGTTTCGTTTAACGTCTATCTTAATCTTCTGATAGTAAATGAAGTTGCTATCCTCCTGAGAGCTAATTACGGTTATTGGAGAACCCGTCGTAGTCTGCGAGTAAAGCACTACCGCCTTAACGCCTAGGCCGTACATGCCCCTCGTCTGCCTTATAACATACTTGCTGCTAAAGAGGACCTTGCCGAAGGCCTGCGGCATGACAGTCTTAGGCACACCTATGCCGTTGTCCTCTACAGTCACCTCGTACTTGGCGGGCCTCTCCTCTGTCGCAGGTTCCACTTCTCTTATGTAGATTCTGACCTCGGGCAGTATGCCGTGGGAGTCGGTGGCGTCAAGAGCGTTTTCTGTCATCTCTCTCACAGACTGGTACAGGGCCCTTGTCGGGTTGGAGAAGCCCGCCAGCTCCTTGTTCTTAGAGAAGAACTCAGCTACGCTTATCTCTGAGAACTTCTCCTTCGCGATGTTGGCTTCGCTCTTCTCTGCCAAATCTCATCCCCTTCTCTTTTACCAGCTCGAAGTATTAGGGAAGCTTGGCTCAAAGAGTAGTGACTCTCAACATTTATAAACGTTTTCGCTTAACAATATGTATAAGGCATCCACTTTATTGAAAACAGCCATCATAAAAATTACCCGCTGGCTTTGGGGGGCTGGGGAAGCTTAACGTTCGCTACCAGGTAAGCGGCAAGTATTGGGACTATTATCGTGGCATCCCCATACACTGCCACCCTCTCAGCCTCTGGCTTAACCTTGCCCCACGTTATAGCTTCCCTTGGCATGGCGCCGCTCAGGCTTCCATCCCACTCAACGGCTGTGGTCACATATACCACATAGTCAAGACCTTCTCTGAACTGACTCCACCAGATGGTGTGGTGCTTGCTTATACCTCCCCCTATGATCAAGGCCGTAGCCTTGCCCTTGGACTCAAAGAAGATGTCCGAGAGTCTTTGCATGTCCTTGAAGTAGTTTATCTTCAGCTTGACACCCCTCTGGCTCTCGAAGAAGAGGTCAGTGCCAAAGGCGCCGTCAGGCCAGCCTGGCACAAAGACGTCGGTGTCAGTTTCATAGGCTGCCCTGAGGAAGCTGTTATCATCACTTATCATCTCGCCTGCCAGCTTAAGGAGCTCATACATGCCCCACTCCTCCTTTATTGCTGACGCCCTCACGGCCAGGGAGCGGACGAACTGCTCCACGCGAGGCCCATAGTCGTCAACCCTTATGTAGACGTTGCCCAGTCTATGTATGTTGTGCTTTGCAAGGTCAACGTCGTCTCCCTCAAAGTAACCTTTAGAGTAAAGGCCTCCAGTGGACCTAGCTATGTCATGGTCTAGCGCCCCGCACGTCGTAATGACTACGTTGAATAGACCATTCTTTATCAGCTGAGTTATAATGCCCCTTAGGCCGGTTGAGATTAGATTCCCTGTGAAGGAGAGCACCCTTAGACTCGACTCGCTAAGTCCCTTTGATAGGATCTGGGCCGCCCTCCAGAGGTGTCCAGCCATAAAGCCGTACTCGTCTCCGAACATCTTAACAAGGTCCTCTACGGTGTCCTTTGGGTCAATCCTTATGTCCTTCAGGGGCTCCAGCTTCACTTTAAACTCGCCTCGGCTGAAGCGGTCCTTTCTGAAATATTAGCGTGATTGTAGGCTGGCGGTGCTGCAGTCTAAGGGCCTCGCGCTAGCTGAGTTGCTGCGCCTTTAGCTACCCTAAGTATGTTGAGATAGAAGGCTAACTTGATGCAACTGTTGGTAATAGTTAAAGCATTTTGAAGGCCTTATATAGATATTTATCGTGCGCGAAGCTCATTCTATGATGTAGCTCCCCGTCTGTATAGTCATATCAACATTACATATAACTCACATTTTTAGCCTCAGGAAGTCTATAGCCATTGGGAGCAAGGACTTGAAGAGAACCCTCACGGTGCCGCCGAACCAGCCGTGCGAGGTTGCAGCGAAGGAGGTAATGCCATCCATAAGGGCCTCTATAGCATACGTCCTAGTAAACGAGTTTAAGCTCTCAAAGTATGAGGCCGCCAAGCTACTTGGTCTTACACCAGCCGCCGTGTCAAATTATATAGAGGGTAGAAGGGGGGAGAAGTACGTGATGAAGATATTAAACGATAAAGTTAATTCGGAGAAGGTCAGGCACGCCGCTTTACTTATATTAACTCAGCCCCAGGACCCAATTGTAGCTGAGAGGTTTCAAGATATAACGTGCTCTATATGCAGCTCTGTGAACGAGGTTGCCCAAAATTATGGCTGCCACTACCTTCTCGCAATAAGGAGGGCTAGCGGCGCAACGCAGGTTGCGCGTAACAACAATCCTAAGGCATAAGCATCGCGCCGAGCGGGCGCAGCAGCTTCTCTGGCGGAGAGCCGATTATATCCTTAAAAACTCCAAAGGGAAGCAGTTATATTAGTGTAAATAAGAGCCATGGCCATGTACGAAGCATCAAAGGAGTTTGTAAGTAAGGCTCTCTCGCTGCTCTCCGAGGTAGGTGATGTTATAGAGCTCAACTACCCTAGGGACCAGCTAAGGAGGACCGTGGACCTTGCCCTGAAGGTTAAGAATAGAGAGGCCGTGCTGCTAAAGCTAGCCTATGACGCCGAGCTTGTAGGTAAGGATGAGAGAGAAGAGCTCAAGGGGCTCTCATTTAACCTGAAGCTGAACGCCCTGATAGTTGCTGAGCGCAGGGATGGTGCTAAGCTTGTCGAGGGGGTCGTTTATGACTACGGAGGCTCCAAGCTGGTAAGCGTTGATACGCTGCTTAACTCTGTCGAGGGCAACTACCCCACCATATATGAGGAGAAGGACGAGTTCAAAGTGAAGATAAATGGCGAGGCAATGAGATCCCGAAGAACCCTGAAGGGTCATAGCCTTGGATCTCTGGCTAGGGCTATTAAGGTGTCGAGGAAGGCCATATACGATTATGAGCACGAGACTATAAGGCCAACGCTTGATGTTGCCGAGAGGCTTGTGAGAGAGCTGGGCGAAGATATAGTTGCCGGGATAGACGTTTTTGGCCCATCAGACGATGTTATGGCCACATCCACGCCCTCCCTTGGCACGAAGCCTGAGAGCCCGAAGGAGATGCTGTTGGCGAGAAAGCTGGAGGAGCTTGACATGGGCTTCTGCCACACAAGGAAGGCTCCCTTGGACTTCTGCCTCTCAAGGGGGGAGTTCAAGGCGCTCGTGACGGTGCCGCATGGGTCTGAGAAGCCTAGGGAGCTAAGTAATAAGATCCGCAACATGTTTAGGATGGCGGAGTTCATAGGAAGCCGCAGCTTCGTCGTAACGGATGGCAGCCCCTCCATAAGGGAGTTAAGCTGGCTTGACAACGCGCTTACAATTGAGGAGTTTGAGAGCATCTTGGGTGAGGTAGTTGCAGCAGCAACAGAGGAGGATAATAGGGATAACAGGAAGGCCAGGAATAGGGAAGACAACACTGGCGCTGACAATAGCCAGAAGCGTCAGTAGCGCAGGCTGCTCCGTTGGAGGCTTCGTCACACCGGAGGTCAGGGAGGGGGGAGTGAGAAGAGGCTTTATTATAAAGAGCCTCGATGGGAACATTACATTAACTCTCGCCACCACAGAGCCCACGCCCGGCGCCCTAAGGGTTGGCAGGTACTACGTTAATGCTGATGCAGGGCGCGAAGCGTCAGAGCTATTGAATGCGTCACTTAGGTCTTATGACGTCATAGTAGTGGACGAGGTGGGGCCCATGGAGCTGGGCCTCAGGGAGCTCAGGGCGGCCATAGAGAGCCTGCTGTTAAACATTAGTAAGCCCGTTATAGCAACGTTTTACTATAGGCTTAATGAGGTATACCCCAGGCTTTACTCACTGCTGACTCAGGGAATAGCCATATACCTAAATGAAGGCAACAGGTATGAGTACCTGAGGAGAGCGTCAGAGCTCGCAAGGTGGCTCGTCGGTGAGGCTTGCGGTAATAAGAGAGGGGAAGGCCTTACTCTACATACCTGACCCCAGGACAGCCCTTAATGTAAGGAGCGGCAAGCTTGAGCCGGCCTGGCTTCGGGTGTTCTACAATCCTGAGATGGAACTTAACAGGGACCTATCCGTGCAGGTGCTCAACGCTTACGCAAGCCAAACCTCAGGCCTTAGGTCAGCCATTGATGCGCTCGCGGGCACGGGCGTCAGGGGACTAAGGTACCTGCTTGAGATAGGGGGACTCAGGAACACTATTATAAATGACATAGATCATGAAGCCTTTAATCTTATAAAGAGGAATATCGCCCTCAACGCTCTCAACGACGTAGCCATGGCCTCAAACAGGGACGCCAACGCGCTGCTCTTTTCGCTCACGCACGAGATCGGGGAGACCTTTGACGTCGTTGAGATCGACCCCTTCGGGAGCCCGGCCCCTTTCATCAGCGCCAGCGTAGCCGCCACCTCTAAGGGAGGGGTCCTGGCAGTAACCGCCACCGACCTAGCTGTTCTCGGCGGTCCGAAGAGACATGCAGCCAAGAGAAAGTACTGGCTCCTCAGTCCGCCCCCGCCCACTAGGAACTACCGTGAGGTAGCGTTGCGCGTTCTCATTGGATTTATGGCTAGGGAGGCGGCGTCTCATGATAAGGCTTTGAGGCCTCTGTTTTCGTTCAGCGTCGGTCACTACGCCAGGGTTTTTGCAACGTTTGAGCGGGGAGGCCAGAGGGCCTTAAGGACTCTTGAGGAGAACTTAGGGTGCATCACAATCAAGGATGGTGTCATAACTATGCAGAAGGTTGAGGCCTCAGAGAGTTGCTATGGACCCATTTGGATTGGTGATCTCTGGGATAAAGACATGATTAATGGTCTGCTTTCTGATAATAACATTGCTAAGTACAATTATCAAGGAAGTCTTAGTCTTGCGCTCAAGGTGCTTGAGTTAATAGGCGAGGAAGCTAAGCTACAGAGGGCCTTCCATCAGAGGCTAGATGAGATCTGCTCTGCGACAAAGCATAACATACCCAAGATGGACTTTATAAGACATAAGCTTGAATCGTGGGGTTACGTTTTTGCTAAAACACACATGAGCCCCGTAGGCTTTAGAACTGATGCGCCCCCAGAGGCAATAGTAGAGGCCTGTAAGAACAGCGCTTAAGTGTTATTAGGACTAACAGGAGCCCCAGTTTCACATGCCATTGGCGTCTAATGCACTGATGACGCAACCATGGGTTTTCAAAGGGCTCTTAGCGAAAGAGGTTTATTGTGACATTCGGCCTTTGAGCAAGATAAGGCTAATAGCCTGTTGTGTTGACACGTAAAATGAGAAGACAGCGCATGGAGACAGGGACCCCCAACAGACGGCCGCTGATAGTTGTTATAGACATAGATGACGATATAGGTAGCACTTTAGGTAGGTCACTTATAGTAGGCTATGAGGAAGTTACCAGCGCCGCCACTCAGTTTGCCATATTGAGGCCTGAGGACCCGGACTCTAACGCTATGTTTGTCGGCCTGAACCTGTACAGGGAGATGGCCTCTGACGGAAGGAACCCAGAGATAGTGGTCGTTGGAGGCCACCCTAAAAATATGTTGTTGGCACAGAGCCTAGTTAAGTCAAGGTTAAAGCAAGCCGTGGCCGGGTCCTCTGACAGCTTCGAGCTTTACGTGGTTGGTGATGGCATAGACGAGGTTTCCATGGCACAGGTTCTAAACGACGTAGGCCCTATAGCTGGCGTGAAGCAGGTCATAGTTGAGCAGAG
This sequence comes from Acidilobus sp. 7A, assembly GCF_003431325.1. Taxonomy (NCBI): domain Archaea; kingdom Thermoproteati; phylum Thermoproteota; class Thermoprotei; order Acidilobales; family Acidilobaceae; genus Acidilobus; species Acidilobus sp. 7A. Next base: position 371,344 of record NZ_CP010515.1, on the reverse strand, counting down.
CCTTGGCGTTGAGGGTAGCTACCTTCTCCTGGCCAGGTACATTAGGAAGGCGCTCAACGACCCTAGGTATTCAAGGTACTTCCTTGGCATCCCAGGGGTCCTACTACTGGTGTTTGGCCTCTTGACAATCCTAGGCTATCTTCTCCTGGCGCTTAAAGCCATAGCCGCCCTTCTGGGGTTCTTCATGATTATAAAGGGCTTTGACTTAGAGTCTCGCACGTGGTACCTTGTGAGGGCAGGCGTTCAGAGGCTCCACGAGGGCGGGGTTTTTCAGATAGCCGGCGTTGGAGCGCTAGCTGTAAGCATCATAGTGAGTATCTATGGCATGTACATGCTTGGCAGGAGCTCAGCGCCTCTGGCCGAGAAGGTTGGATATGCCGTCTCCTATGACGTAACGACAATGATAATAGGGATAGTGGTATATATAATCATAGCTGACGTCTTCTTTAAGGTGTCAAGGAGAGGCTTCAGGCTCTTCAGGGAGGCCCAGGCCCTATCAGTCTTGATAACGTTGGCCGCAGGCCTCTACTACATGGGGCTCTCCATAGCGTCCCTGCCGATGCCAACTGCTGTCAGCAGCAGTTACGTTTATAGTGTAGTGATAGGAAGCGGCTTCTTAGTCCTAGTCTTGGTGGGAGCTGCAATAGCAGCCCTCATAGAGGTCGTCGTCAAGGTGGAAGGGCTTGAGCGTCGGGAACCCCTACGATGAGGTCCTAAGCTTCATATCCAGGGAGAGGGATTGGGCTAAGGCGATAAGGCTCATAGAGCAGCTGGGCCTAGACCTTGAGACCTTCATAGTATACTATGATCTGAGGAAGAGGGGCAAGAAAGTCACGATAGGGCCAAGGCCCAGGACCCTCATATATAGTCTGGGTCCAGGCAGGGCCGCGGAGGTGCTCATATTAAGCGAGGGAACCTATGTGAAACCCATGGATATAGTCGCGTGGAGTGAGCGTGCAGTGGCTGACGCCCATGAACCAGTTGTAGCTATAGTTGACGAGACCGGCGGCGTGACCTATTATGAAGCCAGAGTCATTAGGGGCCTGGCCTAAAGATGCATCACGTGAAGCGCGGCGAGCGAGAGTAGTAGCGCCGCTAGTGAGGGGGTTGAGGACATCCTCCTCCCGCGGTATAGTGCGGCTGTTGGGAGCGTTGAGAGCGGCGAGATGGCCAGGAGCAGCCTAGAGGCGTACGTCACAGAAGCCACGTTCGACAGCATGAGACTTAACGATGAAGATGATATGTAGTTAGCAATAGCGTATACGCCAGCTAGCGCTATAGCTGGCGCCACAGCTGAGACTCCCATGAGGACGTAGGCCTCTACCTGAAGCGACCTAAGGCTCCTTAGGGACTCATACAGTATGTCCGCGAAGCCCTGTATGGCCGGGCCTACGCCTATCCTTCCGGCCACCCTGTCCGAGTCCAGCAGAGCCTGGACGACAGACTTGCCTAGCACTGAGGCCCTGGATATGACGTCGCCAAACGGCAGGCCAAGCCTCGCCCTCTCAGAGGCCTCCCTTAAGAGCCTCAGCGAGCTTGCCACCCTTCTTGAAAGCCTAATCCACGAGGCCTCACTAATAATGGACGTCGCCAGCAGGGCCAGGGCTGCAGGCAAGTACCTGTCTAAGAACAAGAGCAGGGACGCGAGGGATGTTGAGCTTATAGTGAGCCCAGCTACCCACCAGCTGCCCTCGGGCTCGCCAAGCCTGGGCCTGAGCATCGCAAGCATCATGGCAAGGCTGGGCGAGAGGACCATAACTAAGACCGCAAGAGGCATGAGCAGGTCAGCGTTTCCAAAGAACGAGAGGGGCAGCAGAACGGCGGCGGACACTATTATAGTCGTTATGGCCTCAGTTATAGTCTCCCCCAGCTTCGCATAGCTCTGCCAAGAAACCTTTATCGCGTCCATAGTCCTTGAATAAAGCTCAGCAGCTGCCCTAGCTCTTGAAAGCCCCAGCTCCTCAACAGCTAGAAGCTCCCTGAGAACATCCCTGAGCCTTGCGCTTGGGGTGGTGTCGGCAAGAATTCTAAGGGCCCTCCTCTCGTCATAGCCTGCCGAAAGGAGGTACTGAAGTCTCCTCGACTCATTCCTGACAAACCTCAACTTAAGGCTCTCGGCAGCTGTCGTCAGGACGCTTGCCAGGTCCCTTGAGGAGGCCACATATGGTATCATTACAGCCAGCAGCGCTGGCATCTCATCATCTATGCCTGAACCTAGCAGTGACATCGCAAGTTTCCTAGCTAACGCTGGCATTACAATGAAAAGCGCTCCAAACGCCGCAAAGGCTGTGGGAACAGCGTAATTCAGGTGAAGCGCAAAGCGTGAGAGCAGCGCAGACGTAAATGCGGCTACAGATAGGGGCGCGGAGATAGCGTTAAGCTTGTTAAGTGTTATAGCTAGTGGGCCATAAAGCCTTGGATCGCTGAGCTTTCTTCTCATCATATAATGTCACCGTACCTGGTTACATAGAACTTTGAAAGCTCCGCGCGCAGCTCATCCGGCGGCCTGCCAGCCAGGGACTCTAGGAACTTCACCCTTGACTCAACCTCGCCTCTGACGTCGCTTATCCCGAGCTTCTCAGCCGCCCACTCAAGCTCCCTGCTCCTGTCCACCAGGTCGCCTATGCTGGTCTCGCCGTACCTGTAAATGGTCACAGCCCTGTCACCATCCATCTCAGCTACCTCGTTAACTCTCCTTGACGCGCGCCCGCCAAACGCACGGAGGCTCTTCACCTGTACTATAGACTTCACAGACTCGAGGAAGAGGGGAGGCAGCGATATGGGCTCCATTGTTAGCCTCATAATAGCTCCCTGGGGCGAGTCGCTGTGTAAAGTGGTCATGGCGCCATAGCCGCCGGCGGCGGCCTGGGCCAGCAGCCTCCCCTCCCGGCCCCTGACCTCGCCAACTATAACATAGTCAGCGCGCCTTCTCAGGGCGAACTTGAGGAGGTCCTCGAGGGTTATCTCTTCAACCTCCTGGCCTGGAGTCCTCGGACGCGTTACCAGGGAGTCCCAGATCGGGCCAACCACTACAAGCTCCGGCGTGTCCTCTATGGTAACAACTTTGGAGTACGGAGGCAGCAGGCTTATCAGCGACTGGAGAACGGTCGTCTTGCCAGCACCCATGGCGCCCTCTATTATTATGAAGCCCTGGGCCTCCTCTATGAGCCACAGGTAGGCCGCTGCGAGTGGATCTATGGCCTTGCTGGAAAGAAGGTCGGCTATCGTGAACGGCTTCTGAGGGTACTTCCTTATGACAAAGCTGCTGCCGAACCTGCTCATCTCCCTCATAAAAGACACTGAGACCCTGTGGCCCTCAGCTGTGAGGCCCTCTGCGTAAGGGGAGGCGATGCTGACGCTCTTCCCAGCCTTCCTTGCAAGCTCGATAGCTATGCCATTAGCTTCCTCCTCAGTAAGTTTTATATCGGTCATAACCCATCTCGAGGGAACCTGTTTATGTATAACGACCACGTTGCTTAGGGACCCACTATATGAAATCTCCTCTATGTGAGGGTCAATCATAAGAGGGTAAATTTTCCCATACCCGCTCCTGTACTTTTCAGCAAGGTAGCTCTCACGCTCATCAGCGGGCTTATCGATGCCTGCTGAGATGTAAAGCAGCCTGTCCGTCTCAATGCGCTCTGGCTCCCTTACCATAAGCCTTGGAGTTCCATCCCCTCCCCTGTAAAGTATGTACTCCACAGGACCTATGTTGTAGCGTGAAACCACAGTCCATGAGGGAGGAGAGCTCTGTTCCTCAAGGGGCAGCGCAAGAGCGCCCTTGTCGTGCTCTTCCTCTGAGACGGCGTGAAAAGCCTCCTTAAGTTTGGACAAAAGACCAGACATAGGTATCAGCCCGTCGTAACGCTCATTGGGTTAGTATAGTACGTCTGTCCACCCATCTCATAAACTATGTAAACATCTTGTATGTTGCTAAGATTTGTAGTGCCCACGGCAACTAGCTGCCCGCTGGGCCCTAACGGTACAGGCGGTGTAGTAGTTGCAGTTGACGCTACCGTCGTTATGGTGTAACCATTATTGCCGCTCTCAATATAAGCGTCTTCGCTTGTGCCGTTTGACAACACAAAGACCACCTCCTTTAGAGTTATTGACTGTGGCTCATTGTTGACCACCTTAATGTAAACTAGCTCTCCTCCATTGCCAATAGGCGTGGCCGAGGCCGTGACAGTGACGCCGTTACCCATGTTCATAAAAGCACCCATGGACCTCTGGAAGTACGAATATACCATCAGGCCGCCCACTATGGTCGCTGCTATGAGAATTACAGCCCCTATTATATTAGAGAGAGACTTCCTCCCTAGGATCCTACCTCCGCGCATGCTCTCACTCAGGCATAGAGTCTGCACGTCTGAAGGACAACTTCATTTCAATGGTAAAAGCTAATAAAGTCCAGCCCTATACCTTGTTTTATCGTCGGTCTTGACATTATGATAAGCAAAGGCCCTTTTCTGCATTAAAGGGCAGGGAATCTTGGTGATTTTATTAAAAGCGGGGTTAGAAGGGTTTCCAGGCACATCAGCTATAGCTTAGAGGTCATCCTGTGCTTCTCTTAAAAACTCCTCACGCAATCCCTTATGTCCTGTAAGGTTAGCGCGGTCAAGTGCGTTGCACCATAAAGAGATGCTACCACCACGACATAACTTATCAATACTAGCGCTCGAGGCTCTCCGGCTCTAAACTAGCGTTTAAAAGGCCCCTTGCAGGCTACTTTAACAGTCTGGTGTACAGGAATGAGCAGGTACTTTGATGTGGAGCTTGATGAGGAGCTGGTAAAGGAGCTCAAAGAGACGCTTGCATACATGGTGTCGCCTGTAACCATAGACCTCTTCATAGGAGGACCTGACTGCGAGACCTGCGAGGACGCTCATAAGCTGATGAAGGCTATAGCTGACGCGTCGCCAACAAGGGACGGCAAGAAGATGCTGCAGCTGAGGATATTTGACAAAGCAAGGCCTGAGGACCAGGAGGAGTTTAAGAGGCAGAACGTTGAGAGGGTGCCCACTGTGTCGATGCTGGGCGGCGCCATAAGGTATACCGGCACGCCGGCGGGCGAGGAGATAAGGGGACTTATAGAGACCATTATGAGGATAAGTGAGGGCGAGAGCGGCCTGGACCCGGAGACTAAGAAGTCATTGGCTTCGCTGAAGGGCTCGGTCCACATAGAGACGGTTGTCACGCCGTCGTGTCCATACTGCCCATATGCGGCTCTACTTGCGAATATGTTTGCCTATGAGGCATGGAAGCAGAATAACCCAAAGGTTATCTCTGACACTGTTGAGGCGTATGAGAACATGGACATAGCTGAGAAGTATGGCGTCATGAGCGTGCCGGCGATAGCTCTTAACGGCATCATGTCATTCATAGGCGTGCCGTATGAGGAGGACTTCATAAACTATGTCGTGGCTGCCGCCGAGAACAGGCTGGACCAGCTGGTACCCAAGACAGAGGGCGAGACGTCAGGTATGTGAAGTCACACAGTCGGCGCAGCCTTACCACTGGGTAGCCTCGGGCCGTTGAGTTAAGGCTTGGCAACGGGTTGCCTCAAGGCATTACAAAGAGAGAGCCCCTGAAAATTTATTAGGCGGAGGCTGGAGGGTATACCAAGATATCCCTGCTCTTGACATGGAGTCTTTACAACTATTCCAAGTGCATGTCATGCAAGACCTAGCGAAGGCTTCAGTCTCGTCTCTATAGACAGCTCGCAGTAACATCCTTTGGGCGCAGGGACCCTAACAATGCCTTGAGGGCTCCTCTCTATCGGATAACATCCCAGCGGCGTGCAGATTGTGCCACCCTCTACCTCCTGGTTAAGCTTAATGTCAATCTGCGCATCAAAGGGTGTGGGATTCAGGGCGACGATCTTAGCGTTCTTGGGGCTCACATCGTATATCATGGCTGAGCTGGCGTTGGCCGTCACGAAGCCAAGCTTGCCCTGGGGCCAGGCTAAAAACCAGCTATCAAGCTGCAGCAAGGCTCTCAGGGCCTGTGGCTCAGATCCCTCGCCAACATATGTTGGGCCTCTCACCATCACCTCGGCTTTGCCGCGATCAAGTGTCACCTTAATTGGCCCCAGCGACGATATGAAGAGAGGCTTCGATAGCTTAAGCACCAAGCTATTGCTCTCTATCACATCTCCGGGCCTATAGATATTTTTAAAGTAAGTGAATGGGTACAGAGTGGATACTTTGATGTCATAGCGTCCTGTAGCTATTACAAGGTCTTGATTACCTGGGACAAACGCAAGATGCGAGTCCCTACTCAAGAACAGGGGCTCACTATCTATGGAATAAACCCTGACGTTTGAGCTAGCCTTGCAGGCTAAAACATTGCCCAGGAGTTTGATACCATTGATGTTAAGGTTCTCACCAGGTCTGCACTCCTGCAAATATTCTTTAAAGTCAGCCCTCAAGACTTCAGAGACCTTAACTCCTGACCACCTAGTGCCCTCCATGACAGCGATGCCAAGCAGCCTGCCAGACTCATCATAGAAGGGCACGGGACTCTTGAGGTCCCACGAGAACGGATTTATATGGCCCTCACGAAGACCCTCAGGGTTCCAGCTGTGAGAGGGCCTTATGTCAGTGCTGAAGTTGCCCGGTTTCATAGGGATTTCTGACTCCAGCTCACCAGAGTTCACAGAGACTTCGTAGAGGCCGCAGCAGGACCACCTGATGCTTACGTTGTTGGGACCTCTTATGGATTTGATGCCCGCTAAGTTCAATAGTGCTGGGAGCGAAGGTATGGCGAAGTCATCATAGCTTAAGCTCTCCCTTTGGGCATAGGTCCTCGAAATCATTTTCCATCCAAGGGGGTCGAACTCGTCCTCTTTCAAGTCTACGTCACTCTGCCTTTCTCATCACTAACAAGGGCGGTCCTTATATAAAGCAAAGTGCCTGGTCAACTTTTGGCATTGCCGTCATAGTCTGCTGGCTACTCAGTACGTGCCTGAGCTCCTTCTCACCCTGGAGGGGCGAGGCTTTCCGTCCCCTTAGATTCATACTGTGTAATTATACAAAGGGAACCGCCAGTTTGCGAGGCTTCCTAGAGCGCAGAGCCTATCAACCTAATTGAGGGTCAGCGTGGTGCGGGGGGTGGGCTTCGAACCCACGCAGGCCTACGCCAACGGGTTCTGAGCCCGTCCCCTTTGACCAGGCTCGGGCACCCCCGCACCAGTTGCACGTTGTTGAGGGGCTTCTTTAAAGGTTTGCGCCCTGCCGGCTTACGCCTGAAGGAATAATTAAGTATTTAAAGTGTCCTGGCGTCGTAGGCAGTGAAGAGGGGCCTTCATTGGGTGTGTTGGACGCACTAGCTAATGTATCAGAGTACCTGCCGACAGTGACAAAGCCGCGGCAAAAGCTTAGCCTCACTAGGAGGCTTGCTTGGACAGGCATAGTGCTGGTTTTATACCTCATAATGAGCAACATACCACTCTATGGCGTCCCCGTGACGCCAACGGCTGCTACCACAATAACTTTGGAGAACATAATATTCGCAAGCAGCGTCGGGACGTTGATGCAACTAGGTATAGGCCCTATAGTTACAGCAGGCCTTATACTTGAGGTCCTGGCGGGCGCCAAGCTCATAGATGTCGACCTCTCAAACCCTGAGGATCAGGTCAAGTTCACAGGTGCCATGAAGACGCTGGCGGTCATATTCGCTATAGCCGAGGCCCTGGTAGTGACTCTTAGCGGCATGTTCTGGCCAACCGGCACGCCGGTGTCACCGTTGCTCAAGGCGCTAGTTGTAATTCAGCTCGTCGTTGCTAGCTATATAGTCATCCTCATGGATGAGGCCCTTCAGAGGGGCTGGGGCCTGGGAAGCGCTATAAGCCTCTTTATACTTGCCATGGTGGCCCAGACGGTTGTGTGGGACATCTTTGGATTCGTCCCTAGGCTTGCCCTGGACTTTGGCGTTGTCCCCGCGCTTATCTATGATAAGGACCCATTCATAGTCCTGACCAGGGCCAACGGCTTCCCGGACGTCACGGGGCTCCTCGCGACTTTCGCTATAGTTATCCTTCTCGTTTACCTTCAGGCCATGATGGTTGAGATACCGGTCACGTCGCCACAGCTCAGAGGAATTAGAACGAAGGTCCCCCTGCAGTTCATTTATGTGACTAACATACCCGTCCTGCTTCTAGCTATATTTGTGGCAGACCTTCAGCTCTTCGAGCCCCCGATAGCCAGGTTCTTCGGGCTCAACTCGTTGGCGTACAGGGCCTACAGTGATATAGTCTTCTACCTATCGCCCCCGAACGGCCTTGTCGAGACAGTGCTCAACCCTCTAAGGTCCGTGGTCTTCGCCGTGTCTTGGATGCTCCTCTCGATCGCCTTCGGCTACGTCTGGGTTGAGGTGGCCGGCCTTAATCCAAGCTCTCAGGCCGAGTCCCTGGTCAAGGGAGGGCTTGAGATACCTGGCATGAGGAGGAACCCGAGAGTTTTAGAGGGTATACTTGCAAGGTATATATACCCCTTGACATCATTGAGTAGCCTGATAGTGGGTGCCATAGCCGTGGTCGCGGCATTCTTCGGCGCCTACGGCGGAGGCGTTGGGCTTCTGCTTGCCGTCGGCATAGTGTACCAGTACTACTCAATGATAACATATGAGAGGGCGCTAGAAGCCTACCCGCTGATAAGGAGGCTAGTTGGGGAGTGAGCTCTCATGTCAAACGTGCGCCGCAACGAATTCAAGGTAGTCATAGTTACCGGCGTCCCAGGCGTAGGGAAAACCACGGTGCTCTCGCTGGCCCAGAGGAAGGCCAACGAAAGGGGACTGAAGCTGAAGGTTCTCAACTTTGGGGACTACATGCTTGAAAACGCCGTCAAAAAAGGACTGCTTAGCAATAGGGACCAGATAAGGTACCTAAGCTTCAGAGGGCAGCTGGAGCTGCAGGCGGCAGCTGCCACAGCCATGGTAGAGGAGGCTGGCAGGGAGCTTAGCGAGAGGGACTTTCTCATGGTTGACACGCATGCCGTCGTCAAGACCCCCTTAGGGTATCTGCCGGGCCTCCCAAGCCATGTGATAACTATCCTGAAGCCTGACATGATAGTGCTCGTGGAGGCTGACCCCAAGGAGATAGCGGCTAGGCAGCAGAGGGACAGCACTAGGTACAGGTCCGACTTCGGCGGGGAGGAGGGGGTCAGAGAGATCATAGAGATGTCGAGGTACGCGGCTATAGCAAGCGCTGTAGAGGTCGGTTCCCTTGTGACTATAATAAGGAACGCTGAAGGTAAAGCTGGCGAGGCAGCAGAGCAACTAATTAACATGATTTCTAAGCTTTAACCAAAGCCATAAGAGTAGCGTTAAAAGCGATGGCTTTGCTCAAGGCATTTATGTTTCATCCCATAGGTCTGCATCGTCGTAGTCAGCATGTATGGACTCCAACTGGCGCACGAGGTAGTCGAAGGCTTCTTCAAGCCTTAGCGAGCTCAAGTAAACTTCATATGCCTCCGAGAAAAGCTGAGAGAGGCTTCTCTGGCCGCCCTTGCTCCTGCTAATCTCGTCTAGCACCGGCTTGAGGTCAGGCCTCCTCCTATGGAGCATCTCAAGGAGTTTCCTGGTGATTGCGTCCGGTGACGCCGGGGGCAACCTGGGTCCCCTGGGCCTCAGCTCGGGAGGCCTAATAAGTGAGAGGCAGTGCCGCCTGCTGAGGGAGCTTTAGTTAAATACCGCGTTTAGCAGGGCGATGTGGTGCACGCGGCTTTTTAAAGCAGTAGTCTTGGCCCTGTCTAGGGCCCTCGGTGGAGAGCCGCTGTTCTAAGATTTGGTTTGATGGCAACAGGATGATGATCCAAGGTTCAATTAAGGCAAAAGTAGTCGAGCTCCCTCCAGCTGTAGCCGAGTGCCTACGCAGTTCAGCCAGGCTTGCATCGCTTATAGAGGAGCTTTGCAATGACCCAAAGTTTGGGAGGAGGCTGACGAGCGCAGGCGCCTTCACTAGTCTAGCTTCTTTCCTCTGCGCTATAATGCGTGACGAGCCGCTTTACAAGGCAGCGAGGAGGCTAGGCATATCGCACGAGAGGCTGTATAGGATTAAGAGAGGACTTGAGGCTGACAAGCTCTATCAGCGTGTAACGGTATTCGTAGATTTATTATCAGGGCCTCAGAATGGCAGGTAGTACGAGGAGGCAAGTATACCGTAACTAGCACTACACTCAACGCAGCTATTAACGACTTTTGTTACTGTATGGAGGCATTTTTAAACCGCAGACCTTAATACTACCAAGTCCACCTTGCAAGATGGGGTGCCACTTGCCTCTGCTGAGCAGAAGGCAGCTACCAAATGTAGGGGAAGTAGTTATAGGTACGGTAAAGGAGATCCATGACTATGGCGCCTACTTAGAGCTAGACGAGTTCAATGGACTAAGGGCCTTCCTTCCATGGGTTGAGGTGTCAAACCGCTCTGTCAAGACTATAGACGACGTTATCAAGGTTAACGAGAAGGTTGCAGTTAAGGTGATCAGAGTCGACAGGGCTAAGGGGCACGTTGACGTCAGCCTGAAGAAGGTTACAGATGACGAGCGCAGAAGGAAGATGGTGTGGTGGAAGAGGACCCAGAAGGCTGTAAACATAATACTGGTGATAGCTAAGGAGCTTAAGAAGAGCGAGCAGCAGGCGTACTCAGAGGTCATATGGAAGCTTGAGGGTAAGTACGGCGACGCCATGGCAGGGCTTGAGATGGCCGCAGTTGAGGGCGAGGCCCCTCTTGCCGAGGCAGGGGTCTCGCAGGAGTGGCTTAAGCCTCTGGTCGACGCTGCGAAGAAGTACGTTGAGATAAAGAAGGTTAAGATAAGCCTTGTAGTTACTCTAAAGAGCCTCAGCTCGGACGGGATAGAGAAGATCAGAGGCGTGCTTAAGGCCGCCGAGAGCGCGGTGTCCGCCAAGGGCAATGGTAAGGTGACGGCCAAGGTATATGCCATAGGGTCGCCTAGGTACAGGATAGACCTTGTAGGAGTAGACTATAAGGATCTTGAGCAGGTTGCGTCGGACCTGGAGGAAGTGATGTCGAGAGAGGCCAAGAAGGCTGACATCGAGTTCTCCATCGAGAGGCAGCGCGAGTAGAGGGAGTCATGGCTTGAGGTGGCTTCTAAGGAAGTGTACAATATGCGGCAGGTACACCCTGAGCGAGGACAGGTGTCCCTACTGCGGGGGACCCCTAAGAGTGCCTCATCCACCTAGGTTCTCTCCAGAGGACAAGTATGTTAGATACAGGTACCTCCTTAAAGCGGCCCAAGGATCTACGAGCGCTTCCTAAGCTAGGGCGCTCTCAACATTCCCTAATATCTGTGCCTCACCACCTGTTGGCTTCACCAGCAGGGTACCGCACGTGAGGCAGCGAACTGGGAACGTGGCATGACTGAAGACTACCTGTTTATGGCCACAGTTAGGGCACACGACAAGCAGGAACTTGCTCCTAGGCTCAGGCACGAGAACCTTTTTCCTTGGAACCCCGATAAGGGATGACACGTTAATCACCTCACAGCCTCTGACAGCTCTATCTTCTTCAGCCTTATGCCAAGTATGTGCCTCTTGTAGCCGCACTTGGTACAGGTTATTAGGAGAACCACCTTCTTTGTCGTCTTGGCGAACCTCTTCTGCTCAGGCTTCCTCTTGCTACCGTAGCCCTCGTTCTTCCTGAGGTAGCGGCGCTGGCCCTCTGAGAGGGTCCTTCTCTTGCCAGCCTTATAGATAGTTACCGTGTGCTCCGTGTGTGTCTTACAGCGCGGGCAATAGGTCCTTATAGTCTTGGGGAACTTCAACCTCAGCACCTGAGCCTAGGAAAGCTAAAAGTGATTTTTAACCGTTTCGCGCCAATCCTGGCAGATCCTGAGGGCTTCAGCAGAATTAGATGGCGCCGGGGGAGGGATTCGAACCCTCGACCGCCCGGTTAACAGCCGGGCGCTCTACCAGCTGAGCTACCCCGGCCCTAGGTCACTCTTACCCAAGGGCAGATATTTTAAATTCTTTGTGCTTGCTCAACGCGCAGCTGGGCATAAGGGGCCTTGCATTACCTGAGGACTTTGAGTCCTTTTTAGGTGCAAGCACCTTAACATTATGCAGGTGCTGGAGCTAGTGAAGCTAAGATTTAGAAACGCCAGGACATGGGTTTACATAGTTGGCTCCATAAAGAACATTATAGATGAAGGGGTCTTTTTGGCAACCTCGGAGGGCCTCTCGCTTAGAGCCCTCGACTCCAGCAGGGTAGTCATGGTTGACCTGTTTTACCCTAAGGAGGCCTTTGATGAGTACTCAGCGTCAGGCGACGAGATGTTCGGCGTCTCCTTCGATGTCTTTAATAAAGTGCTCGCCAGGGGTCAGAATGATGAGAGCTTAGAGCTCCAGGCCTCCGGCGACTCCCTGATAGTAGCCTTTGAGGGTCGCGGGAGGAGGGAGTTCAAGATACCTCAGATATCGCTGAGCGTCGAGAAGCTGCCAGAGCCACGCATATCGTTCTCTGTCATGGCCAAACTCATGAACTCTGTGTTCATAGACGCCATAAACTCCGTTGAGGAGGTGGCTGACTCTATCACGATATCGGCTCCCTCGGATGACAGACTGCACTTCATAGGGATGGGGGACGTGGAGAAGGTCGAGGTGGAGCTGAGCAAGGATGACCAGAACCTGATAGACATAAGGGTCGACTCGCACGACAAGGCTACTTATAGTGTGGAGTACTTTGATGATATGATAAAGGCCGCAAGGGGAGCTGACCAGGTCACCCTGCAGTATGCGCAGGACGCACCAGCGCGCGTTCAGTTCGACTATGAAGGCGGTGGAAGGCTTGTCTTCTACGTCTCGCCGAGGATCGAGTGAGGGCCCTCGGGAGGAGAGAGTAATAGAGGTAGAGAGGTGGACTGAGCGGGAGGCACTTAAGGACATATTCAAGGCCTATTATGATATGGATCCTCCATTAGTGCTGCCCATGGATATGGCCCGCAGGGAGTTTGCAATACAGCCCTTTGAGATAGACAGCTACGTGAGGCACCTCTCCTTTGGTGACGAGCACGCGCTTAGGAGGTTCATAAAGTCAAAGGTTCCCAGGCACTTGTACCACTCCGTGGGCATTTATGAGATACCAGGAGCGTCAAGCATGGAGGATAAGGGGTGGCTTGGCTCTGAGCTCCTCTTCGACCTGGACTTAGATCACCCCGGGACCTGCGAGAGCGAACTTGTTGATGATGAGTGCTTAGTTAAGGGCTTTGAGAAGGCCAAGGTCGTTGCAAGGGTCATCAGTGACATGCTGGGGGGCAAGCCGCTCATTTACTTTACTGGGCATAGGGGGTTCCACGTAAGGGGTCTGTGCAGCGGGTGCCTAAGCCTTGGACGCGATGAGAGGCTTGAGATAGCGAAGCTGGTGAGGGCCGAGGGTCTTGATGTTAGCCTGCTCTTCCCAAGCAAGAAGGGCGTGAGACCCGCAGCGCCCTCGCCTTCAGACCCTGGGTGGAGGGGGCTGGCCGCGAGCCTTGGGATTGACCTGAGAGCCACGAGCGAGGATGTTGGAGTTGACATAGATGTGATGGTTACCCAGGATCCCTCAAGACTCACTCGTGTCCCGGGCTCCCTTAACGCCAAGGGGGGCATGATTGTAACTCCTCTCTGCGACTCCTTCACCCCTGGGCCCCACCTATCCCCGTTCAGGGGCTCGCTTGATGTGAAGGCCATAAAGGCGCTTGACCAGACCTCTGTCATGGGTTTTAAGGTTTCGCTCTCCAACGGTGAGGAGCTCAGCCTGCCGGCCTCGGTAGCCTTATACCTCTATTTGTCAGGCTACGTAACTATTACTGGCGGTGAAGTGGTTGTCAGGAGAAATACCGGCTGGTGGCCCATACAAGGCTGCGACTGGACACCATGAAGTCCTTTCAACGGAGTCCATAAAGAGGGCGAGGGGGCTGTGGCCTATCTACTGCACCTCGGGCCAGGCCTACTGCGATAAGTTTAAGGAGATTCTGCTGAAGGCCTCCGAGCTCACCGCTAAGGCAAGGCTCGAGGATCTAGGCCCCAGCTACGACGGCATCGATGCCGGGGTCATCAAGGTGTTTAACTCTTTCATCAAGCTCTACGGCCACTACATAGGTGGTGTCCTTGTGGCTAGGGGTGAGAAGGTTCTAGTGACCTTTAAGGTGAACCTCACGTTGTCCAGCGGCATATCCTTTAGGGAGGGCGACGTTGCCTTTATAGACGTAGAGATGGCCGTAGGCCTAGGCTCCTTGGGCCTCGTGGAGCCCGCGCTGACTTGGTCCCTAAACCTTGACTATTGGTTAAAAAGCCTAAGGGGTGCGTCAAGTAAAAGTTTATAAATAGGCCTAGACAATTTATAAGCTGAGCTTAAAAGGGTGAAGGTCTTGTCTGACGAAGATGACATACCTACCTCAGACGAGGAGACAACCTCAGAGTCCAAGACCGCCGAGCTCCCGGAGGCCAGGAAGCCTGTGGTTAACATAGAGAACATCGTGGCAACAATCATACTTGAGAACACTTTAGACCTAAACCTGATAGAGGCCAGGATACCTGACGTTGATTATAACCCGGACCAGTTCCCTGGGCTTGTCTACAGGCTTCAGAGCCCTAAGATAACAGCTCTCGTGTTCAAGTCAGGCAAGATGGTGGTCACAGGGGCTAAGAGCGTTAAACAGCTGGTGTGGGCCGTCAAGGCAATATTGAAGAAGTTCATGACAAAGGGCATAGCGGTACAGGGCAGGCCTCAGATCCAGATACAGAATATCGTGGCGTCGGCTAACTTGAACGTAGTAGTGGACCTGGAGAAGGCGGCCTTTGTCCTGCCTCACAGCATGTATGAGCCGGAGCAGTTCCCAGGGCTGATTTACAGGATGGACAAGCCCCGCGTGGTCCTTCTGATATTCAGCAGCGGCAAGATGGTCATAACTGGCGCCAAGAGGGAGAACGAGGTCTACGAGGCGGTTAACAACATACACAAGATACTTGAGGAGAACAAATGCGTCAGATAATTCCAGAGAACAGCTCCTTAAGGGTTGGGAGCTCTATAACTCCTATCTCCCTGTCAACTACTATAGGCATGGCATCCTCAAGTAAGGCCATCTCCTTCACTATTGGCGACAGATAGGTCTCTGGGCTCGGCGTTATAGAGGTCCCCGTCTGGTAGAGGCTTATAGCGGGCAACACTATGAGCTCCCCTCCGCCCTTGAGCGGGGCCCTGAGCAGGGCCTGGAGCTTCACCTTAGAGCCGGCAAGGTTTATCTCAAGACTGGGGTGCTCATGACCTATTATGACGGCAGAGGCACCCTTTACTGAGTCAATAAGCTTATGTCCGTGAGTTACAATTATGCCGTCTCCCAAATCTAGGTAATCTTCGACAACCTCAACGCCGAAGTCCTTGAGCAGTGGGCCCACAAAGGTATCATGGTTGCCCCTAACCAGCGCCACCTCCTTGTAGCCCTCCTCAAGCGCGTACCTTATTAGGTCGGCTACCTCTGTTCTCTCGCCTTTGGTAAGCTTCTCAAAGACGTGCTTAAGGTCTCCATCTATTACGAGCCTCTGAGCTTCAGCCCGCGACCCCTCCTTTATGACGTCCTTGGCCTTCTTGAGCTGAAGCCTTGGAAGGAACACCCCCTGTGAGGCCATGGAGTCCTCGTAGCCGAGGTGCACGTCGCTTATTATAAGGGTCCGGCTCCTCTCGTGTAACAGCGCTGGCGACCTGCCCATTAGCTTTAGCTTGGAGCCGAGGTAGCTGTTAAGCGTGGGCCCGGCACCCTTTCAATGTACCTGGCAGGCAAGGTTTTTAACGAGCGTTTAAAAGAAACTCTCATTGTGGCGACAGGCTAAGGTGCTCCGCTTGAGCCAGCCGCTCCTGAGCGTTGTCGTTCCAACGTACAACGAGAGGGACAACGTGGCCCCCCTGCTCGAGAGGCTCACAAAGGCCCTCGACGGTGTGGACTATGAGGTAGTATTCGTTGATGATAACAGCCCTGACGGCACGGCCAAGGTCATAGAGGACGCAGCCAAGGTGAACCCAAGGGTCAGGCTCCTCCTCAGGACCAGCAGGAAGGGCCTGGCCACCGCGATACTTGACGGTGTAGGCGCCTCAAGGGGGAAATACGTCGTGGTTATGGATGCTGACCTCCAGCACCCCCCTGAGGTAGTCGCTGAGATGGTGAGGGCCGCGGAGGGCAGCGGGGCTGACATAGTGGTCGCCAGCAGGTACGCCAAGGGTGGCAGGACCAGGGGCTGGAGCCCCCTCAGGAGGCTGATAAGCTGGGGGGCCACTGTCATCTCTAGGCTCCTTGTACCCGAGTCCAGGAGGACTAGCGACCCCATGTCAGGCTTCTTCCTGATAAGGAGGGACAGGGTCAGCCTTGAAGGGGCCAGCCCAACTGGCTATAAGGCCCTGCTCGAGATCCTCTACAGGAACCCTCAGGCCAAGGTTGTTGAAGTCCCTTACACATTCATGCCGAGGGAGAGGGGGAAGAGCAAGCTCGGCACTAAAGTGATTCTTGAGTACCTCTGGCACGTCATAAAGATCTCCAGGCCCGTGAGGTTCGCCTTGGTAGGGGGCGTCGGCACGGGGGTGAACGAGGGCGTGGCCGCCCTGGTACTTTACCTTCTGGGCAACTACACGGCGGCCTTCGTGGGCGGCATAGAGGTCAGCATACTGAGCAACTTCGCGCTGAACGACCTGTGGACCTTCAGGGACAGGAGATCCGGCAGGTGGTACTCACGCCTGCTCAGGTACCACGTCATGGTGGCCCCGGCTGGACTAACAATTTTCTTCGTCGCAGAGCTCCTGGCGAAGATGTTCCACGTCTACGCACTCCTCGCGCTCTTCATAGGCATACTCGCTGGCTTCGTGGCCAATTACACGCTCTCCTCAAGGAATGTGTGGAGGTTTAGCTGATTAATAGGGCAGAACTTGAAGGCCTGCGCCAGGCGGCCATCGTCGCTGGAGGTGTTACCTGCCGCTGTTGATGAGCATTGGCTTTACAGACTATTTACTCATAGTTGTGCTCTTGCTTAAACTCTAGTCTTACATTTTCCTCCTCTAACGCCTCAAACAGGAGCTGGAGCCGCCGGCGGGACTTGAACCCGCGACCACCGGCTTACAAGGCCGGCGCTCCCGGCCCGCGCAGGGTCTACCGGCTGAGCTACGGCGGCCTCAGTTGAGGCATTAGCTGTCTCCCGTTAAAAGCGCAATCTGTGCCTCCTACAAGGTGACGCCTCCCTAAAAGCCGCGCCTTCCAGCTCCTGATTAGGAGAGCCGTGCTGTACGCTTACCTCTCCGGCAGGCACCCAAGGCTCCCGGAGGAGGAGCTGAAGGCCCTGATAGAGGCTGGCGGCTCAACTTACAGGGCCCTGCTTAGGCTTGACCAGCTGGCCGTCTTCGACTCAGACGTAGATAAGGCTGTAGCTGCCATTCATAGGGCTGCCTTCGTTAAGGAGGTGGGAACTGTGCTGGCCTTCGGCTCCAGTGACGAACTGCCAGAGCTGGTAACTAAAGCCCTGGAGCTTAGAGGCTATAGGACCTACAGGCTTGAGTTGACAGCAATTAAGGTGCCCCCCTGCTGTGACCTTAAGGGGCTCATCGCTAAGGTGCCTAGGTCGGTGGCCAGCCCAAGCCTCAGCTCGGCCAACGTGGTGAGGACCTTTGTGTCTGAGGGTGCAGCAATAGTAGGGGAGCCGCTGGCCTACAGCGACATGGGCGACGTAAAGACCAGGTCGCCACCTGTGAAGCCCTTCTGGAGGTCAGGGGAGCTTGACGTGAGGCTCTCGAGAGCTATGGTAAACCTCTCAAGGCCTCTCGAGGGCGGCACCTTCCTTGACCCCTTCTGTGGCACTGGGACTTTGGCTGTTGAGGCCTGGCTAGCCTGGGGCGGCAAGGTGATATGTATGGACCTGGACAAGGCCATGGTTCACGGCTCAGCCTTAAACGTCAGGCATGTAGGCGCTGAGGCCCTAATAAATAGGTCTAACGCCGCCTTCATGCCGCTCAGGGATGAGAGTGTGGACTCCATAGCGACAGACCCGCCGTACGGCAGGTCTACAAAGCTCGCCGGTGACAGCTACAGCTCCCTTATCGAGCTCTTCCTAAAGGAGTCCAAAAGGGTCCTAAGGAGCGGGGGTTACGCTGTTTATGCTGGCCCTACGGAGCTCAGGCCATATAAATATGCCGTTGAGCAGGAGTTCAAGGTTGTTAGCGTTCTCGACCAGTTCGTCCACTCTGGCCTTGTCAGACAAATAGTTGTGGCTAAAAAGCCCCAATAGATTGATGCCCTGGGAGGGGGCTTGGCAAGGCAGGTAGAGCTGATAACGCTTGGCACAGGCGCGGCTCTCCCCAGCCTGGAGAGGCAGACCGCAGGTTATCTAGTAAGGGACTGGATGGGCAATGTGGTGCTTCTCGACGCTGGTGAGGGCGTCCAGCAGAGGCTAAGGCAAGCTGACGTATCGCCCACAAAGGTGGAATTCATTGCTATAACGCATGGACATGGGGATCACATAAACGGCCTGCCCGGCCTGCTTGGGACAATGCAGCTGAGTGGTAGGAAGAGCAAGCTGACCATAGTTGCGCCAAAGTACATAGCAGACCCTATAAGGGAGATGGTGGAGGCTAACAAGTTTGAGCAGCAGTTTCCCGTGGAGGTCATAGATGTCAGCGGAGATGAAGGCTCCATAGTCTTATCGACGCAGGGCAGGGACAGCCTCGCGCTGAGCTGGTTCAGGGTGTGTCACTCCATAGAGGCCTACGGGTACTCCCTCACGTGGACGCTTGGGCCTAGGCTGGAGTCCCCTGTTGAGCCCCTCGAGGCCCGCAGGCTACTTCAGGAGGGGGGCGAGGGCCTTAAGGTCATAAGGCCGTTCAAGCTGAGCTACACTGGGGACACCTCTCCATGTGATAGCGTCGTCAGGGGGGCCTCTGGCGCTAACGTGCTAATACACGAATGTACCTTTGAGGCTTCCATGCAGGCTGAGGCTTCACAGTATGGGCACAGCACTAGCGTGGGCGCAGCCCAGGATGCCTTAAGGTCTGGCGCCGGCAAGCTAATACTTTCTCATGTAAGCACCAGGTATGAGGGCTACGAGGCCCTGCAGCTGGAGCAGGAGGCGCGCTCCGTCTTCCCTAACTCCATACTAGCTTGGGACCTCGCTAGGTTCGTCATGAATGTCTAGGGGTCAGGCATTCCCTTCTCCCAGAGGGCCCTGCCGTGTGAGGTCTGGGGCGCTAGCCAGTCTATGACATCCCTTATGTTAGGGTGTTTGATGCTGATCTTTATAGGCCCTAAGGGTGACTCGCTGGCCCATGAGAGCAGGCTTACCTTGCTCTCATAGGCGGCCTGTTTGTGGAGCAGTATTGTAACAGTGTCGCCCCTAACCTCCTTAAGCATGTAGCTCCTTGCGGCCTCAAGTATCTCCTGCACCCTCAGGAGCCTGTGAAGCTTTAATAACGATGAGAGGGACGTGGCCCTGGCCCTTATTATCTCGTGGTCGCCCACCTGGACCTTCTCAACCCTCTCAGGCTCAAAGACGTTATATATGGCCCTCAGCACCTTGTCCTCGCTCTCAGTAGGCCTAACCTCGGCCTCCACAACGACCTCTCCAGAGCCCACCCCTTATCGCCTCAGCTAACCTCCTTGCCTCCCCCTCAAGCTCCTTGGCGCTGCCCTCGTTTATAATCATGTAGTCAGCCATAGCTATCACATCGCCTATGCCGTACTCTAGGTTCTTGGAGTCCCTGAACCTCAGCTCCTCAAGGGTCAGCTGGCCCTCCCTGGCTCTGCTGAGCTGCCTAGTGTACCTTATTGAAGGGGCCGCGTGCACCGCTACCACGCAGAGGTCGCCGAGGGACCGGAGGTAAGAGATCTCCTCAGGGCTCCTCACGCCGTCAACAATGACGTAGTCCTCCCCAGAGCCCCTCAGCATCTCAGCCACCTTTGCGCCGACGGCTCCCCTGCCGTAGGCCTTCCTTAGCTCTGTGGCCACCAGCTCTACGTTAGTTATTGTGATGGGAAGGCCCCTCCTCTTGACCTCCTCCCTGACAACATCACCCATAACTATCAGTTTCGCGTTAAGGAAACTAGAGAGGGACTTAGCGAAGCTGCTCTTGCCACTGCCCGGCATACCCGTTACGCACACTACCAGCAATGAGACCCTCAGGAGCGTGGGGCATCATAGTTTATAACCTATCTTCCTTAGGAACTCCCTCCTCTCCTTCACATCCTCGTCGCTCTCGACGCCGAGAGGTTTAAAGCCGTCGCTGACCCCTAGGAGCGCCCTGCTCTCGCCTAGGTCGGCGACCACGACCTTAACGGGGTTAGCCGTAGCCACGTCAACAGATACGACCTCCTGGACGTGCTTTATCGCGTTAAGCACGTTAATTGGGTAGGTGTTCCTTATGTATATCACAAAGACGTGGCCGGCCCCTATCTTAAGGCAGGTGTCAGTGGCCGTCTTTATGAGCTCCTCGTCGTTCCCCTCCCTCCTCACGAGCCTTTTGCCTGAGGCCTCACAGAAGGCGAGCCCAAACTTTATACCTGGAGATGATGTCACAAGTGCCTCGTAGAGGTCCTCTGCGGTCTTGATAAAGTGACTTCTGCCTATGATAACGTTAGAGCCCTCAGGTATGGGGACGTCTATAACCTTCAGCTCCAAGCGACTCACCCCCTTCAAAGACCTCGCGAAATATAAGGCTAGGTAGCTTTTAAATACAAGCGGTCATAAAGTGTTGGTGGCCAACTCGGTCTTAAAAACCCTTTACGCTTCACCTTAGGAAACTCTCTGACCTCAACGATGAAGTTAGAGCTAGATATAGCCACGACTTCTACTATGGCAAGACCTTTAGGTGGCCTAAGCCATATTAACTTCACAGCCTAGGTCTCTGAGGCTACGAAGCGAAGCCTTTCAACGAAGTTCAGTCTGTCAAGCTCCGGCAGCAGATAGCTTGGGACGCAGCGGGTCCACTCGTCGGAGCCGCTAAGTATGAGCTGTCTTATCCTTGTGCCGTTGCACTCGCCCCTGTTAAACATAGGCTGCTGTAAGGCCTCCAGCCCGGCGTCTCTGAAGAGCTGGAGCACCAGGTGGTTGCCGGACACGACGCCGTCAAAGTCGCCGAGCATCATCCTGAGGTACTGGACCCAGACCTTGTTCATCTCTACGTCAGCTATTGGCACTGAATAAACGCGCTTGCAGTAGTCCTCTCCAAACTCATGGCTTAGCACAACCTTAAGTAGCATCAGCCTCTCGCCAGCCGTGAGGGGGTTCCTTATGGAGAAACTGTCCTGCGCGCTCCCTATAACTACCACGACCTCGTCCGCCAGATCGAGGGCGTACTTGATGGCGTTTATGTGGCCCATGTGGGGCGGCTGGAACCTGCCTGGGAACACCAGTCTCTTGTACTTCTTCAAGTTAAATTCCCCTCAGCACATATGTTGCTTGGGTTTTTAGGTGATGCTTGAGCTTGGATAAGCATGAGTGGGAGAAGGGCGACGAGCTGATATTCAGCGACAGGTCGACGCCAGAGGCTAGAAGGCTCGCTGAGCGCTACGGCTACCTGCCTTACATAGTTGAGAGATACCTTGAGCTGCTAGGGGGTGAGGCCGAGGAGCTACTGGAGGCTAATGAGGAGCCTATGTCAGAGACCATCAGGTGTAACGACTTTAAGATAAGCTGCGGGGAGCTTGAGGCAAGGCTTGGCGAGGCCGGCTTCGAGATCGAGAGGGTGCCCTTCCTCCCCCATGGCTATATAATAACAAAGGCGCCCATATCGCCTGGGGCGACCCACGAGTACTTGAAGGGCTACTATTACCTGCAGGACCCAGGTTCCATGCTGGTTGTCTATATCATGAGACCCAGGCCCTCGGCCACAATTCTTGACATGGCAGCCGCCCCAGGCGGCAAGTCGACGCAGATACTCCAGCTTACCAGGGACTCAGCGCTGCTCATAGCTGTGGAGCCCAAGAGGGACAGGGTCAGGGCGCTGAGGTCAAACCTTCAGAGGATGGGCTTTAGTAATTACATAATAATAAAGTCAGATGCTAGGAACCTGAAGCTTAACGTTAAGGTTGATCAGGTTCTGCTTGACGCCCCATCAAGCGGCGAGGGCATAATAAGGAAGGATAAGAGGAGGAAGACTAAGACAGCACTCTCAGACCTAAAAAGAATCCACTACCTACAGCTAGAGCTCCTTAACAAGGCCCTAGACGCCGTAGGCTCTGGGGGCTCCGTAACTTACGCCGCCTGCTCCACCGCTGTGGAGGAGGGCGAGTATGTTGTGCACAAGGTTCTTCAGGATAGAGACTATGTGGCGACCGAGAGGCCTGCAGGGTTTCCGCTCAGCGAGGCTTTTGAGGAGTACCGCGGCGTTAAGTTTGACGATAGGGTCAAGGGCTGCGGCAGGCTCTTCCCGCACCGGCAGGGGACGGAGGGGTTCTTCATATGCAACATGAGGCGCCTAGGCTAAGGCACCTAACCGAGGATGAGCTGAAGATGCTGGAGGATTTCAGTAGGTCACTTGGTGTTAGGCTAGAAGCTGTGGTCTCGAGGCCTTACGCTATTGAGGTACCGGAGGGCAAATACTTTGATATCTTTGACATCACGGGAGCCGTTAAGGAGGCGGCCACAAGGTTCAGCTCCCTTTACTCAGCCGGTTTCTACATAGGCTACATTGACAGGGAGGGCTTCCACCCAGGTCTTCCATTGGCCCAAAGGCTTGCAAGCAAATGCTTCATTCTAATGGACTGCGCGGTTCTGGATGAGCATGGAGCTAAGGTGTTCCTCTACGGTAAGGAGGTCGACGAGGATCACATAGTTAAGTTTAGAGAGGGCCTCTCGGTGGTTCTCGACACCCTATTAGAGCCACTGGGGTGGGGGATCGGCTCCCGCATTAGACTTAAATCTAGGAGTGTTGCCAGGGTTAAGCCAGTGAAGGACCTGGGCTGGTACCTGAGGAGGGGAGGGTAGGTGACAATAAAGGACGGCGACTTCGTGCTCATAAACTACGTGATAAGCGTGAAGAGCGGCGACAGGGAGGTTGTGGGGGACACAAACAAGGAGGACGTGGCCAAGAGCGCCGGAATATATGACGCTAACAGGAAGTACGAGCCGTACCTTGTCGTTTTAGGAAGAAGCCAGGTCATAAAGGCAATCGACGAACAGCTGAGGGAGATGGACGTAGGCCAGAAGAGGGAGTTCGTGGCAAGCCCTGACAAGGCCTACGGGCCGTACCGTGATGACCTGGTCATAAGGCTTCCCATAAAGCAGCTTAACAGGTACGGCATCCCACCAGTCGTTGGAAGGAGGGTCGAAGTAGGCGGTAGGGTAGGCGTGATAAGGAGCGTCACGGAGAGGTTCGCTTACATAGATTTCAATCACCCCCTGGCAGGCAAGGACCTTAAGGTAGAGCTCGAGGTTGTGGGCAAGCTTGAGACACTGGAGGACAAGGTGAAGTACCTAGTGACAAGGTATATGCCGATTAGCCGCGACCTGGTGACCGTGAGCCAGAGCGACGCAGGCAAGATAGAGCTTCAGCTACCACAGGAGATCCTGGGGCTGTCAGACCTTGAGTCAAGGCTCCAGCTCCTCATGGGGGACCTCTCTTCTCTCCTTGAAGTTAAGGAGGTCAAGCTGGTAGTGAACGTGATGCTCTCACAGGCTCAGGAGACAAAGCAGACCGAGGGTCAGGCTCATCAGGGCTCTCAGCAGCCTGAGGCGCAGCAGGAGCAGGCCTAAACTGACTAAGGCCTACTCGACAAGCTTTACCATGGCCCCATAGTTTCTTGGCGGCGTCACAATTACTGTGCCGCTGAGCCCGACGGTGCTCATGACCTCCCTCATCAACATTACGTCGCCCTGTGCCTCATACTCATTTTCAACTATGGTGTACATGGCTGGCCCCCAGCTTGACTGAGCCAGTATAACCCTGCTGCGCCAGGCCTCTGCGGCCAGCTCGCCCAGCTTGCCCCTGAACTCGCCTCCCTGAACGGACGAGAATAGTATGCCAGTGCCTCTCTGGACTAACCTCAGGCCCTCGAGGGCGTCATCTATGTCGCCCCTTGCTATGCCGGCTGCCAGTCTGAGCGCGCCCTCTGCCATGAAGCCTATGTTTGACTCACTGTTGCTCCACTGCTTTCTATCCATGATGTTTTCTTCCTCTTCCTCGCTGAGCCCCCTCTCCATGCCGGGAAGCGCTATGACAAATCTCCACTGGCTGGGCACCTTAAGCGTCAGGAGCGGCGTCGGCCTGCCAGGAAGGCCTGCGTCCATCACAAAGCCGCCGTACTTGAATAGCAATGTTCCAACGCCGCTATGCCTAGCTCTTCCTAGCTTCAGCGTTGCCTCCTCGGCTGGCTCTGGCTGTTCGCCCTTCAGCAACTTTATAGCCATGTATATTGAGAGGAGCACCTGCGTGCCCGTGCCGAAGCCAGAGTGAAGAGGTGGGCTCTCAAGCACCTCAACATTGAACCCGCTGGCGCCGGCGGCCCTGGCAGCCCTCCTCACATACTCAAGGAGCTCTGGTGGCCCCCTGTATTTCTCCTCATCAGAGAGCTCCACGGCGGCCCTGAACTTAGGCTTGTCGATGTAAAAGCCGAGCGAGCCCCACCTGACGTTCCAGTCGCCAGCCGCGTAGTAGAAGCCTCCGTGGAGCCTGGAGCCCGTCTCCACCTCCGCGCGCATTATATAACCCCAATGCCTCTGTGAGGAAGGGGTTAAGAGCTTCTAGCGCCTTTTAACAACCTGTTAATGTTAGGCCCTCCGGCTACAAGTTAGACTATGTCTAGTATGGTCACAAAAAGGGCACGGGGATGGGCTTTTACCTCTTAAAACCAGAGGTTATAAGCTTTTATGCGGTGATCTGCTTGAAGCTCGTAACTGTGAAGATGCCCGAGCTTTACGTGAAGGCCATAGATGAGCTCGTTAAGGAGGAGAAGTTCACAAACAGAAGCGAGGTCATAAGGATTGCAGTAAGGGAGCTCCTTAAAAGGGAGCTGTGGGGTGAGACGTTGTTGGAGGAGGCGCCTTCGTTGAAAGCCGACGAACTGGTGGAGGCTTAGGCTGAAGCTGCTTTTGTTGGTAGCCTCCCAAGAGCGAGCCAACGTTATAGGGACTTTTAAGAGGGCTTGGTTGCGGCTCACTTAAGCCCTTCCGCTTAGTCTATAGCCCAAGAAGCTTATAGTCAGGCTGCCGACGCCTGCGGCAGCTAGAAGTGGGCCGGCTACCAGCGAGAGGTAGACGCCGCTGAATATGAGGGCTAGAGAGGCCGCTATTAGGAGTGCGTCGGCCTCAGTTCTCCTGTAAAGCGCGCTGGCTGCAACTCCAAGGCCTAAAATTAGGGGCGCCAGTTCGAACTGAGGAGGTGTGGCTGCTGTTAGAAGTGAAACGAAAGCAAAAATTATCAGCGAGACGCCAGCAGTTAGCCTAATGGTGGCCAGGGCTACCCGCAGCAGCGTAGCTCTGCCGTACATGGTGGCGAAGTCTCTTATTTTGTGGAGGGCAGTAGAAGCCGCCGCTACATCGGCCGAGTTAACTGCCGCCTCAAGATCATCGATTAACAGTTGTAGCTTGCCTGCGCTGACCATGTCACAGACTTTCTCAAGAACGTCAGCAAGGCTAATGATAGAAGACGACAGCGCCTTAATGCTGGAGTCCTTAGAAAGGGAGGCCTTCGAGCCCACTACCCTTAGACGCTCCACCTCAGCGCAGCCAGACATTAAACTGACACCCTCTGTGACCTCTGTCCACTTCTCTGTATAAAGGTGGCGGCATTTAATATCAGGAGCTTCGCGTGGCTGGCGTTAACATAATGATACACGACAGAGCCCTCGGAGTCGCTGTAGTAGCCAGCAGGCGAGACCTTGAGCTCATAAAGTTCGTCGGAGCAGGCTATGTAGGGGTAAATGTCGGTCCACCTCTCCATCACGTCCTTAACCTTAACTAGTGTCTCCCTGGGCTTCCACAAGTGGTCCTTTCTGACGCTGACCTTAAGCTCAGCGTCGGTGTCCAATGGTGCAAAGCTGTCGCTGAAGTCCTCCATTGTTGCGATGGCGTTAAAGTAGGAGGAGAGGGTCCACCTCCACTCGTCGCTGTTTGTATCAATGAACGCCACGACTCTCAGGTCCCCGTACTCTGGGCGCCTCATGTCCTTCAGCTTGTTGAGCACCGTCTTCTCAGACAGCTTTAGCTCCTCAGCTATCTCTATGGCTGTGAAGGCCCAGTCCTTAAGCATTTTAGCTAACCTCTTGGCGAGGTCCTGAACCCAAGGCCTCACAGGAGGTATGGAGAGCATCTCCCCTGCCAGAGGCGAGGGACCACCATCTATTCTGTGAACCTTTACCTTTCCAGCCCTGATGGCCTCTATCAGGGAGACAGCGCCGTTTATGTCAAGCTCCTCATCTACAATAAACTTCTTAACTTCGCTGATGAGCGGCATGTCAGCGTCGCTGTCAAGCTCACCTATCTTGCCTAGGTCATACCTTGCTTCCATCACGTGCTCATAAAAAATGGGCAGGTAATCTAGGGCATCATAGATGATGCTCCGCAGGTCCTCGGGACTCAGCTCCTCCAGTGCTGATACTATATCATAGTCTCCAGCGGCGATGCTTATGCCAAAGAAGGAGGGCCTGTAGTAGACGTCCATGCCTCTGCGCTTCATGGAAAGGTAGAACAACGCTATAGCAAGGGTCTCCGCGACCTTTGAGCCAAGAGGTCCTAGAAGTATGTGCTCCCCGTTAACTTTCTCATAAACGAGGTCAGCGGGCCCTATGACAATCCCGCGAGCCCTGTACCATGAAGCTATAGGTTCCAGAACCTTACCTAGGTCAGCGTTCCTTACGCCTTCAAAGATCACCCTGTAGAACTCCCTTGAGACCTCTGTGGACCTTGTAAGCCCCTCGCCCTTCCATAGGGGCACCTCGCCAGGGCTGTTAGGGGCTGGCACTACCTCAACGTGCTGGCTAATCTCGTCTATCCTGCTCACGCTCCATGAGCTGCCTGCGAGCCTTAAGACGTCCCCCACCCTGAGGTTGCGGTATACGAAGTAGGCGTCAACATACCCTACAACGGAGGTGGGTGACCTCACGGCAAACATGTCACGCTTTGGAATAGTTGAGAAGAAGTCGCCAAAGTCCCTAGGGGACCACGATCTGGAGGAGCTGTCACCGCGAAGCCTCCAGATCTTGAAAAATGACTTGCCAACTCTTATCGTATAATTGTCACCTACATCTATGACGCCGTTTTTCTTCATATAGCTTATCAGGGACCTGAACTCCTCCTGGCTCAAATTAAAGAGCGGTGAACCGCTCAGGGTTTTGTACAACTCCTCTACGCTGAGGTTTGATTCCTTCGACAGAGCTGCACCCACGACCTCCTTTGCAACTACCTCCACTGGAGCCTCGTCTATAGTGTCGTCCTCAACGTAGCCTGACAGAGCCAGTTTTACCTCTGCCAGCGCCTCTGCTAGATCAACAGGGTCAAGACTAATTATGGTCCCTCTTGACGTGCCGCCCAGCACGTGAAAGCTCCTGCCAGCCCTTTGAATAAGGGTTGCGACGGAGCCTGGCGCCCTGATCTGAAGCACCTTCCTTATAGACCCGATGTCTATCCCTAGCTCCAGCGTCTTAGTGCAGACAACCATTAGGTCCTCGCCACGCCTGAGCCTCTCCTCAACGTTCTCCCTTATCTCGGCCGAGACGCTCGAGTGGTGCACGTACACGTTATTGGCGCTCTTCTTCTGAAGCTCGTGGCCTAACTTCTCAGCCGCGTATCTGCTGTTAGTGAACACCAGAGTTGGGCCAGCCGCCTCTGAGAGCACATCCTCAGCGACCTTAGGCCATGGATCTTCTAGGTTGCCAACATACTTAACGTTAAAGGTGAACAGCCTCCTGCTCTCGCTAGCTACGACCTCCGCCTCCCTAGAGCTGCTCCCGCTTAGGATCCTCAGCATCTTCTCTGGGTTGCCAACAGTGGCCGAGAGGCCTATCCTCTGGAAGTCACCGGCAAGCCTCATGAGCCTCTCTAGCAGTAGCGCCAGCTGCGCCCCCCTCTTTGACGAGAAAAGCTCGTGGACCTCATCGATGATCACGGCCTTCAGGTTTCTGTAATATTCCCTAAACCTTGGGGCCCAGTCAAGGTCTATCTCGAGGCTCTCCGGGGTTGTCAGAAGTATGTGAGGGGGTGACTTCAGGCGCAGTGACCTCTCGGAGCTCGGCACGTCGCTGTGCTTTTTGGCAACATTTAGGCCGAGAGGCTCAGCCCAATACTTTACTCTCCTGTGGAGGTCGTTTATAAGCGCCCTCATGGGTGTTATGTAGAGGATTGCCACGGGCTCTGCGTCCCCATCGTTTGCTACCCTTGTGAGCAGGGGCAGCAGGGCGGCCTCCGTCTTGCCCTCGCCCGTGGGGGCCATTATCAGGACGTTCTTGCCAGCCAATATGGCCCTGGCTGCCCTCACCTGCATCTGCGTGAGGCCATTCCAGCCCCTCCTGCTCATAAGGGTCAGTATCTCAGGCCTCAGCTGCACCTCTGGCATGTCTGCTCTACCATCTCTAGGCGTGGCGCAAACCTTCTACCTCTGGGCCGCCTGACCTTAAATAGAATGCGCGCCACGCTAGCCAGGGCTCCGTAGATGGCAAAGGAGGAGGTTCATACCTGCATTGTGTGCGGCAGGCCCTTCCACGAGGGCCAGGGCATTGTAATAAGGAGGGGCGACCTCGTGCTTGAGTTCCACAGCGCCCGCTGTGCCTCCAAGTTTCTAAGGCTCCTCGTTGAGAGGTCAGACGCTTCATGTGTAGAGGGGCCTATCAAACAAATCTCTAAAGAGCTTCGCGAGGCTGTCGAGAAGAGAAGGGAAGGCCGTTCAAAGGTGATAGCCTGATGAGGGTTAAAGTGAAGCTTTACTCCGTGTTGCGTGAGGCCATGGGAAGGGGCGAGCTGGAGCTGGAGCTGGAGGAAGGGGCTAGGGTGGCGGACCTGCTTGGGGCCCTCTCCTCGCTAGGGCTTGGCAAGCTCATGGGGGAGCTTAAGGGAGGGCTGCAGGTAGTGGTTGACGGTAAGGCCCTGTCGCTCTCGCAGGCCCTGCCAGCCGACGCCAGGGTGGTCCATGTCCTGCCGCCCTCCTCGGGCGGCGACGAGAGGGTCCTGGTAAGGGTGGCCAAGGGTAACGAGCCCGTTGACCTCTCCGAGCTCACAAAGTTCCTCTACGCGGGCGACCGCAAAGTCGGCGCTGTTGCCTTCTTCATCGGTGTAGTGAGGGGCATCAACATGGGTGAGGTGGTTAAAGAGCTTGACTATGAGCACTCGGAGGAACTCATGGAGCCTAAACTTAAGGAGCTGGCCTATGAAGCAATAAAGGAGTTCTCGCTTTCACGCGTCTGCGTCGTTCACTTCGTCGGCGTCAGGAACCCTGGTGAGCTCACAATGGTTGTTGGGGTCTCAGGGGAGTCGCGCAAGAACGTCTTCCCTGCTCTCGAGTGGCTGGTTGAACACGTGAAGCATGAGGCCCCAGTGTGGAAGAAGGAGGTTAGAGCAAGCGGCACGTACTTCATAGTTGGGGACCAGGAGATTAGGGAGACCGACCTGAGGCAGGCTGACTTAGCGACAAAGGTAAGCTAAGTTGCTCTGCTCATGTGCGGGTGGGAGGCACTTCTAGGCTCCAGCAGTCCAACCACACGTTAACAACGCGCGGAGGACTACAAGGTGTCGTAGAAGCCTAAGGCCTGGCTAGACCAACGATTAGCGGAACGGTTTTAAATCAAAGGCACTCCTCAGCCTCTCCGGGGACCTTAAGATGCCGGCCATAGAGGTTGGCAGGGTTTGCTATAAGACTAGGGGGCGTGAGGTTGGCAGGAAGTGTGTCATAGTTGACATAGTTGACGAGAATACAGTCCTGGTGACAGGCCCTAAGAGCCTGACCGGCGTCAGAAGGAGGAGGGTAAACATATCGCATATAGTGTCACTTGACAAGGTTGTGCAGATAAACAAGGGGGCCAGCGACGAGGAGGTAATGAAAGCCATAGAGGCCGCAGGGCTAGTAGACTTCATGAGGGAGCGCGTCAAGCTTGAGAAGGCCTTAGCCTGAGGCCGGTGTTGAGTTTTGAGCTCAGATGTAACAAGGCTTGGAAGGGAGTTTTTGAACTCTGTGAACGCCTTCTGCGGCCACAGCGCTGAGTGGCTTGAGAAGCTTCCCGAGGACACGTCGCCGGACTACGGGACGATCCCTACAGCAAGGCCATTGCCCCAACATATAAGCTACGGGGTGGTCAACATTGACAAGCCCCCAGGGCCCACAAGTCATGAGGTGACGGCATGGGTCAAGAGGATCCTGGGGGTGAAGAGGGCTGGGCACGGCGGGACCCTTGAGCCCAGCCCCATGGGGCTGGGCGGGGAGATCCCAAGGTAACGGGCGTCCTACCGATAGCGCTTGAAAACATGACGAAGATAATGGGCTCGGTCGTGCACTCGAGGAAGGTCTACATCTGCGTCATGCAACTTCATGGCGACGTCAGCGAGGACAGGCTCAGGGAGGTGGTGAAGGAGTTCACGGGACTGATATACCAGAGGCCCCCTGTGAGGAGCAACGTCAAGAGGGCCCTGAGGGTGAGGAACATATACTCCATGGAGCTCCTCGAGGCCCGGGGTCGGCTCGCCCTGCTCAGGGTGGAGTCGGACCCCGGCACATACATGAGGAAGCTATGCTGGGACATGGGACTTGTCCTCGGCATTGGGGCTCACATGAGGGAGCTCAGGAGGGTTAAGACGGGTCCCTTCGACGAGGACCACGGCCTCGTGACGCTTCAGCAGCTCTCCGAGGCGGTCTACAGGTTCAAGGTGGAGGGCAAGTGCGACTACCTCAGGAATGTCGTAATGCCAGGGGAGTTTGCCGTGTGCGAGCTACCTAAGGTGGTGCTCAGGGACAGCGCCGTTGAGAGCGTCGTGAACGGCGCACTGCTGGCCGTTCCAGGCATATCGCTGCTCACAAGCGACGTAAAGGCGGGTAGCCAGGTCGCGATGATGACCCTTAAGGGTGAGCTGGTAGGGCTTGGCGAGGCTGCGATGGGTGCTGACGAGATAATGAGGAGCGAGAAGGGGATAGCAGTTAAGCCTAAGCGCATTGTGATGCCACGCGGCGTCTACCCACGTATGTGGAAGTCTGGCAAGGCTTAGCGGCCGAAGCCGCCTTAACAATAACACGACAAGTCATTGATGTGTAGTCCTCAAGCTTTGCCTGGCAGCGCAAAAGCCTTCACCGATGTAGTTAAACTAAGTGAGAGCTCTAAAGCCATGTTATGCTCACTCAAGGCTTGGAACGACTGCGAATAGATTTAAGGCGCAAGCCTTACTATTTGCAGCGACGCCGGGGTGCCCGAGCGGCCCAAGGGGACGGGCTGGAGACCCGTTGCTCCACCAGGGGCGCGTGGGTTCAAATCCCACCCCCGGCGCGTCTAGCGCTTAGTGACCTCAGGCGACATAGCATCTCATGTGCAACAGCTCAAATACTTTCAGCAAGCCTATACGAAAAGCTGGGACTCAGATGCCCAGCTATGTATACGGGGAGCCCTATAAGGACCTGGCCTACAAGATTACCATAAGTAGGCCCGAGAAGCTCAACGCTATAAATGACGAGATGTGGGATGCGCTAGCTAAGGAGCTCGACCGTGGCTGCTCCACTGAACTCAAGTCAATACTTCTGACAGGCACCGAGAGCGCCTTCAGCTCAGGTGATGACATAGACGCTATGTACAGGCTTTACACGCCCGAGGAGGCGAAGGGCTTCTTTGAAAAGATATACAACGTGTTTACTGCCATGAGCAGCTGCCACAAGCCCATAGTATGTGCCGTTAAGGGCCTCGCAGCCGGAGGGGGCGCCGAGCTCCTGCTGGCCTGCGACATAGTAGTTGCAGCAGAGAACTCCTGGATAAGCTTCCCCGAGGTGGCCCTAGGCCTCATACCGCCCTTCCTGCTGGGCGTGGGCACAAGGGCCCTCGGCTACAGGAGGGCTAGGTACCTAGCTATGTCGGGCAGAAGGCTATCCGCGAGCGAGGCGGCAGTCCTCGGCATAGTTGACGAGGTGGTGCCTCAGTCGGACGTTGATCAGACCGTAGATGACATACTCAGCACGCTGGTCTCTTTCCCAGACGAGGCGCTTGAGTCAATAAAGAAGTTCACACAACGGGACATAGACGCTAAGGCCGTGAGGGAGGTCATTGACAGGCTGGCTGAGCTAGTACTGACGCGCGACGCTAAGGAAAGGATGGAGCTCTTCAAGTCGAGGAAGCTTAAGCCAGCCGCTGTGAGGGGCGAGCGCAAGGCTCAGTAGGGTGCTATGTGAAGCACTAGCGCCAGGGGAATAATGTAAGCCAAGTATATGATGACGTTTATCAGCGTCACCAGGCTCCCTATCTTCATAAACTTCCAGTAGCTCACGGAGACCCCGTACCTGGCTTCCGTGGTCTCCAGGATTATGACGTTAGAGGCGGCCCCCAGTATTGTGAGGTTTCCAGCTATAGTTGACGCCATGGCAAGGGTTAGCCACGCCAGGTAATTTGACGAGGCGAACCCTATGCTCTGCATGTAGATCATGAAGAGCTCCACAAACGGCACGTTGCTAAGGACCTGGCTCAGGACAAGTGAGGACGCCGTTATCCTGATAGCATCGTCAACGGTCCCACTGACAGCTGGCAGGAAAGCGTGCATGAGAGGCAGGAGGACGCCGGAGTCCCAGACGCCGGCCATAGCTATGAACATTACTATGAAAAAGAGTATAGTGCTCCAGTTTACCCTGCTTATCATATCCCTTGGGTTGCTCGAAAGAACGTATATTATTGCGGCAACCGTAAATGGTATAACTCCTATCTCAGTTAGCGCAGGCCTCCTGAGCAGCTCAAGGGCGTCATCAACTGCGAGGGCCGCTATTACTATGATTATAGCTGCTGCGGCAAGCATGGCATCCCTTCTGCTCTTTATCGCTTCCTCAGGCACTTTGTACAACGTAACCTTGCCGTGGCTGACGCCGTAGATCTTAGCAAGGATGTAGCCAGTCACAAGAAGGTTCACCACGGTCGGCACGCCAAGGTAGAGGAGGAAGGTGCTCAGAGGGGCCCTCACGCCAGATCCTATGGCTATAAGCATGTTCTGGGGATTACCAAGGGGGGTCATGGTAGAGCCTATAGTTATTGAAAAGGCCAGCACGAGTATGGCAAGCTCTGGGTCGATACCTATCACCTTTGCCATGGGCACTATAATCATTGAGCCCATGGCTGCCACCGCGTCGTTAACTGTAAGGGCTGCCATCAGGCCTAGGGCCGCGGTGAGGGCAACCACAAGCATAAGCCTATCATTAACCCTGTAGGCAATGGCGTAGGTAACGTACTCCAGCAGGCCGGACTCCTCTGCCAGGGCTCCGATGCTGAACATTCCTATAAGGAAAAGTATGACGTCCCAGTTAACGTAGCTCTCAACGTTGTTAGGCTTGACAAGGCCCCCAACTATCGCTATGAAGGCAGCCAGTGACATTATAGTCCATATAGGTACGTTGTGGAAGTACCTGGACCTAAATATGAGCCCCACTAAGATTACGAGTATTATGAGCCCTCCCAGGACCTCCCTCAAGGCGTAGTACATGGACCTCACCTGAGGCTTATGACCCCAAGGAGGTCAGCCTCGACGCACGTGGCCTCCTTGCCCAGCAGGCCGCTCAGGCTGGGCTCAGAGCCCCTTCCGCTCACGAGCTCCATAACATAGAGCTTCTCGTCAAGGGATATGAGGCACTCCACCAGGTCCCCAACTATGTTGCAGGCGGCCTCCCTCACGACGCCGCTCACAGTTCTTCCCATAACCTTTTGTCTGGCCTCCCTGCCCTTCAAGGACTCAGCCGCTAGCTTGACCTCAGCGGGCGAGGCGCCCTCGGCATAGATGACGCACCTGTAAACCCTGACCCTTCTAGATAGATCCTCATCAGCCACAGCGGCGGCGTCACCCTTGACTTCAAGTGAGGCGCCCTCTGATTCTATCACGGTGCCCTCAGGGGGCGCTGACCTGACCCGGGAGCCGCCGAGTAGGAATGTCACGGGTATACCAAGGCCGAGCGCCCTGACACCCCTCTCATCCCTCACAAGGCCTTTGATGCCAACCCTGGACGACTGTGTCATCTCCAGGAGCCTTGAAGTCAGGGGGTTAAGCGAGGGTTCGCGCGGGCTTAGGCTCAAGTCCCTCCTCAGCTTCCTGTATACTCCACTTATCATGAGCCTCCTGGGCTGAGGCTCAGCATCGCCGCTGGGGAAGCGCACCAGCACAACGACGTCAGGCCTAGCGAAGTCAACCCTAAGCCCGAGGGCCTGGGCCCTCTTGCCCACCTCTCTCTTGATCTCCGACTTTATGGACTCCCCAAGGGCCAGCTTGAACTCGGCCTTCAGCTTCTCCTCGCGCTGCACCACTTCCGGGTCAACAGAGGCCCCGACCAGAAATGTAGTCCCTCCCCACTCCCTCACGGCCCTCGCTACCTTCTCTGGCGTGCTCTCAAGGAACTCATCAAGCTTGTCGTTGCAGATGTAGCAGGCCCTCCTCTCAGGCCTAGAGCCGAAGAGTTGCTCATATAGCCCCTCAGCCGTCTGGCCCATGTTGGTCAGCACCTCCTTGGCGTAGCCTGGCGCCTGGCCCGCGAGGGCGGCCGCATGGATCCTCATAAGAATTGAGAGCTTCAGCGCCCTGCCCCTCTCGGCGTTGCTAAGGCCTCGCCCCAGGCCCGCGAAGAGCCTTCCAAGGCACCTATCGCACAGCGGGTACTTCGAGAGCACAGCCGTTGCCTGCTCCACGGGGTCAGCGACGCGCTCCAAGGCGCTCAACCTTAGAAGGGGGGCCTTGAGCGCGTTATTAACCAATGCGGGCCTCAGGAAGTCGTTTGACCTCACCGCTCGGGCTGCCCATCGCCCATCACAGGCCCTCCATTAGATGCCAGTACACGCAGTTATAACCACACAATAAAATTCCCTGAGCTAGCATTCAGCTGGGAGGGCCCTTGGAGCTGAGACTGCTGGCCTCGTCCGACATTCACTCGCCAGAGTACCTCAAGGAATTCACGGAGTCGCTCGCGGGCCTGGGGAAGAGCCCATGCCTCTTCCTCCTGGCGGGCGACATAGTCGACAGGGGCAACGTCGCCATGGCTGAGTCCGTGTTCAGAGCCATAGAGGAGAGGTTTAACGTTAAGATAGTTGCTACGTTTGGCAACGACGAGTTCCAGGACAGGTGGGACGAGCTGAGGAGAAGGTACCAGCAGGTGGACTGGCTCGTTGACGAGCTGAGAGTCTACACCTGCGGCAGCGTTAAAGTGGCGGTTGTGGGCACCCCTGGGGCCCTTGACAGGCCGACCAAGTGGCAGGAGGCTCACATTAAGGGAATAGAGGAGGTCTACAGGAGGAGAGTGGAGGTTGTCAGGGGCCTCATAAGGGAGGCCAAGAAGTCGGCTGACGTCACCGTGCTCCTCTCCCACTATGCCCTTGCAAGGGGCAACCTTAAGGGTGAGGATCCAAGGTTCTATGCGAACCTCTACAGCTCAAGGCTTGAGAGGGTCATAGCTGAGGAGAGGCCAACCATCGCCGTGCACGGCCACGCCCACAAGGGCTCAAGGTTCACCGTAGTCGCTGGAGTTCCTGTGTACAACGTGGCCTTTCCGCTTAACAGGGCCCCTGTCTGGGTCAGGGAGGTCAAGGCTGGCCTGGAGGCCTTCTTCAGCTAATTTAGCCCTGGCCGGGGACGCAGTAAAGGGGCTGTGATGGAACCTGCGACGAGGCGACCTGAAAGGGATGAGCGGGAAAAGCCGAGTGAGCCCCAGTGCAGGGTCAGGGTCTACGGCGGCTACAGCGCTATACTTACCGTCCTGAGCTACGTAAAGGAGGCTATATACAGGTATAATGAGGTGGCCTCAAGAAAGGGCTACTACCTTAAGCCCGTCCACAAGGTCTACAAGAGGCTAAACGGCGTCGTCAGGGTCTATGAGTACTACGGCAGGTACTGGTGGAGGAAGGGGGAGAGGAGGTTGATATATGCAGGTCACGAGAGGCCCAGGGGGCTGCCGGAGCCGCCCAGTAACCCGCTTGAGGGGCTCTCGGTGATAAGGGAGGGCGAAGACATTATAATAGACTGCTCCCTCTACGATGACTTTAGCTGGCTCTTCAAGGGCCTCAGGTCAGAGAGGGTGGCCTAGTTGGCCAGGAAGTCAATGAGCTCCCTTGACGTGATGGCCTGGGTCACGGCGAACGCCGGCCAGCTCAGGGGGCAGAGGGTCGATAACGTGTATCAGGACGACGCGCTGGCCCTAAGGGTTAGGGTGCCCCACGGCGACTTCCTCGTCATGCAGCCCGCCGTGAGGGTTCACCTGAGCTCAAGGTATCAGCCAGGCAGGGAGCTGGGCCCCCTGGCCAAAGCCATGAGGGAGTCGATAAGGGACCTGAGGATAGCTGAGGTTAAGCAGGTAGGCTTTGATAGGCTCGTGGAGCTAGCTTTCGAGGACGGTCACAGGGTTATCGCGGAGCTCCTGCCAAGGGGCATCGTAGCTCTTGTCTCGCCGGACGGCAAGGTGATCTCGGCCTCCTCATACTTTGAGGCCAAGGACAGGAGCGTCAAGAGGGGCCTCCAGTACTCATACCCGCCCCTGAGGTCCGAGAACCCCTTCACGCTTAACCCTGAGGAGCTTGGGATGAGAATAAGGGCTTCAGGCGCTAAGGACCTGGTAAGGTCCCTCGTGCTCTCCCTGGGGGTCCCAGGCGAGGCCGCGGAGGAGGCCGTCTTCAGGGCCGGGCTCAGGGCTGACGTGAGCCCCCAGTCGCTGGGGTCCCAGGACCTGGCGGGACTTACGGGCGCTCTAAGGACGATACTTGACGAGTCGCTTCAGGGGAGGGGCTACGTTTACATAGGCCCTGACGGGGCCCCTGCACAGGCGACGCCGTTCAGGGTGACATCAGCTACGGGCATGAGGGAGCAGGCCTTCAACAGCTTCGACGAGGCGCTGGACCTGTACTTCAGTCTTTCAGCGCCGAGGAGGCCAAGCCCCCTTGAGGCCGAGAGGGCCAAGCTGATGAGCAGCCTTGAGAGGGCCAGGAGGGAGGCGGAGGACTACCTTAAGCAGGCCGAGCTCCTCGAGGCGCAGGCAAATGCCATAGCTTCGACATATCATGACGTCGCGGGCGCCCTCAGGTGCATAAGGGAGGGAGGGGAGGGCTGCGGCGCCAAGGAGGTCAACAGGAGGCAGGGGTACGCGGTATTTGAGCTCTCGGGCATTGACGTCAAGGTCTACCTCTACGAGAGCGTGGACGACGCCATAAAGAGGCTCTACCGCGAGGCGGGCGAGCTGAGGGCCAAGGCCGAGAGGGCCCAGAGGTCGGAGGTTGACATAGAGGCCAGGCTGAAGGAGTTGGAGCGCCAGCTCGCCCTCCAGGAGCTGAGGGCTAAGGCTAGGGGCAGGCGGAGGGCCTGGTACGAGAGGTACCACTGGCTTGTAACGTCATCAGGCCTACTTGCGGTTGGGGGGAGGGACGCAGACCAAAACGAGAGCCTTGTTAGGAGAATGCTGGGACCCAATGATGTTTTCCTCCATGCCGACGTTCACGGGGCCCCTGCAGTGGTGCTCATGACTGGCCCCGGGGGCAAGTTCACTGAGCAGGACGTTGAGGAGGCCGCGACGCTCACGGCAGCCTACAGCAGGGCCTGGAAGGAGGGCATGGCTAGCGTCAGCGTCTACTGGGCCTACGGCTCCCAGGTGTCGAAGAGCCCGCCCTCGGGCGAGTACCTGACGAAGGGCTCCTTCATGGTCTACGGCAAGAAGAACTACCTGAGGCCCCTCAAGGTCGAGGTATATCTTGGGGTGGCCCTAGATGAGGAGGGGCTCCCGGTGGTTATAGTTGGGCCTGAGAGCGTTGTGGCCCCCCAGGCGGTGGCATACCTCAGGGTGACGCCAGGCAATGGGAAGGTTGAGGACGTTGCCAAGGAAATAGTTGAGGAGCTTTCAAGGGTTGCCAAGGACGTTGAGATAGTCGGCGCGGTTGACCCCTCGGAGGTGGCCCTCAGGCTGCCCGGCAGGGCCTCTGTATCGCGCGCTAGGAGAGGCCTAGCCCAGGGGCTCATGAGGCCTAGGTGGCCATCAGGGGGCGAGGGCTAAGGGCTTCCTTCATAGCCGACGGAGCAGGCGCTGGCAGGTAGCGCCAGGGGTTCAGCTCCTACACGGGTTCATCGTTTTACAGTAATCGCCTCACCCCCTGTTCCCCGCGCCCCGCTCGGGGCCCTCATAGGGCCTGGGGCGCTCAGGGTTACCTGGGGCCCCACGCCCTGAGTAGCCCTGGGGGCTGGCGGCTCTTCACCCCTCAAGGGGACCTCGCCGATAGACATGATGATATATTGAGCCCTAAAAACTATGTGAAACTCTAAACAGCTGCGGAAGGCGCCACGCTAAGCCTTCGGGAAGGCCGTAGGCAGGCTTAAAATACCTGGGAGCGTCCACGGACTGGCGGGAGTAAGGATATGTCGGTATCGCTCGTGAGAAAGATAGACATGCTTGACACCGTTCAGCCCCCAGTCTGCGTGAGCTGCGGCAGGATAATTCACCCCAAGGAGAAGGCCGTGGCCTTCTACTGCCCCAACTGCGGCAAGGCCCTCCTCTGGCGCTGCGCCAAGTGCAGGAAGCAGGGCACTCCGTACAGGTGCCCCAACTGCGGCTTCGTTGGGCCATGAGGTGGACAGAATGGCAAGGGTCGCCGTGCTGGTGAGCGTTACGCCCTCCTCGGTGGACGTCAACCTCAGTGACCTCCTTAACAGGATAAAGGGCTCGCTGCCGCAGGGCTACGAGGTCCTCAACTCGGGCGAGGAGCCCATAGCCTTCGGCCTCAAGGCCCTGAAACTTATAATAGCGATGCCTGAGGACGTGGAGGGAGGCACTGAGACCCTCGAGGAGTTCCTGAGGTCTGTGCCTGACGTGGAGGACGTGCAGGTGGAGGCAGTGACCAGGATGAGCGAGTGAGGCCTTGAGGGCACTCGAAGTCATCCTGACCAGCTTTGCTGTCGCCCTCGTGTTTAACCTGGTACCCCTTGGCGCCCCTCCCTACGTCACTGTCGTCATCCTAGAGGTCAAGTACGGCGGCCTCGGCTTCTGGCCGCCAGTCATAGCCGCGTCCCTCGGCGCAGCAGCAGCCAAGCTGGTCATGTACTACCTCGGCATCGGCCTCAAGGGGGTCCTGAGGAGGAACAGGAACGTGAGGTTCCTCTCAAGGTACGCTAACTCCAGCTGGGCCTACCTGTTTGCCTTCGTGGCAGCGATAGTGCCCGTGCTGCCGCTTGACGACTTCGTCTACATGGTTGGAGGCGCCTCAGGCATGAGGGCTAAACTGATGGGCCTCATGGCAGCCGCAGCGAAGCTGATAAAGACTGTCATGGAGGTCTACATACTCAATGTTACCATTGGCTTCATATCGTCAGCCCTCAGGCTGTCAGAGTTCGCTCTCATAGCTGCCGTCAGCGTCGCTGGCGTCGTGGCTGGGCTCCTGGTCTTCGCCCTTGACTGGGAGGCCCTTGCCAGGAGGCTCGGGCTTCTGAGGGCCTAGGCTCCGTCAGCCCTAAAAGGCCTGGCCGCCAACGTAGAGGTGGCCCCGCAGCTGCTCGCCCGGCGGCGCTGGGCTAACGGGGAGTCGTCGCTCCCAGCATGAGGCCCGGCCTCTGGCTGCGGGGACACCGGGCGTGCAAGGCATTGCAATATATTCCTGTCGCGAGGTGTCAGCTACTCGTAAACGTTATTAACCCTGGCACAGAAAGAAGAGATTACGGCCCCGAGCAGGGGCCTAGGACGCTGAGTAAATGGGGGCCTAAGCAAACCCTGGAAGTGGTACTCCAGGGACGCTTAGGTCTGACAGGGGCCCGTGGGCCACGTAACGGCAGGTGTGCCCAACCGCCTCAGCCGCGCCTTGCGGCTGAACTCCGGTTGATCCTGCCGGACCCGACTGCTATCGGGGTGAGGCTAAGCCATGGGAGTCGCGCGCCCAGCCGCCGCTGGGCGCGGCGCACGGCTGAGTAACATGTAGCTAACCTACCCTCGGGAGGGGGACAACCCCGGGAAACTGGGGCTAATCCCCCATAGGCAAGGGGGCCTGGAAGGGTCTCTTGCCGAAAGGGACCTCAGGGGGTTATCGCCTGGGGTCCGCCCGAGGATGGGGCTGCACCCCATCATGGTAGTTGGCGGGGTAATGACCCGCCAAGCCGACGACGGGTAGGGGCCGTGGGAGCGGGAGCCCCCAGATGGGCCCTGAGACAAGGGCCCAGGCCCTACGGGGCGCACCAGGCGCGAAACCTCCGCAATGCGGGAAACCGTGACGGGGTCACCCCGAGTGCCCCCGTAAGGGGGCTTTTCCCCGCTGCAAGGAGGCGGGGGAATAAGCGGGGGGCAAGTCTGGTGTCAGCCGCCGCGGTAATACCAGCCCCGCGAGTGGTCGGGACGTCTACTGGGCCTAAAGCGCCCGTAGCCGGCCCCGTAAGTCCCTCCTGAAAGCCCTGGGCTCAACCCAGGGAGTGGGGGGGATACTGCGGGGCTAGGGGGCGGGAAAGGCCGGGGGTACCCCAGGGGTAGGGGCGAAATCCGATAATCCCTGGGGGACCACCAGTGGCGAAAGCGCCCGGCTGGAACGCGCCCGACGGTGAGGGGCGAAAGCCGGGGGAGCGAACCGGATTAGATACCCGGGTAGTCCCGGCTGTAAACGATGCGGGCTAGGTGTCGGGCGGGCGTTAGAGCCCGCCCGGTGCCGCAGGGAAGCCGTTAAGCCCGCCGCCTGGGGAGTACGGCCGCAAGGCTGAAACTTTAAGGAATTGGCGGGGGGGCACACAAGGGGTGGAGCCTGCGGCTCAA
This sequence comes from Acidilobus sp. 7A, assembly GCF_003431325.1. Taxonomy (NCBI): domain Archaea; kingdom Thermoproteati; phylum Thermoproteota; class Thermoprotei; order Acidilobales; family Acidilobaceae; genus Acidilobus; species Acidilobus sp. 7A. The sequence goes on along the minus strand of NZ_CP010515.1, from coordinate 330,492 downwards.
TTGGAGTCAACGCCGGGAACCTCACCGGGGGCGACAGCAGGATGACGGCCAGGCTAATGACCTTGCCTGACGCGCTGAGGGGAGGTGCATGGCCGTCGCCAGCTCGTGCTGTGAAGTGTCCTGTTAAGTCAGGCAACGAGCGAGACCCCCGCCCCTAGTTGCGACCCTGCGGGCGACCGTGGGGGCACACTAGGGGGACTGCCGCCGCTAAGGCGGAGGAAGGAGGGGGCCACGGCAGGTCAGCATGCCCCTAAACCCCCGGGCTGCACGCGGGCTACAATGGCGGGGACAGCGGGATCCGACCCCGAAAGGGGGAGGCAATCCCTGAAACCCCGCCGTAGTCGGGATTGGGGGCTGAAACTCGCCCCCATGAACCTGGAATCCCTAGTAACCGCGCGTCAACATCGCGCGGTGAATACGTCCCTGCCCCTTGTACACACTGCCCGTCGCTCCACCCGAGAGGGGGAGGGGTGAGGCCCTCTCCCTCGGGAGGGGGTCGAACCTCTCCCCCTCGAGGGGGGAGAAGTCGTAACAAGGTAGCCGTAGGGGAACCTGCGGCTGGATCACCTCTCGACGGCAGTTGGGCGCCCTGTCGCGTGAAAGCCCACGGACCCCTTGACGCCGATGCAGCTCACAAGCTAAGCTTGTGAGCGAAGGGCGCTAGGGCCTCTGAGCTGAGGCCCAATGAGCGCCGCCCACCCGATGGGGCCAGCGCCCAGATCTGGGCCTGGCCCCACCAGGGGCACCTGACTTATCCCTGGCCCTTGCGGCGCCGTAGCCGTCCGGTGGATGGCTCGGCTCGGGCGCCGAGGAAGGGCGCGGCAAGCAGCGAAATGCCCGGGGTAGGCGCATGCAGCCGCTGAACCCGGGATCCCCGAATGGGACCTCCTGCGCAGGGCGAACAGCCCTGCGCGCCCCGTAAGGGGCGGGAACGCCCCGAACGGAAACATCTTAGTAGGGGCAGGAAGAGAAATCAATCGAGATCCCCTGAGTAGGGGCGACCGAAAGGGGGAGAGCCCAATCCAATTCCCTGCGGGACAACCGTAGGGAGATGAGGGGTCGCTGCCTTCGCGGCGGGGGGCAACCCCAGCGGGCCGGGCCGCGGTAGCCGAAGAGGCCTGGAAAGGCCCGCCGTAGAGGGTGATAGCCCCGTAGGCGAAACCGCGGTGGCCCGCGCCGCGAAGGAGAGTACCACGGCTTGGTTGTGCCGTGGGAAGGTGGGGGTCACCGACCTCCAAGGCTAAACACGTCCCGAGACCGATAGCGAACTAAGTACCGTGAGGGAAAGCTGAAAAGGACCCCGAGTAGGGGGGCGAAAAGAGCCTGAAACCGGGCGGCGATAAAGGGCGTGGCCCTAAAGGGGTGAGGCCCCCGAAGGAAACTCGGGTGACCGAGGAGTACGAGGGGCGCTGACCGGGGTCACGCCTCCCGTCTTGAAACACGGGCCGGGGAGTTCACGGTCGTGGCGAGCCTAAGGGGGTCAGCCCCGAAGGCGCAGGGAAACCGAAAGGCCCGCAGCCGGCGAAAGCCGGCGAGGGGCTGGGTCCTAACAGGGCCCGGAGTCACGGCCGTGAGGCCCGAAACCGGGCGATCTAGGCGGGGGCAGGCCGAAGCGGAGGGCTAACCTCCGTGGAGGGCCGAAGGGGTTCTGACGTGCAACTCGTTCCCATGACCCCCGCCTAGGGGTGAAAGGCCAATCTAGCCCGGTGATAGCTGGTTCCCGCCGAAGTGGGCCGGAGCCCAGCCTCGCCTGAGGCTGGCCGTGGGGTAGAGTTACTGATTGGGTTGACCAGGAGGGGAAACCCTCCGGCACCCAGTCAAACTCCGAACCTGCGGCCGCCGAAGACGGCGGGAGTGGGGCTCCCCGGCGTAAGGCTGGGGGCCGAGGGGGGAACAACCCAGACCGAGGTTAAGGCCCCAAAGTGCCGGCTAAGTGCCATTCGAAGGGCGTCCCTCGCCTAAGACAGCGGGGAGGTGGGCCCAACAGCAGCCATCCTCTAAGGAGTGCGTAACAGCTCACCCGCCGAGGCGGGGGGCCCCAAAGATTGGTCGGGGCTAAGCCGGCCGCCGAGACCTCGGGCCGCCTCCGGGATGGGGGCGTGCGGTAGGCGGGCGTCGGGGTGGCGCAGAAGCGGGGCCGTGAGGTCCCGTGGAGCCGCTCCGAGTGCTGATCCCGGCAGTAGTAGCAGCGAAGCGGGGTGAGAATCCCCGCCGCCGGAAGGGCCAGGGTTCCCCGGCAACGTTCGTCAGCCGGGGGTTAGCCGGTCCTAACTGGGCCCTTAACCGGTGCCCGGGAAGGGGAAACGGGTTAACATTCCCGTGCCGTGGGGGTACGCTTCGGGGTAACCCAAGGCCTGGCTCCCGACGCCTCGGGGTAGGCGGACTGGGGGCCTCCGTTCGGGGGCGACCCAGCTAACTGCCCGAAGGCCGTGGAGTGCCGTAACGGCGAGAAGCGGCTGAAGGGGGGAATGGCCCGCCTTTGGCGGGTTCCGCCGAGCCCTGGGGCCCTTGAAAAGGGAGCCAGGAAGGATCCCCCACGCCCGTACCGAGAACCGACACAGGTGCCCCTGGGTGAGGAGCCCAAGGCGTCGGGGGGTCAACCCAGGCCAGGGAACTCGGCAAACTGGCCCCGTAACTTCGGGAGAAGGGGTGCCTGCGGTCCTCGGCAAAAACCGGGGTCCGCAGGTCGCAGTGACAAGGGGGACCTGACTGTTTAACAAAAACATAGCTCCCCGCTAGCCCGAAAGGGTGTGTACGGGGGGTGAATCCTGGCCACTGGTGGTACGTGAAACCCGGGTTCAACCGGGCGAAGCGCCACTGAAGGCCGGGGGTAACCCTGACCCTCTTAAGGTAGCCAAATGCCTTGTCGGGTAAGTTCCGACGCGCATGAACGGATCAACGAGGTCCCCGCTGTCCCGGCCTGGGGCCCCGCGAACCTACTGGGTGGGTGCACAGCCCCACATCCCCCCGCAGGGCGAGAAGACCCCGTGGAGCTTCACCGCAGCCTGCCGTTGACCCTCGGGCGGGGGCGCGTAGCGTAGGTGGGAGCCGGTGAGCGGCCTCTTTCGGGAGGCCGCGAGGCGTCAATGAAACACCACCCACCCCTGCCTGAGGGTCTAACCTGGCGCAAGCCAGGGACAGCGGTAGGTGGGCGGTTCGGCTGGGGCGGCACGCCCGCGAAAAGGTAACACGGGCGCCCAAAGGTCGGCTCAGGCGGGTCAGAAACCCGCCGTAGAGCGCAAGGGCAAAAGCCGGCCTGACCGGGCCCTTAACTGCATGGGGCCCGGACGGGAAACCGCGGCCTAGCGCACGCTCGTGCCCCCTTCGGTGGGGGCCGGGCACGACGGAAAAGTTACCCCGGGGATAACAGAGTCGTCGCGGGCGAGAGCTCCTATCGACCCCGCGGTTTGCTACATCGATGTCGGCTTTTCCCATCCTGGGGGTGCAGCAGCCCCCAAGGGTGGGGCTGCCCGCCCATTAAAGGGGAACGTGAGCTGGGTTCAGACCGTCGTGAGACAGGTTGGGCTCTACCCGCGGGGGGTGCTGGCCGCCTGAGGGGAAGGTGCCCTCAGTACGAGAGGAACGGGGCGCCGCGGCCTCTAGTTTACCGGCTGTCCTGGTGGGCAAGCCGGGCAGCCACGCCGTAAGGGGTTACCGCTGAAAGCATCTAAGCGGGAACCCCACCCCAAAAATAGGCGGCCGCTCGTCCTTCCCGGCTCTGCCGGGAGGGCGACGAGGGCTCCCGTAGAAGACGGGGTTGATGGGGCGGGGGTGTAAGCCGCGAGGGCGCAAGCCCGAGCGGTTCAGCCCGCCGCTCCCAATCGCCCGAGGCCCAGGGGCTAGGGATAAGGCAGACCTTTGGTGGGGCTGGGCTCAGAGGGTTCAGCCGGCCTTATCGGGTGGGCGGCGCTCATGCTTGTCCTTGCTTTTTCCTCGTTCAGCTCAGACCGGTTATGTTAACTGAGCGAGGGACTCACCTTGAGGGCCCTAGGCATAGACCCAGGCACGGGAACCTTTGACTTAGCGGTTGTCGACGGTGATAGGGTAGTCTATGAGGCCAGCGTACCCGCAGCCAGGGTGGCTGATGACCCAGAGAGCCTCATGAGGGCAGTCGAGGCCTCAAGGCCAGATGTAATAGCTGCGCCCTCAGGCTACGGCGTGCCCTTCAGCTGGGCTGACGAGGTCAGGGACCCCGCGAGGTTTGTCTACGAGGTCCTGCTCCTCAGCACCCCTGAACAGATAGCCAAGGCCTCAGGGGAGCTGGGCGTCAAGGTCTACGAGGCTCTGGCCTTCGTAGTTGAGCAGCTCTCGAAGGCCAACCTCAGGGCGGCCTTTGTGCCCTCTGTGATACTTCTCAGGACCGTGCCGGCCTACAGGAAGTACAACAAGGTCGACATGGGGACCGCTGACAAGCTCGCATCAGCCCTCATAGCCGTTCACCACCTGGCCAAGTCCAAGGGCCTCCAGCCGAGCGAGGTCAGCGCCGTCATCCTGGAGCTCGGTTTCGGCTACAACTCAGCCATAAGCGTGCTCAGGGGGAAGGTCGTTGACGGCATAGGGGGCACCTACGCCTCCTACGGCCCCCTGACGGCGGGGGCCATGGACCTTGAGGTAGTTGTAGGGGCGCCCTCCTGGGCCAGGTTCGACGTCTACAAGGGGGGCCTCGCCGAGGTCTGCGGCCTCCACGACCTCAGGGAGGCCGAGCGCATGTATGAGGCGGGGGAGGAGCCGTGCGCCTCAGCCTTCAGGGCGTGGCTTGAGGGCGCTGTGAAGGACGTGGCCAGGGCCTTCGTGCCCCTCGGCAAGGAGGCAGGCACGGTAGTTCTGAACGGCAGGTACTCCTCGCTGAGGAGCCTCAGGGAGGCCTTGATGGAGGCCATGCCTGACATTGAGGTCGTCGAAGGCAGCAGGCTGCCGGGCTCCTCGATAACCAAGGAGGCCTCCCAGGGCTACGCGGCCATGGTTGCCCACGCCGCCGGCGGGGGAGAGGGGCTCCTTGAGGAGGTCGTGAAGACGGCGGAGGTCGACTCGGCGTGCGGCACTGTAGTGGATTACAACTGAAAGCCTAGCCCTTTAGGACGGGGATGGATAGGAAAGCCTATAAGGCCTCATTTCCCTATTGGAGGTGGTGGAGGTGGTGGTAAAGCTAAGGTGCCCGTACTGCGGCTACGTCTGGGAGTACAAGGGTAAGAAGACTCGCTACGTCACATGCCCCAACTGTATGAGGAAGGTGGACATTCAGAAGAACAGGGTGGAGTGAATGCCTGCGGGCGGTGAGGGAGAGCTAACCCTGAGTGTTAAAATGAGGGTTAGCCCCGAGCCCGAAAGCCAGCAGGCCTTGCTGGACCTCATGAGGAGGTACGGAGACGCACTAAACTACTCAATAAGGGCAGTAATAGCGAGCAGGGCCCTGAGCCTCACCAAGGCCCACAAGCTCCTGTATAATGACCTGAGGGAGAGGTACGGCCTACCAGCCAGGGTCGCCCAGGACTGCTACAGGGAGGTCATCGCTATAGCCAGGTCCTGGCTTAAGAACCCGAAAAGGGGCGATATACCAACAGCTAAGCGCCTGAGCGTGTGGCTGACTCATGAACAGGGCTACAGGATAAAGGATAACCATATGGAGCTGGCAGGGGGTTACAGGCTCAGAGTCATCGGCTGGGACGGGAGGTATGACGACTTCCCTAATAGGGAGGCCAGGCTTGTATTTAGGGACGGCGAGTTTACGCTCTACATAACTAAACAGGTGCCTAGGCCAGCAAAGTACGCCCCTAAGGGGGGTGCTTGCCGTTGATATAAATGAGAGGCAGATAGTAGTTGGCAACTCAAGCGTTGAGCAAAGGATAGAGACGCCAGTTGAGAGGGCCCTGCGCTACAGGAGGCTCGCTGAAAGGCTTCAGGGGAAGTACTCCTCCCTCAAGGTATAGCGCCTGGCGCAGGAGGAGCGGGGTAAGGAGGAGGATAAGGCACTTCCGCAGGAAGGCCAGGAACATCATAGAGGACTGGGCCAGGAGGACGGCTCATATAATCGTGTCGCTAGCGAAGCAGGGCCAGCTGGCGGTAGCCAGGGAGGACCTCACGGGGCTGGTGGAGAGCCTAAGGGAGCTCCCGAAGGGGCACAGGACAGCCCTGATAGCGCTCGGCTACAGGAGGCTGGCGTTCTGGATTGACTGGCAGGCCGAGAAGGGCGGAGTGCCGCTGTTCGTTGTTGACCCTACCAACACATCCACGACGTGTCCAAGGTGCGGCGCTAAACTTGTAGAAGTAGGGCATCGCAGGCTCAGGTGCCCTAGCTGCGGCCTTGAGGCCGACAGGGACACAATAGCTATACTGAACATTGAGGGGAGGGCGCTTAGCCAGATGGGGGGACCTCTGGCTGCCCCGACTGCCCCCCAGGTGACAGATGTAAGCCCGAACAGATGGGGGGAACCTGTGAACCGCCCTAAGGGAACCCTCGCCCTTTAGGGCGGGGAGGAGGTCATATAGTTCACCCGGCCGCGCTGTCCATGAGGGAGAGGGTGAGGAGGGCCTATGTTGAGAGCGTTGCAAGGCCTAAGCTGTGCGCCTAGCCAGGGCCCACGCCGAGGGCCCTCTCAGCCACCCCTACCCCCCTCTCTGCTATGAGCTTCCTTATGGGCCACGGCAGGTTGTAGCACTCGCTCCCCTTCTCAGCAAGGCCCATCTCTACCAGCCTCTCAAGGGTCCCCACCGGGTCCTGCAGCCCCTTTCTCTTCAGGTCAAGCGCTGCCCTCAGGTCCCCGACAGAGACGTTGTCAAGCAGGTAGATGAACGCCTCCCTCAGGTCTCCCTTGAGGGACCTGGCCCTCTCCAGCAGCTGCGACGCGGCCAGCTCCCAGCTCTCGCTCACTTCTCTTCCTCTAAGCTTATCTTTGGAGGCGCTTAACAGCGTTTCCGGGCTGCCTTGAGGGTCGAGGTGAACAGGGAGAGGGCAAAGGCCCTAGGCAGGGCCATAGCTAAGGCTGTGTCCAAGACGCCAGCTGACGCGTTTGATGACCCAAGGTACTACCCGCCCAGGGACGCGCCCAGGAGGGACGTGATGGCCTACTTCCTGGTGATGGTAGCCATGGACCACAGGCTGAGTAGGGGCAGGAGGCAGTACGAGGCCTCCGTGGGGGGCTCAAGGTTTCACGGGGCTGACCTGCTCTACAGGCTTGGCTCAAAGAGGTTCTCCGAGGACCCAGGCTTCTTCACGGCTGACAGGCTGGCCCTCGTGAACGACGACGACGTGCTCTCCTGGCTCAGCGTCGAGGGCGCCAGGCCCCCTGACGCCCACGTCAGGGCGGAGCTGCTCAGGGACCTGGGGGTCAAGCTGAAGGCTCTCTTCGACGGCGACCCCTACAGGATAGTGGTTGAGTCAGGCGGCTACCTTAGGAGGGGGGTCGGCCAGGGCTTCATAGACCTGCTCAAGGTGTTTAAGGCTTACCAGGACCCCGTGGAGAAAAAGGCCTTCCTCCTGGCTAAGTTCATAGAGAGGAGGGAGGTGGTGATATTTCAGGACCCCCAGAACAAGGAGGTGCCAGTTGACAACCACCTGACCAGGGTGGCACTGAGGACTGGCATAGTTGATGTTGACAGGGAGACCCTGGAGCTCATAGCCGCTGGCGCCCCCTTCAGGCCCCAGGAGGACGTCATGCTTAGGCTCGCGGTTAGGGAGGCCTACAGGCTTGTGGCCCAGGAGGCCGGCGTAGACCCGTTCATAATGGACGACTTCCTCTGGTCCTTCGGCAGGTCCTGCTGCACCTTTGAGGCGCCCGCCTGCATCTCCGGCTGCTCAGCAAGGTGCTCCTCGGCAGGGGGCTGCGAGGGGGACAGGTGTATATTATTGCCAGCCTGCAGGGCCTCATCTGAGAGGCTCTACATGGTGCCTGAGCACAACTTCATGGACACGTGGTGGTACTGATGTACCTGACCAGGGAGGAGGAGAGGATACTTAAGGGCGACGAGGGCGAGGCAAGGGCCAGGGCGCTGGAGGTCATAGTTAAGGTGGGCGAGGCCCTGGGGGCCCCGAGGCTTCAGCCGATAGTGCACGCCCACGTCTCGGGGGTGTCATATAACAACATTGGGGAGCCCGGCAGGAGGCTAATAGAGGACCTGGCCTCAATGGGAGCCAGGTTCTCAGTGCCAACCACTGTGAACCCAGTAGGGTTCGACCTGGAGAGCCCCCAGGCCTCTGACCTGGTGGCGGTGCCGCGGGAGGTTGAGGAGGGCCAGAGGGCGATAACCGCTGCGCTGCTCCGCATGGGGGCGGCTCTGACGCTGACGTGCACGCCCTACTACATACCATCTGTCAGGTCCCTCAGGCCCGGCGACAGCGTCGCCTGGGGCGAGTCCAACGCCGTGGTCTACGCAAACAGCGTCCTAGGCCTAAGGACCAACAGGGAAGGGGGGCCTGTGGCCCTCATGGCGGCCATAGCTGGGAGGACGTACTACTATGGCATGCATACGCCGGAGGGCAGGCTGCCCAGGGTGGCCTACAGGCTTGAGGCCCCTGACGGCTACAGGCTGGACTACGCCAGGGCCGCCGCCCTGGGGGAGCTACTGGCCAGGCTCCACAGGTCCGAGGGGCCGCCCATGTTGATGGCGCCCATAGACGCTGAGAGGTTCAAGGAGCTTGGGGCCGCGGTGGGGGCGGAGGGGGACATAGCGATGGTATTCGTCCCCGGCCTCACCCCTGAGAGGCCCCCGGAGAGGCTTGAGGCCGTCGAGACGCTAGACTACAGGGAGGTAGAGGATGAGCTCGAGTCGAAGAGGCTTGACGACGTTGATATAGTCTACATCGGCTGCCCACACGCGTCCCATGAGGAGATAGAGGAGCTTGCCAGGCTTCTCAGCAGGCTCAGGCCCAGGCCCCACAGGCCGGGGCTGCTGATAACCACGTCAAGGCTTGAGGAGTCAAGGGTGAGCGCTGAGGCCATGAAGGTGCTCAGGGAGTACGGGGCGGTAATATTAAGGGACACGTGCCTCGTAGTGTCAAGCCTAAGGTCCAGGGGCCTTAGGGTGGCCACTTACAGCTACAAGGCGCTCTTCTACCTCTCAAGGCGCGGCCTAAAGGTTGGCCTTGAGTCCATGGAGGACCTAGCCATGAGGCTGGGTGAGAGGCGTTGAGCGTCGTGCTTGAGCTCAGGGGGAGGCAGCTCGTCGCTGGCAGGGCAACGGGGGAGGCGCTGACCCTCGACGCCATAAGCTTCTACGGCGACGTTGACCCCAGGACCGGCGTCATGCAGGACGGGAGAAGAGCGGCCTCAAGGGTGATAGTCGCCAGGAGGCCCAGGGGGAGCACAGTGGGAAGCTACATAATTTACGCCCTAAAGGTGAACGGCGTCGCCCCGGCCGCCATAGTGATGTCGAGGGTTGACCCAATAATAGTAGCAGGCTGCGTGCTGGCCGGAGTGCCGCTAGTAGACTCGGTGCCCGAGGAGGCCCTCTCCAAGGTTAGGGACGGGGACGTTGTTGAGCTTGACGGCGCCGGCACAGTCAGGGTCATTAGGAGAGCGTGATGTGCCTCAGCAGGGACTCGTCTATCTTCTTATACCTCTCCAGGCTGCCGACGTCTATCCAGGGGCCGTCATATATGTAGGCCTTGACCTTCTTCCCTGACCTTATCATCTCTGGCACGAGGTCGCCCATTATGTCAAAGGAGGTCCCCAGCTTGCCCTCGTACTCCTCGAGCAGGCTGGGCCTCAGCGTCAGCACCCCTATGGTCACCTTCATGTTGACCCACGGCTTCTCCTTTAGGTCAACAATATCACCGCTCTCGTTGATCTCGGCGACGCCCACGGGTACCTGGTAGGCGTTGGCAACAACTAGGAGCGCGTCGGCCCCCAGCTTCGCGTGCTCCTTAGCTAGCTCGCTGGCATTGAGGGGCGCCAGTATGTCACCGTACCACACGACCACGGGGTCGCTGTCCAGCAGGTGTTGCTTGTAAGCCTTTAGGAGGGACCCGCCGGTGTTCTTGTAGGTCTCGTCGTCTACGCTGTAGTCTATCTTTATGCCAAACCTGTCGCCGTAGCCGAAGTAGTTCCTCACGTATTTCCACTTGTAGCCAACAAGGAAGACTACGTGAGTGGCGCCGCCCTTGATGAGGGTGCTCACGATGTGGTCAGCGACCGGCTTCTCCTCAGGTCCTAGTGGTATCATAGGCTTCGGTATCAGGTCCGTGTAGGGCCTGAACCTCGTCCCCTCGCCGCCAGCAAGTATAACAGCTGTCAGGGACACAGAGGAGCGCCCCTAGGACTAGCATCGCCTTGCAATACTTAAAAGTTTCCAGCCAGCGGCCGCTTAAAAGCTCCCAGGGGCGGCGCTATCTTCATAAGGTAAATTTTTATCTGTAGGACGCCGTGAGACCGCAGGTGTCAAAGTATGGACAGCAGGGGCAGGATGCTGCTGTTCACGTCGCTTGCCCACTTCCTAAACGACAGCTTCCTGGTGACTGTGTCAATCCTCATAACGTACTACATAGACATGCACGTGCCGGCGGCGTTCCTAGGCGGCATGGCAGCTCTCGTGAACCTTGCCTCAGGCCTGGCCAGTCCCCTTGTCAGCAACGCTGCTGACAGGACGGGCAGGCACGTGACGCTCATGACCGTCGGCTTCGCCCTAATAGCGAGCTCCTTGGCAGCCTTCGCGGCCACATTCATTTACGGCGGGGTCGCCAGGCTGGCGCTCATAGGCCTAGGCTCAGTCCTCCTAGGCCTCGGGCTCTCCTTCTACCACCCGCTGGGCGGCGCCATACTACAGCACAGCTACGAGGGCCAGGCTGGCAGGGCGCTTGGCATAAACGGCTCCCTTGGCAGCGTGGGGAGGGCCATCTTCCCCACGGTAATGGTTCTTGCCGTCGCCTACCTTGGGGGCAGTGAGGCCCTGTCCCTCATAGCTGCCTATGTGGTAGTTCTAGCTCTCATAATACAGGCCGGCCTCCACGACGTCAAGATGCCTGCCCTTCACGAGAGCGCCTCCAGCTCATTTTCAAGGCTCTCCAGGTACAGCTTTCTGCTGGTGCCGCTGACGGCTATGGTCTTCGTGAGGGCCATGTTTATGAATGGCGTCATGACGTACGCGCCAACCTACGTGGTTGACATAGTCAGGTCGAAGGTGTTCATGGGCGTAATAATAACGGTGTCCTACGCAACGGCGGTGGTTGGCCAGCCCATCTTTGGCTGGCTGGTGACCAGGCTCGGGGGAAGGAGCGTCGTCATAATTACTACGCTGGCGTCGACGCTGCTCTACGTGGTCTTCCTGCTGGCGCGCGGCGTCGTCATGATGACTGTCCTTCTGGGCCTCTACAGCTTCTTCGCCCTCAGCGGGTTCCCGGTGCTCCTAGGCTATGTCTCAGAGGTCGTGGACCCCAGCGTGAGGGCTCAGGCGAACTCGCTCGTGTGGGGCGTGGGGAACACCGTCGGCGGCGCCGTGGGGGCCCTCATAGGCGGCCTGCTGCTGCAGGGCAGGGGGTTCCTTGGCCTGACGCCGATCTACTCCACCATGTGGATGTTCGCTGCGTTCGCAGTTGCCTCCTCTGCTATGCTGGTCATGCTGCCTAGGGGACGACCAGCACGTCGGCCTTAGTGGACTTGCCAGCGACCTTGCTGGTGACGCTGCCGAGCACGAGCCTCTCAAGCCTCGAGAGCCTCCTTCTGCCAAGGACTATGAGGTCACAGCCGTTGACCTCGGCATAGCTCACTATGGTATCACCAGGGTCCCCAGTGAGGACCTCAAACCTGACCTTATAGCCCTCGGCGCTCAGCTTTGACGAGAGGTCAGCAAGCTTCTTCCTCGAGGACTCTATTATCAGTGACAGGTTGATGGCGTCAGGGACAACTATCTCCCCAAAGGCCATGGAGCTGGGCGGTATAACTGTCAGGAGGCAGAGCTCGCTGTTGAAGCTCTTGGCAAGCTCGAGAGCCCTGTTAAGCGCCTTCTCGCCGCCCTCGCTGCCGTCATAACCAACAAGTATCTTCTTATACACCTGGCCCACCACGTGCTTGTTATTGAAGTCTAGATTTTATAAACGTTAGGAGACAAAGCGTCAGAGTGGCCCGATGAAGAGCGCTGCAAGCGTGAGTACCGATGATCAGGGCCTGTGTTGCAGAGGGCCTGTAGCTTAACGCCGATGAGGATGTCGATAGGACTGAGCTGATGAGGACGCTGTCCCCGGCTGAGGCGCATTCCAGAAGTCCAGTGGCAGGCCTCAGAGCGAGGCCCTTATGAGGCTCACAGCGAACCCTGCCAGCACCAGGCTCATGAACTTGTCTATCAGAAGGGCCCCGTGCTTGCCCAGGAGCCTCATGAGCCTCTCGCCAAAGTAGAGGATCACGTACGCCAGCGCTGCGTTAATGAGGACGCTCCCTATAGCTATAGGGTAGCCGTAGATGTACCTGAAGTAGAGGGCCGTTGATATGCTGCCCGGCCCTGCCAGCAGGGGAGTCGCCAGCGGCACTATGGCCTGCCTCTCCACGGACTCGGAGCTGCTGGGGGCGCCTATCTCTATGTCAAAGAGGCTCGATATGGCGTACACGAGAAGTATGAGACCCGCCGCTATCCTGAAGTCCTTAAGCGTGACGCCTAGCAGCTCAAACAGGTAGTCGCCGATAACTATGAACGCCAGGAGCATGAAGACCGCCGAGTATATCAACGTGTTGAGGAAGCCGCCCCTCCTCTCAGGCGGCAGCTTCTCAGCAGCGCTCACGTAGAACGGCACAACTGTGAACGGGTCAAGCACTATGAACAGAGTGACCACTGCCTCGCCGAGGCCCACGAGGTCCTTCTCAATGCCTGTCAACTCTCCTTCTCCTCTTCCTCGCCCTCCTCCTCGATGCCCTCAGGACCCTCCTTCTCGGTGGTGATGTCCTGGGCTTCAGCCTCCAGCTCGGTCTTAACGTCGTCGTTTATGTAAGGCGCGAGGAGGTAGATCTTGTATTCGACGTACTTATCTTCGCTTAGCATTCTGTTCTCAAAGCTTATGGTGTAGACGGGGAAGGAGCCTATCGCCTTATCCTTGGTCCTTGAGATGTTGCCAATGCTCCTGAAAAGGTCCACGAGCTCAGGCTTGAGGGGGAGGGGTAGCTCAAGCTCCCTGTTGTCCTTAAGTACTATGAAGTCACTGGTCTCAGGGTCCCACTCGTTCATGGCCTCCTGGGCTTTCCTCTTGACGAGATCCTTCAGGTCCCCATCGACCACCTCGCTCTTTATGATCTTCCCCCTCTCGGCCCTTATAGTGAGTACCTTCAACGCTCCTTAACCCACCTGACTTATCTCAGGGCTGCTTAAAAGCGAAGCTGGAGGCTCCCTGGGCTAGGACCGCGCGTGACGTCCCGTAGGCTTGGCTACGTCTCGCTGGCCCTCGCGATCTTGGTGTGGGGAACGGCCTATCCTATAATAGGTGTAGCCGAGAGGTACGTGTCCCCTGTGGCCCTGGCCGCCCTCAGGACCTTAATAGGAGGCGCAGTGCTGGCAGCCATAGCTAGGAGGCTCGCGGCTAACCTTAAGGTCTTCATAGCAGGCCTCATAAACATAGGTGCCTTCCTGGTCCTGCTGAACCTCGCAATAGCTCTGTCGTCCAACCCGTCGCTCGCCGCAGTGATGATATACACGCAACCCCTGTTCACAGCCCTGGCCACGCCCTTCGTCATGGGCAGGAGGGTGAGCGGGCGCCAGTACTCAGGCGTGGGGGTTGGCATGGCTGGCATAGCGCTTTTAGTGTTTGCCGACGCTGCTAAGCTTAACATTGGAATCCTCATAGGTCTCCTGGGCGGCGTACTGTGGTCAGCGGGCACGCTTTACTATGAGAAGCGCGTGGTCCCTGAAGGTTTGGACCTTGTGGCCGCCACGGCCTTCATGTCGCTCTCCTCAACGCCATTAGTGCTCGCCTTTTGGCCCCTGGGGATGTACTTGAAGCTCACGCCCCTCTCGGCGGCACTGATAGCTTACATTGTAGTGGTTATACAGGCCGTCGGCTGGTTCTCGTGGTTCTACGGCGTTAAGGCGCTTGGGGGCGTCAGGGCGGGCTCTATATCCATGCTGACGCCTATAGTTGCTATTCTTTCCACTGCCGTGATGTTTAGGGAGGTCCCAACGCCGCTTGAGGCTATAGCCTCGGCTGCCGTGATAGCTGGGGCGCTGGTAGTTCAGTTAGGTTGAAACTGTCATTAAGTAAAGCTCAGCCCTGGTCTGCCGTAGCCAGGGCTCGTTTAAAGGCACCATGTAGGGCGGACAATGAGCGCGCCAAGCTTTCTAATATAAATTTTCCCCTTAGCCCTCTAGAGTGGGACCTGGATGGTGTTCCCATTCAAGAGTATTGAGGACTTTAAGGTAAACCTGACCCAGGAACACGAGCTCTTCAGGAAGTCCGTGCGCGAGTTTGTTGAGAAGGATATCATGCCGAGGTGGAGGGAGATAGAGGAGAGCAACAGAATACCGCCTGAGATACTCAAGGGTCTCGCCGAGCAGGGCATAACGGGCATTGGCATACCCGAGGAGTACGGCGGCCAGGGAGGGGGGCAGCTCATAACAGCTATAGCCATGGAAGAGATAGCCAGGGCCGTGCCAAGCCTGGCAGTTGCAATAGGGGTCAATCACTTGTTTGCAGTTCCTGTCCTTGAGTTCGGCGCCGAGGACCTGAAGAAGAGGTACGTGACGCCCATAGCTAGGGGCGAAAAAAGAGGAGCTCATGCGAACACGGAGCCAAGCGGCGGCAGTGACGTGGCCGGCATCCAGTCAAGGGCGGTCAAAGAGAATGACCATTACATAATCACTGGGAGGAAGGTCTTCATAAGCGCCGCTGGCGAGGCCGACTACCTCCTGGTCTCAGCAAGGACAAACCCGCCACAGGAGGGCAAGAGGTGGTGGGGCATAACTACGTTTGTGGTCGAGAGGGACTGGCCGGGCGTCAAGATAGGGCAGCAGTTCAGAGTGATAGGCATGAGGGGGGAGCAGCCATATGAGGTTGTACTTGACAACGTCAAGGTACCCGCCGAGAACGTTGTTGGAAAGGAGAACGAGGGCTTCAAGGTCGTGGTGACTACCTATGATCATACAAGGATAGGCATAGCGGCTCAGGCTGTAGGGATAGCCCAGGCTACCTTTGAGAAAGCGGTCAATTACGCCCTTCAGAGGGAGCTCTTTGGCCAGAACATGATAAACTTTGAAATGATAGTTGAGAAGCTGGCCGACATGTACATAAGGCTTGAGGCGTCAAGGCTTCTCACATACTGGGCTGCGAGCCTAGCTGACGAGGGCAGGTCGGAGTACGCTATAGCCGCCAGCATAGCTAAGACTTTCGCCACGGAGTCCGCTGAGTGGATAGCGAGGCAGGCTGTTCAGATACACGGAGGCTACGGCGTCGACTTTGAGACTGGCGTCGAGCGGTACCTGCGCGACGCCATAATAACAACTATATACGAGGGGACGAACGAAATACAGAGGCTGACCATAGTCAGGGAGATGATCAGACAGGCCTTCGGGTTGAGGATTTAACCTACCTACCCTCCCTGACCTTTTCCGCTATACTCCCAAAGACCTGCCAGAGGACCTTCCCCGGCACCTTGAAGACGTCCCTCGCTATTTTAACTATGTAGAGGTCGCTTGGCAGCGTGGCCTTTCCCCTCCCGAGCTGGATGGCGACGGCCTCCTTCATGGCCTCCTTGGTCATCCGGTCCCTCACGGAGCCCTGCTCTATAGCCATGGCTACCTTGAACGCGGAGTAGAACTTGAGGAACCTGTTGACGTCATCAGCCATCTCTGGGAAGGCCCCAGTTATGGCGTCGCTTAGCTCCTTCATGTATGAGTCGTCGGCGTAGCCTAAGTAGACCTTTGTAAGGCCTATCCTCAGCATCCTGGCGACCAGGTTTCCATCAAGGCCTCCAAGGAGGGCCGTCACCTTCACTCTTGCCGAGGGGTCGCCTGATGTTAGCAGTGACGCTGCTTGCTCAAGCTTCACTTCCAGGTTGAATAGGGAGTCGAACTGCTCAGGGTACTGCGAGTCAAGCCCCATACCATACTTGCCTATCACGTAGAGGCTGGTGAGCTCCTTGTCATAAAGGTCCTTAGGCTCGGCTGAGCCCTTTATGGGGCTCACCTTTAGCTTCGAGTACTCAGCCTTGAGCAGCTCTATGGCCCTTTCCCTGCTCACCTGCTCGCCGGAGTCCCACGCGCTAGTTATCTCATTCCAGGTGTTCATCAAGGCCTCAGACCTTGCTGCGCTTGTCCTTCCTTTCGTGGCGCTTCACCACGGGGTTCTCCATATCACAGGGGCTGAGGCGACACTTATATTGATTTTACCTTGCAGCGGCTGGGCGCAACCTAAGGTCTCACGTCCTGTCAGTACCCAAGAACATCGCCGCGCTAGGCCGGCACGCTGAAACAGTTCATTTAACTGCTGGAGCTGGAAAGAGTAAGAGGGCGCGGTTGGAAGAGGTAGGCTTTAAAGTAAAGTTCATGCAGTGCGCTGACCCCGAGGACTGCGTGAGGCTCTGCAGGGAGTGGAAGTATGTTAAGACCACGTCAAACACGCTTCTCGCTATAGCGCCTCATATAGATAGGGACTGCGTGGTTCTAGTTGATGATGGAGGTGATAGAGATGGGGTTTCTTGATGACGCTGTTGACGAGATAGCACAGGACAGCCTGTACAGGCGGGCCTGGTACGCGTTCATAGTTCTTTTCGGCGTCGTTGCAATGCTCGTGGCGACGTTTTACAATAAGATAGTGAGCGGCTACCCCGGTCAGTACCTGCTTAACGAGACGCAGTCCATAAGGAGCATTGCAAGCTTTGCTAACACCAGTGGTCCATATTTCTATGCGGCGCTCCCAGGCATTATATTCGCGAAGAACTCCCTCACGGACATTATAGACTACGCACTGCTGATCACAATAGTCTTCCCAATCTTCGTAATAGTGCTTAACGGAGGGCTCGTGGGCTTTGTGAGCGTCTACACCCTTCCATTGCACGGCAACGCCCTGGCAATATTCTACTTCCTCGCTCCACACGGCGTCATAGAGATACCCGCTTTCAGCCTCGTCGCGTCCTCCATGGTACTGTTCTTTAAGCGTGGCATAGGGAGAACCTATGCCTTGGCGTTCTCCCTGCTGGTGCTCTCGGTGCTGCTTTTGGTGGTGGCTGCCATTATGGAGTCCAGCGTGACCCTTGTAGTGGGGTCACTGGTGCAGGCGCTGACTAACAGAACTGCCCTGCACATGATAGTCAATGGCACTAGCGGTGCCCTGACTTGAGGCCGTTGGCGTCGCTGTTGCTCCTCTCCGCAGCGGCGATTGCCCTGTTCATAGGCAACCTCTCCGCGGGGCTGACCAACGGGACGCTGGCCCTCCCGGGCCCTGGCGTTGGGCGCCTGGCGGTCAACGGGGTCAGCGTGACCCTGGTTAACATAACTGGAGGCCCCTCTAGGGCATCTATTTACCCCCTGAGCCACGGGAACGTCCTTATAATTATATCAAACACCTCGTTTGAGCTTATCAACGCGACCCCTGAATACTCGGCCCTCCTGAGGGCCTGGACGGCTAACGTTGTGCTATGCGTTAACGGCTCCGGCGCTTCCCCCAGGGGCATGTGGCAGGGGCCCACCTACGTTAACCTGACGGAGGTTCCTGGGCTTAGCTCTGTGTTTCATGAAAGCAACGCCAGCTGCGGCGAGGAGCTGGCATTTTACGGCAGCACGCCCGAGTATCAGCTGTTGACGTACTTTACTAACACTTCGTGGCTCTCAATCACAGTGAGCGGAAGCGGCTGGTACCTTGACATTATAATGGGCGGCGCCCCTGGCGCTGCTGAGGGCACAGCGAGCGGCTTGCCCCCACCCATGTCAATTAGCAGCGGCTTGACTTCCCAAAGGGCGAGGCTGGAGACGCCGTACGCTCTATTAATAATCTCCCTCCTGGCCCTAGCTCTCTCGCTGGTGGCCGAGCGTGGGCGTGGATGAAGCTATAAGCGCACTCAAGAGCGGCATGCCTGTCCTACTTTACGACTCAGAGTCAAGGGAGTCGGAGGTTGACATGGTATTTCACGCGTCTGCCGTTACGCCAGAGGCCATATATGCGCTGAGGGCAAGGGCCGGGGGCCTGATATGCTTCGCGACACGCTGGTCCATAGTGAGCTACCTAGGCGTCCCCTGGGGCGACGAGCTGATAGCGTCGGTCCCGGCCCTCAGGCCCCTGACTGAGAGGAGACTCTTCTACGGCGACAGGCCGGCGTTCACGATATGGGTCAACCACACGTCCGTCAGGACAGGCATAAGCGACATAGACAGGTCGACAACGGTCAGGGAGCTCTATGAGGTGGTTAAGGCCTTCCTGAAGGGCGATAGGGAGGGGGCAAGGAGGAAGTTCCTAAATGAGTTCCAGGCGCCGGGCCACGTGCCCCTGCTCGCTTCAAGGGGCCTCAAGGCCAGAAGGGGGCACACGGAGCTAAGCATAGCGCTCACGGCGCTCGCCGGGCTTGAGCCTACCACGGTTTTTGCAGAGATGCTTGACCGCGGCCCCTCGCTGAGCCTTGAGAAGGCTAAGGCTATAGCCGAGAGGGAGGGCCTGGCCTTGGTGAGCGGCAGGGAGGTGATAGACGCCTGTGACGGAGTCGAGATGTGTTGGAGTGATTGACACGACCTTCTCAAGGGTCGACATGGGCTCCGTCGCCGAGGAGGTGCTGAGGGAGGAGCTACCTGACTACAGGGTAGTCAGGTACACAGTGCCCGGCATAAAGGACCTCCCCGGCGCCGCCCGCAGGCTTATAGACATGGGTTGCGACGGCGTGATAACGCTTGGCTGGGTCGGCGCCACCCAGGTGGACAAGTACAGCTACATAGCTATGAGCGTAGGCCTCGTCATGCTCTCCGTGCTTACGGGCAAGGTAGTTGTCGACGTCACAGTCCACGAGGACGAGACTGAGGACCCAAGGGAACTCAGGGAGATAGCCGTAAACAGGGCCAGGGCGCACGCTGAGAACCTAGTCAAGCTCCTCACGGGCGGCCTGGAGGCCCTCAGGCCCCTGGCAGGCCAGGGCGTCAGGCAGGGAAGATCAAGCGTAGGCCCCCTGTGAGGCTCTCCTGAGGTCGCTGTACCTTATTAGCATCTTAGTCATCTCGCTGACCCTGTAGTAGACGTGGTGCGTCCTGGTCTCGGGCTTCGGCTTGGCCCTCCTGTGGGAGGCCTTTATGACCTTCTCCTTGACCTTAACCACAAGGCCCAGGGACTCGAGCCTGTCGAGGAGGTCAACGGTGTTGCAGGGCGTGTCATTAACCACCTTGGCCAGGGTCCCGGCGTGCTCGTTCTTGGCCTCAAAGAGGAAGAGGAGCAGCTTGAGGGCGTTCCTGTGGCCTGCAAGTCTGTCAAAGTACTCTGAGAGCTTCCGGGGGTCCCTCACGAGCTCCCTGACCAGTGCCTCGCCCTCCCTGCTAAGCTCATAGTAGACGTGATGCTTATGTACCTCGTCGGAGAGCTTAAATCTAGCCTCACTGCGCTTTATTGATGAGCCCCCGACGCGCCTCTGTATCAGGCCTGTCGACTCAAGCCTGTCAAGCTCGTCAACAACCTTCTCTATTGGCACCTCGATAACCTTAGATATCGAGCCCGCGTAGTCAGCGTTGGCCCTCTTAAGGTGGAAGAGTATGTAGAGCGACAGGGGGCTCAGCTGCGTCAGCTTCGCCTCAATGTCAGAGCCCTTCTCGCCCTCCGCGGCGTGTCCACCAATATTAGGGAGTTTCGCCATTCCTATAAGCTCGCTGGCCCCCTACAGCTAGGGGCCTTACAGCTGAAAGCCCGCCCTTTAGGGCGGGGAGGAGGTCGGTTGGAGGTCTACGTCGGTACATCAGGCTGGCTCTACGACTGGAACGAGGATGGTAGCCTCGGCTGGTACGCTGAGAACAGCGGGCTAAACGCCGTGGAGCTGAACGCCTCGTTCTACAGGTTCCCCTTCCCCTCGCAGGTGACCTCGTGGTCCAGGAGGGGCTCAGGTCTCAGGTGGTCAATTAAGGTGAACAGGCTGATAACACATGTTCACAGGCTTAATGATAAGGCAGCGGACACGTGGGCCAAGTTCAGGAGGCTCTTCGAGCCAATGAACAATCTCATAGACTTCTACCTCTTTCAGATGCCGCCCAACTTCGCCTACACTGAGGAGAACCTGTCCAGGGTTGAGACATTTGTGATGAGGTCAGGCCTTGGACAGAGGGCGGCGCTGGAGTTCAGGCACCCCTCATGGTTCTCGGACGATGCCGTTGAGGCCCTGAGAAGGCTTGGCGTGACCTTCGTGTCTGTTGACTCGCCCATGGGGGTATTTATAAGGAGCACCAACGGCGTCGTCTACCTCAGGATGCACGGAAGGGCCTCGTGGTACGCCTATGAGTACAGCGAGGAGGAGCTCCTCAGCGACGTGAACGAGATAGTAGCGCTCAGGCCGAGCAGGGCCTACGTCTTTTTTAACAACGATCACTGGATGCTTGGGAATGCTAGGTTCACGCTTTCAAGACTTCTTGAGGTTTCCAAGCAGCCTTGAGGCGCCCGTGAGGCTGGCAGCGTCGTCGGAGTATACAGAGAGCGAGTCCGACCTATCTATGTAGGCCCCGCAGAACCTGCAGAAGCCGTCCCTCATCTCTGAGCCACATATGGGGCAGCTGTTGGAGGTCGCCCTCTGCGGCATCTGAAGTTCAAGGGACAGCCTCCTCTTAAGTAGGTAGGCGTGGGGCCTTGAAGGCAACAGCACGCCCGTCTCCCTGGAGAGTTCAATTATTTCATCGTTAGAGGTGAGGCTGCTCATTACGTCCAGCAGCGACTGTGAGCCGCTTCCCCTTGTTATGGGGTCCTTGGGCCTCCAGGCCACCTTGCTGAGCCCCCTGGCCTCTATGACCCTCCTCATTAGGTACTTGCCGTACTTGACCCCGTTGAGCTCCCTCAGGTCGCAGCCGAGCCTCAGGGCCTCCCAGGAGAGCTCCTTGGCCTTGTCGCTGTAGAGGGGTAGCAGCACCTTGACCCCCAGGCGGCCCGATATGGGAACTGAGTTGAAGAAAGCCCCACGCGTGACCTTGCTTAGCCACCTCTCAAGCTCATCGCGGCCTTCAGGAAAGAGGAAGTCGTAGCCTATGAAGAGCTCATCCCCTCCGTCGCCTGTCGCAACGCACCTGCAGCCAAGCTCCTTGGCCTTCCTGAGGCCCAGGCAGACTGCGGCACCTGAGATGACCTCTATGGGGTCTATCGT
This sequence comes from Acidilobus sp. 7A, assembly GCF_003431325.1. Classification (NCBI taxonomy): domain Archaea; kingdom Thermoproteati; phylum Thermoproteota; class Thermoprotei; order Acidilobales; family Acidilobaceae; genus Acidilobus; species Acidilobus sp. 7A. The sequence goes on along the minus strand of NZ_CP010515.1, from coordinate 309,280 downwards.
CACCATTGACCTTAGCGCCTCGTCAGCGCATGCAAGGGCCTCCTCGGCGGTTGGCCTGACCTTGATTAGCTCCAGGCCAAGCTCCCTTGACACGTAGTCTACGTACTCCTCGTCAGCCGAGCCGGGGAAGAGCACTGATATGAGCTTAGGCCTTAGGCCGCCCTCGACGGCGGCCAGGGTGACGAATGTGGTGTCTATGCCGCCGCTGAAGAGCACGCAGTCACACCCCTCGCTGGCAACCAACTCCTTTACGGAGTCAAGCAGGGCAGCCCCTAGGTCCTCGCACCTCATGCCTTCTCGAGCGGCCGCGCGCTGAGGGAGGTTAAGTAGCTTCTTCTCATTGCTGGCGGCCTATGACCCCTCCCCGCCCTTAAGGGCGGGGTTTCTACCGTGGGTCTCGAACGTTACCCCCTCTTTGGGGGTTAACGGTTTCACGCCGTTAGCAGTGACTGTATAGCTCAGTATCCTCCTCGATATCGGTGTTTTGTAGCCTGCTTTCTTCGCTATGTTTCTTGCCGCGTTCAGGTCGGCATTGATTTTAATGCCTGTCAGATAAGCAGGAGGACAATGACCTCGGCCAGGACCAGCAGAGCTGACGATATAGCTGCAACCCTTACGGCCTCAGCGACGTCACGGCCCTCAGGTAGCCTCCCGAACTCCCCGCAGAGCGTGTAGGAGCCCCTCTTCTCTAGCATGACGCCCAGGGAGCCCGCCATGGCTGACATGGGCCTCCCGGCGTTCCTGCTCTCAGTGAGCCTCCCGCACCTGAGCCACGCCCTGAGGGCCCTTCCGGAGGACCTGTGAGGCGCTGAGGCTATCACTATAAGGGCCGCCGTGACCCTGGCCGGGATGTAATTTACAATGGTGTCAGCCCAGGCGCTGAGCCACCCAGCCCTTATGTGCTCAGGGTCCTTGAAGCCGAGGGCGCCGTCCATGGTGTTAACAAGCCTCTGCGCGAGGGCCCCGAGCGGGCCAAGCAAAGCGTACCAGAAGAGGGGCGAGACGAGGCCGTCGTTGAGGCTCTCAGCGAGGGACTCAATGGCTGCAGATGCTACGTGGCCTGGGTCTTCCTTGCTTAGGTCCCTCCTCACCAGGCCCTGGGCGGCCCTCCTGGCAGCGTTGAGGTCGCCCTCAAGTAGCCCCCTCCCGGCACTGCTGACCTCCTCTAGGAGCAGTCTCGCAGACATTGATGCCTTAGTTATGTAAGCCGCCACTATAACCCAGGCCACGGGGCTCAGCCTGTAGGCAAAGTAGAGCAGGGCTGAGTAGATGGCCAGGTGTGAGGCCATTACAGCGAGCCATATGAGGGCCCCGCGCAGGCGCGACGAGTAGGGCCTGAAGAGCCTCAGCGCCATGAAGTAGGAGGTGTGAACGGGATGTATCTTAAGCATCACACCGCTGTGGTAGGGGTAAACTATGTCAAGGGCCGTTGCAAGCAGTAGCGCTGAGACGACCTCCAGGGGGCCTGGGT